>JBDHHX010000133.1:0-9091 GCA_039589155.1 Gemmatimonadota bacterium | reverse complement strand
CGATCGTCTACGTCTGGGGGGACGAAATGGTGGCCTGGTATGCGGAGCGGGTGCTGGGCCTCTATTAGTTGGGGTGTTTCAACAGCCAACAGCCGACGGCCAACGATCGACTTCCTAGTTTGCGACGTTCACCAGTTCCTTGAACGTCGAGAGTCGAAAGTCGGACGTTGACGGTTGAGAAGAACTTGGAAGTCGATCGATGGCTGTCGGCTGTTGGCTGTTGAATCAGTACCCCCTACGAGGCATCTTCCCTCGGAGGAACCGCCGGAGCAAGACGGGTGAGCCGCGCCCGCAATACCTGCGTATCGGTGGCGTCGATCACCTCGATTTGCACGCCCTCCTGCGTGATCCTCTCGCCCGGTTCAGGAACCCGGCCCAGTACGTCGAGCAGGTAGCCGTTCAGCGAGCGATGCTCGAGCAGCGGGAATGTAGTGTTGAAGAAGTGATTGATCTCCTTCAAGTCGGCGCTTCCGTCCACCAGGATGTCGCTTCGGCCCAGCCGTAGGATCGGCTCTTCCGCCACGTCGCTCTCGTCGACGATCTCACCGACCAGTTCCTCCAGTATATCCTCCAGCGCGATCAACCCATCGATTCCACCATACTCGTCGATCACGATTCCCATATGGATTCGGTGGGTCTGGAAGTCGAGCAGCAACTTGTCTAGCGTGACCGAACCCGGGACGAATGAAGGCTCGCGGGCCAGGGCGCGCAGCGGCACGTCGCGTTGCCCCGAGATCAGCGCCTGGAAAGCGTCTCGTGTGTAGAGTACGCCGGTGATCTTGTCGATGCTCCCGCTGTAGAGCGGGATCCGGCTGTAGCGGACAATGCGGAGCTCCGGCGCGATCTCCGCCAGCGTCTTGTCCTCCGACCAGGCGACCATGTCGACACGAGGCGTCATCACGTCGTAGGCCGTGGTCTGGTCCAGCTGGAAGGCACGCTCGATCAGCTTCCGCTCGTGTTCCTCGATGACCGGATCGCCGTTGCCGGGACCGACAATGTCGCGGATCTCGCGATCGGAGATCCCCGGTAACACTTCCTCGAGCCGCGGCGCGAAGACCCGGGCGATGAGTTCTGCCGGCCAGGTGACCAGCGCCAGCGGCCGGGTCAACAGCCAGACCGGCGGTGCGATCAGCAGCGCCAGGCGCTCGCCGCCGTGCTGGCCCAGCGCCTTACCCATGAACTCGGCGAAGACCATCACCATGATGGCCACGGCCATGGCGATGAGAGTGGCGATCAGCGTGCCACCGCCGGCTATCCCGGCGGCGCTCCAGGCTGAGTAGGCGGCGAGCGCGGCACCGGCGACGCGAACGATCCAGAGGGTCGCCAACAGCCAGGCGGGCCGGGCGCGCAACGACTTGAGCAGGCCGGCGCGCCGTCGTCCGCCGGCGGCGAGTTCCTCAGTGCGCGGATACGAAATCGAGAACAGAGCCACCTCGGCAGCAGAGGCGGCGATTACCAGCAGCGCGGCGAGGCCGAGCAGGGCCGCTTTCTCTAGCATGAGCCCCCCGGCGATCCCGCTACGCGGGCGACTCGCTCGCGAGGATTTCTACTGGGAGGGTCTTCTGGGGTGGTATCTACGTTCATCGCTAGGTCCACTCCTGACTAAGCTCCAACAACTGCCTGAGGACGTCTTCCGGCGCCTGGCCGTCCGCCTCCGCCTCGAAGTTCGTGACCAATCGGTGCCGCAACACCGGCACGGCCACCGCTCTCACGTCCTCGTAGTCGGGCGTCGGGCGTCCGTCCAGGGCGGCACGCGCCTTGGCCGCCAGCACCAGGTGCTGCGTGCCGCGTGGGCCCACGCCCCAGTTCACCCACCGACGGATGAAATCGGGTGCCTCATCCGCCTCCGGCCGGCTGGCCCGGCAGAGCCGCACCGCCAGCTTGATCAAGCTGGGCGCCACTGGTACCCGTCGCACGAGCCCTTGGAACTCCAGGATTTCCGCCGCCGACATGACCGGCACCACCAGCTCCATCTGGTCGGTCGTCGTCCGGCTGGCGACCTCTTCCTCTTCCTGCTGCGACGGATAGGTGATCCGGGCCTCGAGCATGAAACGGTCGAGTTGTGCCTCCGGCAACGGGTACGTGCCCTCCTGCTCGATCGGGTTCTGCGTCGCCAGGACGAAGAACGGTCGCTCCAGCGGATACGTCTCGCCGCCCGCCGTCACTTCCATCTCCTGCATCGCCTGCAGCAGCGCCGCCTGGGTCTTCGGCGGCGTGCGATTGATCTCGTCCGCCAGCACCACGTTGGCGAAAATCGGGCCCGGTACGAACCTGAACGTCCGCCGACCCGTCGACACGTTTTCCTCGATGATCTCAGTGCCCGTGATGTCCGACGGCATCAGGTCCGGCGTGAACTGGATGCGGCTGAACTCCAGGTCCAGCGAGCGAGCCAGGCTCGACACCAACAGCGTCTTCGCCAGTCCCGGCACGCCCACCAACAGCGCATGGCCGCCGGCCAGCACCGCCACCAGCAGGACCTCGATCACTTCCTTCTGACCGACAACCTGTTTCGCCAGCTCGCGCTCCACCCGAGCCCGCGCCTCCGCTAGCTGCTCGAGGAGCTCCACGTCCCGGTCAACGATCGATCGGGCCCGGTCTTCCATCACAACGGCACCTCCGGGGCGGAAACCGGCCCGGCTCCTGGTTGCTCGGCTGAGTTCACAGGCTGGGTGTCACGCGGTAGGTTCTCAGCGCGCCGCGGCAGCCTCCAGATCGGCTCGGATCGGCGAGCCACAGCCCGTTCGATGAGGGTCTGTTTACGTCCACGAAAATAAGGTAGATCGGGGCAAAAAGGAACGTCAAGGGCGGCTTGAAATTCCTCTGTCACCGCAGTATCTTCCGACCGCTTTTAGCCGGGAAATCTACTCTGGTAGAGGGGCTGAGATGCAACTGCCGGAAGAGGACCGGCGCAGGGTTGCAGCGTACTATACCTTGCCCTTTGGCTTCGCGGCAGCCGTCGGACTCTTCGTCGGCCTCGGCTGGCTGGTCGATCGCTGGCTCGATAGCTCCCCGGTCTTCACGGTCATCGGCACGTTTGTTGGGGCGGCCGCTGGTCTGTTCTACTTGGTCAGCCGCGCCCGGGAACTCCAGGGCGGCGGCAGCGACATCGACGGTAACGACGGGAGTTCAGGGCCATCAACGAAGGCTCGGGGCGGGAAGCGCTAGGTAAGTGGGCCGTGTACGCGGGGTCCACCGCACTTCTGGTGGGCGTGTCTGCCGTTCTCGTCGGTTTCACCTTTGAATCTTCCACACGATCAGGAATCTGGATGGGGCTGGCCGCTGCCTGGCTGGTTCAGGCCTTGGCGTTCGCCATCCTTGTCCTGTTCACGCGCCGCCGGCCCGGAGGCGTCGTCGCCGGCTGGACCCTGGGCACTTTCCTCAGGCTAGCCGCCCTGACCGTCCTTGCCTGGCTTACCCTGGCGGGGATTCTCGCCCTGCCGGCCGAGCCGACGCTCATAGCCCTGACCATCGCACTGTTTGCGCTGCTTCTGCTCGAGCCCGTCTTCTTTCGCCAACAGATCGGTACGCGATGATAGGCACGCTGGGTCGGTTGTGGGTCCTGTTTGCGCAGGCTGGCCAGGGGGGCGAAGGGGAGCAGGACGTGGCCGCCGCGTGGAACGACCACATGATGGCGGAGGTGTCCGACGCCAACCACTTCCTCATCCCATTCGTCAACTACGAGGTCCATCTACCGCAGTGGCCTCCTCTCCACATCGGCTCGTTGACCCTTGATCTTTCGCCGACCAAGCACGTGGTCTGGTTGGCCATGGCGGCGACCGTCTGCGCCATCGTCCTCATCTGGACGGCCAGGAAGACGCACGGCAGCGGCGCCGAGCGCGCGCCCAAGGGCCTCGCCAACGTGATCGAGGCGTTCGTCATATACGTCAGAGACGAAGTCGCCATGAGCAACATCGGAAAGGGCGGTGAAAAGTACGTCCCGTTCGTTCTGACGCTGTTCTTCTTTATCCTGTTCTTGAACCTCTTCGGGCTCGTGCCGTTCGGCGCCTCCGCCACGGGCAACATCGCGGTCACCGCGGCGCTGGCGGTCCTTGCGCTGGTCGCCATCGAGATCGGCGGCCTCGTACATCTGGGACCAAGGGCGTACCTCAAGACGATCGTCTATGTGCCGAAGGGGCTGCCGTGGTATGGGCAGATCCCGATGGCAATGATCATGACGCCCGTCGAGGCCATCGCCAAGCTGGCCAGGATCTTCGCCCTGGCCATCCGTCTATTCGCCAACATGACGGCAGGCCACCTCGTCATCCTCTCGCTCGTCGGCCTCATCTACATGGCCGGCAGTGCGGGAGGGGCGGTCAGGATCGTGGTGCTAGGACCGCTGCTGATGGCCGTCGCCATCATGTTGATGGAGATCTTCATCGCATTCTTGCAGGCGTACATTTTCGCGATGCTCACCTCGGTATTCATCGGGTTAGTGAGGCATCCGCATTAACGGTTCGAACTCGATAGGAGGTTGATTGACATGATCGACATTTTCGCCGCCGTACAGGGCGCAGTCACACCGGGCATCGAGGCAGAGGCCGCCAAGAGTCTCTACGGCACGATGGGCGCCACGATCGGCGCGGGCCTCGCTGTGATCGGCGTTGCCCTCGGCATCGGCCGCATCGGTGGATCCGCTACCGAGAGCATCGCGCGGCAGCCGGAAGCCGCGGGTAGCATTCAGACAGCGATGATCATCACCGCAGCGCTGATCGAAGGCGTGGGACTCTTCGCGCTGGTGATCGCGCTACTTAAGGGCTAATCGAAGGACACGTGATATCTCATGTTTGCGCGCTCTGATGTACGGGGTCGCGCGGCTTCGCCGGCCGGGCATCTGGCTGTCGTAGCCTCCGTCCTGACCCTGATGTTGCTTTCGGCCGGCTCGCTGCTGGCGCAGGAAGACCATGGCGCCGGTGGCAGCGGCGGCGGCTTGTTCGACATCAATTGGCCGAGCCTGATGATCTGGACCTGGCTGATCTTCGGCGTCCTGCTACTCGTGCTCAGGAAATGGGCCTGGGGTCCGATTCTGGGTGCGTTGGAGGCACGCGAGAAAGGAATCCAGGACGCGCTCGACGGCGCAGCGCAAGATCGCGAAGCGGCGAGCGCGCTGCTGGAAGAGCAGCGCCAGATGCTGGCGGAGACGCGGGACCAGGCGCAGCACATCCTCGCCGACAGTCGCAAGGCCGCGGAGCGCCTGCGGGCTGAGCTGGCCGAGGAAGCCAGGGCCGAGAAGGACCGTATCGTGGCCGGCGCCCGTGACGAAATCCGCCACGAGCGTGACGAGGCCGTTGAAGCGCTACGCCGCGAGGCCGTGGATCTCTCCATCTCGGCAGCGAGCCGGGTGCTGCACAAGAACCTCGACTCGAAAGAGAACCGCCGGCTTGTCGATGATTACCTCGACAGCCTGGCCGCGGACAGCCGGGACGGCAACGACTGATGCAAGAGACCACGGTCGCCCGCAGTTACGCTGAGGCCCTGATCGAGCTCGCCCGCGCCGATGACAAGGTCGAGCTTTACGACAGGGAGCTCCATCTCGTAGCCGACCTGCTGCGCCAGGAGGACGATTTCCGCCTCTTCCTCGAGACTCCGCGGGTCGATCCGGAGGCCAAGAAGCGGGTCGTCCGCAGTGCCTTCGAGGGCAAGCTCCCTGACCGGCTTCTGAAGTTCTTGCTGGTGGTCATCGACAAGCGACGGACACGCCTGCTGCCGGCGATTTCCGACGAGTTCAGCGGCATCGTCGATGAGCACTTCGACCGCCTCAGGGTCGATGTGACCACCGCCGCGGAGCCCGACGCCGGGCTGAAGACCGACCTGAAGAAGCGGCTCGGGGCCCTGCTTGGCAAAGAAGTGATCCCACGTTACCGGATCGACCCGCGCCTCATTGGCGGAGTCGTAATCCGGGTGGGAGACCGGATCATGGATGGATCGATAAAGCACAGACTACAACTGCTACGTCGCCGCCTACTGAAGACCGAGATCGGCTGATTCGGGACGGCGCGCGCAACCTATAGAAGAAAGAGCTATGGGCACGGGAAACCAGTTAACGGCGAGCGAGATCAAGAAGGCACTGATCCAGCAGATCGAGCGCTACGAGGAGGACCTGCACGGCGAGGAGGTCGGTGAGGTCCTCGAGATCAGCGACGGTGTGGCTCGCATCTGGGGACTGAAATCGGCGATGTACAACGAGATGCTCGAGATCGAGTCACGGGAAACCGGCGACACGGTCGTCGCTCTCGCGCTCAACCTTGAAGAAGACAACATCGGCGCCGTCGTGCTCGGTGATTATCTCAAGTTCAAGGAAGGCGACGCCGTGCGCTGCACCGGCCAGGTGCTCGCGGTGCCGGTTGGGCCCGAGCTGCTTGGCCGCGTAGTCAGCCCGTTGGGCGAGCCGCTGGACGGCAAGGGGCCCATCGAGTGCAAGCAGACCATGCTCGTCGAGCGCAAGGCTCCGGGGATCGTCTATCGGCAGCCGGTGAAAGAGCCGCTGCAGACCGGCCTCAAAACCGTCGATGCGATGACTCCCATCGGCCGCGGTCAGCGCGAGCTGATCATCGGCGATCGCAGCACCGGCAAGACGGCTATCGCGGTCGACGCCATCATCAACCAGCGCGGCGGCGATGTGGTCTGCGTCTACGTCGGTATCGGCCAGAAGGCGTCCACGATCGCGGCGCTGGTGAACCGGTTGGAGGAAGAGGGCGCGCTCGGTTACTCGATTGTTGTCGTCGCCAACGCTAGCGACCCGGCCACGCTTCAGTACATCGCACCCTACTGCGGCGTCACGATGGCCGAGTACTTCATGTACAAAGAAGGTCGTCATACGCTCTGCGTCTACGACGACCTGACGAAGCAGGCGCAGGCCTACCGCCAGCTGTCGCTGGTTCTTCGGCGGCCGCCGGGCCGTGAAGCTTACCCCGGAGACGTCTTCTACCTGCACTCCAGGCTGCTGGAGCGCGCCGCGAAGATCACTGACGACGCCGAGGTCTTGAAGGGGCACGGTGAAATCGAGAAACCCGGCGGCTCGTTGACGGCCTTGCCGATCATCGAGACCCAGGCCGGCGACGTCACCGCCTACATCCCGACCAACGTCATCTCGATCACCGACGGTCAGATCTATCTGGAGAACGACCTCTTCTACGCCGGCGTGCGGCCGGCGATGAACGTGGGGATCTCCGTCTCGCGGGTGGGCGGCGCCGCTCAGCTGAAGGCCATGCGTCAGGTCGCCGGTAGCCTGCGGCTCGACCTGGCCCAGTACCGCGAGCTCGAGGCTTTCGCCCAATTCGCCGCCGAGCTCGACAGCGCCACGCAGCGACAGCTCGCCCGCGGCGAACGGATGGTCGAGGTGCTCAAGCAGGGCCAGTACCAGCCGCTACCGGTCGAGAACCAGGTGATGGTCATCTTCGCCGGAACCAACGGTCACCTGGATGATTTGGATGTATCCGACATCCGCAAATGGGAAACCGGGTTCCACGACTTCATGGGCGCGACCCACGCCGACATCGGGGCCGAGATCCGTGAGAAGGGCTCCATGTCCGACGAGCTTCAGCAGCGGCTCGCTGCCGCGATCGAGGAATTCAAGGAGTATTTCGCCGCCGGCCACCGCGCCAAGGACCAGGTGACGGCTGCCGCGCCAGCCAAGTAAGAGGCGATGAAGGCACGCGACATCAACCGGCGGATCAGCTCTGTTCGGGGCACCCGCCAGATAACGCACACGATGGAGATGGTTGCGGCGTCGAAGCTGCGCCGCGCCCAGGAGCGCGTGCACGCCGCTCGACCCTATGCAGCCAAACTGGGCGAGGTGATCGCCGGGCTGTTCACGCCGGAACTGGCGGAGAAGTACCCGATCCTGCGGCAGCCGGGTGAGATCAAGCGCTCGGCGCTGATCCTCGTCACCAGCAACCGGGGTCTCGCGGGGGGGTTCAACGTCAATCTGATCCGCAAGGCGCGGAGCGCGCTGGCCGAGCTGCGCGCCGATGGCACGGATGTCGAGTTCCACGTCGTCGGACGCAAGGGGCTCCAGTTCTTCAGGTTCCGCAAGGAGCCGATGGCGTCCGAGCGGCTCGACATCAGCGATCGCCCGACCTTGGAAGACGCGCGTTCGCTGGTCGATCCGCTCATCCCGCGCTTCGAGTCGGGCGAGCTGGACGCGGTGGAGATCGTCCACGCTCAGTTCAAGAGCGCCCTATCGACGCCGCCGACGCGTATGCGGATTCTCCCAGTCGGGTCGCCGGCCGCTGAGGGCGACACTCGCTCGATGAACTACCTGTTCGCGCCGTCGGCCGAGGAGATTCTCACCTTCTTGTTGCCGCTCTACGTCCGCAACTCGACCTACGGTGCGCTGGTGGAGTCGGCGGCGGCGGAGCAGGGTGCGCGACGCACGGCGATGAAGAACGCGACGGACAACGCGGACGATCTGATCAAGACGCTCACCCGCGCGTACAACAAGGCACGGCAGGGCCAGATCACGCAGGAGCTAACGGAGATCACCGGCGGAGCCGAAGCGCTAAGTGGTTGATATCGAAACTATCCCAATAACGAGAGCAGCAGAGAACATGGCAGAGAATATCGGTAAGGTCGTAAAAGTCATCGGGCCCGTCGTCGATATCGAGTTCGATCCCGAGAAGCTCCCCGAGATCTACACGGCGATTCGGATCGAAGGCGGCGGCGGCAATGGTGACGCCATCAACGTGGTCTGCGAGGTCCAGCAGCATATCGGGCGCAGCCAGGTGCGGGCGGTGGCCATGGATACCACCGACGGCATCGTCCGCGGGATGAGAGTCGTCGATACGGGCGGCCCGATCACCACGCCTGTCGGCCACGCGACGCTGGGCCGCATCCTCAACGTGCTGGGCGAGCCGGTGGACGAGCGAGGCCCGGTCGAGGCGACGGAGCGCTGGCCGATCCACCGTAAGCCGGTGCCGCTCGAGAACCTCACGCCAACCACCGAGATCTTCGAGACCGGGATCAAGGTCGTCGACATGATCGCCCCCTACATGAAGGGCGGTAAGACGGGCCTGTTCGGTGGCGCGGGTGTAGGGAAAACCGTGGTCATCATGGAGCTGATCCACGGCATCGCGACGCACCACGGCGGCCGCTC
>JBDHHX010000132.1:0-9111 GCA_039589155.1 Gemmatimonadota bacterium | reverse complement strand
AGGATGTCGTGAGTATCCCTGGCCGGCGGCCGGCCCTGGGTGAGTTGATCGCCCGGGCGCCGGGACGGGTCATCAAGAAGTAGCGAAGACGAAGGACGTCGCCCTCAATCGAGGGCGTCGGCGGTCTCCGATTGGCTGGCGATCACGTAGGCGACCAGCGAGGCCTCGATCGCCCAGTCGATCGTGTAGTTCATCAGCGACGACTGGCGCAGCAGGTCCTGGCTGCCTTCACCCGTTCTGATGCGACGATCGGCCAGCACCAGGTGAATGGCGCGGCGCATGATCTGCCAGTGGAGCATGAGCGCGGACTCCGGGGCACCCGTTTCCCGGTAGCGGCGCCCGACCTTCTCGGCGAAAGCATAGCTGGGCACCTCTTCGCCGATCCGCTTCCACGTCGCCGCCCCCAACTGCGCGGCCAGTGCCGAGACATCCTCGGGCACCAGCTGGGGGGCAAACGCCCTGTATGGCAGGTTCGAGGAGACGAGCTTGTAGCGGTTGGCGATGTCGTCCGCCCGGTGGATCAAAGCCTCCACGAGCGATGTGGTCTGTGACCCGTCGCTGGGCGAGCTTTGGGCGGCGGTGATCCTGTAGTCAGGCACGGCGGTTCTCCCCCATGAGGATGGGCTGGAAGGGACTCCGGATTTGGGGGTAAAGCCGTGCGGGTGAGACAGGGTCACAGCCAATACTGTACAGCAATCCGGCCTCTGAGTCAAGGCCGGAAGTTGAGCCGGGGGTTGAAGTTACGGAGGGTTTAACGTTTGGCCGCCGCCGCCCGTCTTACTTGTGGAGACCGGAAGGATCCGCGTTAAGCCCGGCTTTCCCGCCGAGCGAGGGCGGAATCCCAGAGGAGGGGAAAGATGTCGAGGCAGAGAACCTTTAACCTGATGCTGGCCCTATTGCTGGCCGGCGGACTGGCGGCTTGTGACGAGAGCGCCGAGGTCCTGGAGCCGTTTGGTAGTCCCGAGGGGACCGAGCTGGATTTGGCGGTCGATGACGATCTGACGGACGCGATCCTGGCGGACGCCGAGGCGGCGCTGAACGCCGTGTCGGCCCCGGCGCCGGGTATCCCGGGTCTGTTCGCGGCTCCCAACGAGGATTTCGTGGACGAGGCCCGTGCGCTGCTGGAGCAGGCGCGCCAGAAATTCATAGAGGCTCGCCGCGCCTGGACACATGGTGACACGGAGCTGGCGGCGGAGCTGGCCTTCGAGGGCCGTCTGCTGATCGCCGAAGCGCTGGTCCTGGTGTTCGGCGAGGACGCTTATGCCGACCTGTTGTTGCGGGTCGACAACGTGATCGCCTGGCTCGAGGAGGAAGTAGACGGGAGAAACTCCGACCTGCTCGATCGCATTCGCGAGCTACGCCAGGAGGCTGTGGACATCCGGGAGGGTGGCGGTGAGAACAGTCTGGTCGAGGCGACCGAGCGCCTGATCCTGGCCCTGCAGATCGGTCATCGCGAGCGCGCGCACCACAGGCGTCAGGAGATAGCGCAGCACGCGCAACACTCGATCATCATGGCCAGCGTGGCCATCGACTTTGCGGTCGAGATCATTGGCGACGATCCCAACGAGCGCCAGGCTCATCTGCTGCGCCACGCCCTACAGCTGCGCAACGAGGCTGTCGCCGTGTTCGAGCGCGGTCGCTTCCGCCTCGCCTTCAGTCTCGCTCGCGAGGCCGTGAACGTGGCGTTGGTTGCCGTGTTGCTCGAGCCCGGCTCGGACGTCAGCAAAGTGGACTACATGATTGGCGTGAGCGATGGCGCCATCGCGGCAGGCCAGGAAGCGCTGAACGGCTTCTCCGCCGACACGTTCCTCCCGCAGCTGCTGGAGCACGCACAGCGCTTGCAGAACCATGCGATCCAGATCAAGGATCGGGATCCGCGTCGTGCCGTGCACATACTGTGGTACTCTTCGATCACGGCTTGGGCCGTGGTATTGCTGGTGGAGGGCGCTTCTGGTTCGTAGAGTCGGCACCCTCGGAGGACAGGTAGACCGGTAAACGAGTAGACGAGTAGACGAGTAGGCGAGTGGACGAGAAGTCTGATTCACTCGCCTACTCGTCATCTTGTCTACTGGTCCACTTGTCTACTGGTCCACTTGTCTACTTGTCTACTTGTCTACTTGTCTACTTGTCTACTCCGCCTCCCCCCGACTTTCAAAGCAGGATACTACCCTCGACCCGAAGCAGCCGAATCTTCTCCGGCGTCCCCGTCGGGCCGCCGTAGCCTCCCGGGCTGCCGTCGGCCCTGATGATGCGATGGCAGGGTACCAGGATCGGGAGCGGGTTGTGGCGCAGCGCGTTGCCGACCGCCCGGGCGGCGCCGGGCCGGCCGATCTTCCGAGCCAACTCTGCATAAGTGATCGTCGCCCCGTAGGGGATCCGCCGGGCCTCTTCCAGTACGGCGCGCTCGAATTCGCTGAGACTCGATAGATCGATGCCGACGTCGATTTCGCTCAGCCGGCCGCCGAGGTAGTCGCCCAGTTGGCGCTCCAGGGCGGAGTGGCTCCCCGGCTCGCGGACGATCTCGCTGTCGGGGTAACGGTCGGCCAGGTCGCGCTCGAACGCCCCCGCGTCGTCAATCAGCCAGGTGAGGCGGCAGAGGCCACGCGGACCAGACGCGGCGTAGACGCGGCCGAAGGCGGTTGGGAATGCGTCCCAGTGGATTGTCTCGGTCATGTTCTTATTCCTCCGACACAAGTAGGCGAGTAGACGAGTAGACAAGTAGACGAGAAGACAGGTGAGTGACCGGCAACCTAGTCTACTCGTCCACTTGTCTACTCGTCTACTCGTCTTCTTCGCCGCTGCCGCAGCTCTTGCAAATAGGCGTGGAGCGTCAGGAACTTCTCGTAGACGATGACGTCCTTGCCTTTGCGGCCGATCTCGGCGAGCAGGTCCTTCAGGCGGCCGCGGCGGATGACGTAGAAGCGGAAGGTCTCGGCGAAGTCCTCTTCCGCGTGCTTCGATGCGTAGGCCGTCACGTGGTTGGACGGCGTCTTCGACATGTAGCGCTGGCGGAAGGAGACCCAGCTCTCGTCCACGCCGCGGTACGCCTTGTCGACGTCGCCGAAGGCGCGCCGGAATCGTCGCGAGCGGGCAAAGCGCCAGTGATGATAGAGGAAGCTGTGGCCCAGCTCGTGGGTGATCAGCCCGGCCATCGCCGGCCACGACACCTCGTCGCGGCGCTCCACGTAGCGCCGCTCGATCTCCACGATCTTCGGGTACTTCTTGTCGACCCCGGACACGCCCGGCCGCACCAGGATGCGGAATCCCCAGTCCGGGACCCGCACCTTGCGCAGCAGTTGCCGCACGCGCCTGATCGCCGGCGCCAGCAGGTCCTGGCCGGTGGCGTCCTTACCGCACCAGGGACAGTAGTCCATCGAGTCGTCGACGCCGCCGTCGCAGTGCGGGCACGTACCCTGGAACTCGTTGGCGTAGGACCAGTAGTTGACCCGTCCGCACCAGGGGCAGTGATGCATGGGGTACTGCATGCCGCCACGGCAGCTTTTGTAGGAGCAGCGCGCGTGATATTGAAACCCTCGCGGTCGCTTGAGCGCGACTTCGCTGGAGGCCTCGTCGCCGATCCAGCGGCCACACCAGGGGCAGTACGAGAAGCTGTCGGAGACGATCCAGCCGCAGTAGTAGCACTCGCAGCCGGTGACCTCGTTATCGTCGCGCCAGGTCTGGCTCTTGCCGCAGTCGGGGCAGTGATACCAGTAGCGGCGCAGCTCGCGGCTGCAGCGGGTACAATAGGAAGCGGCGTAGGTCTCGAACTTATGCAGCTTCATAGCGGCCGAGCGCCTCCTTCACGATGCTTTCGATAAAGGCGTAGTAGTCGAGTCCCAGCCGCTCGGCAGAGTTTGCCATGTCCTCGCCGAATGCGATGTACGGGTTCGGGTTGACCTCGAGCACGTAGATCTCCTGGTCACTGGTAAGGCGCAGGTCGATACGCGCATAGTCGCGCAGGCCAAGCGCCTCGAACGAATCTCGGCACGCGCGTTCGATCTTCTCCATCGCCTCCTTCCCGATGCGTCGCGCGAAGACGTTCTTGATGTCCCAGCGCTTGCGGTAGTCCAGGTCCCACTTGGCGTTGTAGGTGGCGATGCGCATGCTCGGGTCGTCCATCCCGTCGAACGTCATCTCGATAATGGGCAACAGCTGCAGATCCTCGTTCCCTACCATGCCGACATACAGCTCGCGCCCCTCGATCAGCTCTTCGGCGATGGCCGGCTGGTGCAGCGTGCGGTGGATGAACTCAACGCGCTCGGCAAGGCTGGCGTCGTCGTTCACCACCGACGACTGGGAGATGCCGACCGAGGCATCCTCGTGCATTGGCTTGACGATGAGCGGGAATGGAATATCTGCCGGCGGCTCGATGGGGCCGCCACGCTTGAATACGGCGAAGCGCGGCACCGGCACCGAGTGGTAGTCGAGGATCTTCTTGCTGGTCGCCTTGTCGCGAGCCAGGAGCAGGGCCTCTGGCGGCGAGCCCGTATAGCGGTAGCCCTTCATCTCGAGCAGTGCGGTGACGCCGTAGTCGTAGCGGGCGGCCCCCATGAACGACTCGGTGCAGTTGAAGACGAGCTCGGGCTCGAACTCTTCGAGCCGGTCCAGCATACGGCGAAGATCCGAGTGGAAACCGATGAGGAAGACGTCGTGGTCGTTGGCCATCAGGGCCTCGGCGACCTCGTACTCGGCCTCGGGGACCTCGGCCTCGACCTCTTCCTTGAAGTCGGCGTCCTCCCACCCCGGGCGCGGCGTGTCGAATACGACGGCGATTTTCACGTCTACAGGATGTAGGTGAGTCGGAGTTGTGGCAACAGAGGCGGTGGACTGCGGCGTTAGCCGAGCTTGCGGAAGGAGAGTGAGAAGGTGGCGCCGGCGCCGGGCCGGGAAGTGAGGGTGACGCTGCCATCGCTTTCGGCGACTACGGTTTTGACGATGGCGAGGCCGAGACCGGTGCCCGAGCCAGGTTCTTTTGTGGTGAAGAAGGGCTCGAAGATGTAGCCCTGCAGCTCGTCGGCGACGCCGGGGCCGTTATCGGCGACCTCCAGTATGACGCGGTCCTCTTCCCGTCGCGTGCGCACGGTGATGCGACAGTCGTTGCAGCCGTCCAGTGCGTGACGCGCGTTCTCCAGCAGGTTGAGCACGGCCTGCTCCAGCTGGCTCGCCCTGCCGCTGATGAACAGCGGTTCCGTCGTGAACTCGCGGACGACCTTAACGTTGTTCTCGGGGTCGGTGAGCTCCCAGAGCGCCAGGGCACGCTCCGCCACGTCGTTGATCGAGACGAGGCTGTCGGGCGTGTCGCGGCGGGCGAAGACGAGAAGCTCGCGGACCATGGTGGTGGCGCGCTCGGCTTCGGTCTTCACCAGCTGCAATGCCTCTGTGTCCCCGTTGCCGTTACCGCTCTCGATCAGGTGATCGACTAGCGTCGAGATCCCGGTGAGCGGGTTGCTGAGGCCGTGGATCACGCGAGCTGTCACTTCGCCGAGCGTGGCCAGGCGCTCACGGTGGGCGGTGACCTCGACGATGTGGCCGCGAACCGATCCGTTCCGCCTGACGGCGGCGGAGCGCTCGAGTGCGCCACGGTGCTCGGCGGCACGGTGAGCCTCGAAATCCGTCGACAGGTGGGCGATCGAGCCGATGGCGACGAAGAAGAGACCGAAGGTGCCCGAGTAGATCAGCACGCTGATCCAGTACTCGATGCCGGCCGCGGTGAGTATCACCGGGGCATCGGGCGCTCCCATGGCCTGTCCGACGCAGACGGCGAGAGCGGCCAGCGAAGCCGAAATAAGGACGCCCCTTCGTCCTGCGCTCAACGAGGCGAGCACGACGAAGACGGCGTAGAACCCGTCATAGTAGAACTGGTTCTCGAGGCCGCCGCTCCAGACATAGAGCAGCGAGAGCCCGATGCAAACCAGTCCGATCTCGATGCAGCGCAGATAAAGCGTGCGGCTGGCCACCCAGTCGGGCCAGTGGGCTTCGGCCAGCGAGAACGTCGCGTTGTAAGAGAGCGCCGCGGCGGCGAGCGAGGCTGCAAGTGGCCAGGCCGCGATGCCGTGCGTTAGAACGACGTAGACCGGGATGACGAAGAGCAGCCAGCGATAGTTGCGAACGGCGAACTGGAACAGAGAGGTGACACGCTCGAGAACGGTGGGCCCGAAGAGCGAAGCGGAGGCGCGACTGCCGATCAGGGCAGCCGATCCGTTTCTCTCGCGTGGAAGCACCGTTGCCATTAGTTCACCTCTAGAAGCGCGAACGCCAGAAGTCAGCCGAGGTCGGGAAGACCCGCTCGGTCAGGCGGGCGGTGAACAGCACGTACCAACCCTCGCCGCCGCGCACCGAGAAGTCGGGATCCCACAGGTTGCCGAAGCGGTAGCCGCCCTGGACCTCGAAGCCGTTGATCGGGATGAAGACCAGCGAAGGCGAAGCATCCCAGCGCTGGGTGTTGGTCGCGTGCTCGATCAGCAACCGGCCCTCGCTGCGGATCCCCAGCCACTTGGTCATATAGATATTGAGGCGACCGCCGAGGTAATCGGCCCAGGAGGTCAGCGTCTGAATGTCGCCGGTCTCCAGCGCGCGGTCATGCTCGGTGCGACGGATCGCGTAGCGGCCGGCAAACTCCGTCCACTTGAGCGGCGACCAGATCGCTTCGGCGATTCCGATGATCCGCTGCTCGTGGCCGTCAGCGCCGAGAACGCCGCCGCCCAGCGGGTTGGTCTCGTCGAGCCACTCGAACTTGGTCAACACGTTGAGGGCGTCGCTGCCAGTGGGGCGGAAAGCCAGACCGGCCAGGGCCGCCTTGCGCTCGCTGTTGAGGATCGGGCCGCCGCCGCCGGTGGGCTGCTCGGTGGCGATGTAGTCGGCGCGCGCCAGCAGGGCGAATGAGCGGTTGATCGCTACGTCGCCGGCGAATGAAGCGAGCTGCACCGAGCGGAACTCGCCGTCGCGGTACTCGCCGCGGGCGCTCATCCGGTAGGGGGCGCCTTGCGGCAGCAACTCGACGCCGAAGCCGGCGGACCAGTAGTCTTCCTCCTGCTGCAGGAAGGGCAATGCGCGGACCGGGTCGGCGATGCTGGCCTGGCCTACGCCCATGCGCCGCTCGAACAGAGTGTTGAACGACCAGGCGGTGCCGACGCGGAAGCGGTTGTTGAGCCCGATGATCGCAGCGTTCCGCGAGCCGCTGGCGCCGCCGGCGATCTGGTACTTACCGAACGCCTGGGTGCCGAGGCCGAGGTCGGTGACGACGCCGAGGCTGGCGACCGAGTAACCGAGCGAGTCCTTGTCGAAGAGCACCTGGCGGTACTGGCCCTCGAGGCCCAGCCGCGGGGACACTCTATAGGAGGCGCCGCCGCCGAAGTAGTCGGGGACGATGATTGCGCCGGTGTTGCTGAACTGGTAACGGCCCTCACCCCAGAGGCTGAACTTGCTCGTCGGGTTGATCGTGAGCCGCGCCTCGCCGGCCTGGGACTCGTCCACCGTGCCGGCGGTGTTGAAACGGTCCTGGGCGACGCGGGCGTCGAGCTCGGCGGCGCGGCCGACCGACTGGACGAGGCCAGCGGTGGTCCGCTCGCGCGTGACCGCCTGCTGTTGGAAGGTCTGCTGCTCGTGCTCGACGACCAGCTGGCTGGGTCCGATACGCAGGCCAGCGCCGCCGCGGATCTCTTCGGTGCCGGCCCGCAGCGCGAGATTCGCAGGGTTGAAGTACTCGTCGCCGACCAGCATGTAGCCGCCCCAGAGATTGACGACGCCGTTGAAGAGCCGCAGCGAAGCGTCGACTGAGGCCGCGATGTCGGCGGAGTCGCGCGAGGAAGCGTAGGAGACCTCGGCGTTCACGTCGATGGCGCCGTAGCCGATGAGCCGCACGTCGGCGCCGGCGAGCTGCCGCGTGCCGCCTGCGGCCGTCTGCGCGTCGTTCACGTAAGTGGCGCCGATCCGCAGCGAGTCGAGTACGGCGGCCTCGACGCCGGCGGCGGCGCGAACGCCCCAGACCTCGCGACGCTCGCCACCCGTCTCGGCCTCGTAGCTCACCATGATGAAGATCGGGTTCTCGGCAGGGTCGGCGGCCGGGATCGGGCGCTTGAAGAGCAGTGCGCCGGTCGTGTAGTCGATCTGGTAATCGATGAAGCGAACCATCGACTGCTGCGCGATGATGTTCGCGGCGTTGTCGTTGGACCGCGTCTCGATGACGATGCGCTCGGTGCCAGGACGGATATCCGGCTGCAGGGTGTAGGGGCCGGAGGAGCCGTCGCCACGCAGCTGCAGTGTGTTCAGGGCCTGGGTGGTCGAGCTTCCGAAGCCCTTCCAGACGATCGGACCGGTCGTCAGGTGGGCCGCGCCGCCGGTCATCGAACGGTGGTAGCTGTTCAGCACCAGGCCGCTGCTGAAGTCGGTGGTCGTGATGTCGCCCAACGCGATGTAGTCGAAGCCACGCTCGATGCGGGCGGCGAACCAGTAGTCGGAAGCGCTGACGTTGCGCTCGATGCTGGCGTCGGCGAGCAGCGGGTACTGAGCCTCTTCGAGCGGATTGTAGCCGCGGCCGAAGAAGTCACGGCCGCCGTCGAGGCGCCGGCTGTCGTAGGTCAGCGTGACTGAGGTCTTGCTGTCGATGCGGCCGCGGGCCGTGATAGCGCCGAATGCGTCGGGAGCCGAGCCGACTCCGATCTGGCCAACGCCGTTGACCATGAGCGGCCTGATCGTTGGGACCAACTCGAGCTCGATTTCGTGCACCGCGTCGTACGACTTGAAGGTCAGGTGCCCGATGCCTGTCTCGAGGCCGGGGCGCAAGTCCACTGTCAACCAGCCCGCCGGATCCGTACGGTACTGGAGACCAACTGAGGAGTGGTCGGTATCTTCGCCCAGTGGAGTTGCACCCTCGGCCGAGACGGTGACGTAACTCGGGTTGACCACGGGGACACCCCAACGATCGAGCACGCGAGCCCGGACCGTCGTGGTGATGTTCCCGTCGGCGACCATCTCGATCTTCTCTTCTTCGGTCACGATCCGGTCCGGCAGACCCGTCACGTGCACGGTCAGGCTGTCCCAACGCTCCTGGTTCCAGGAGTTCTGCATCCTCACGCGCAGCGTGTGAGGCCCGCGGGTGAGCGGTATGCCGAC
>JBDHHX010000131.1:0-9182 GCA_039589155.1 Gemmatimonadota bacterium | reverse complement strand
CAGCGACCCCGGACTACGGCTGGCGGAGAGTCGATTTGCGCTGGTCGAGTTCTATTCTTTCACGATACCCGATCGCTCCGCCGATGCGCTGGCCCGCATCAGCGCCGGCGGCTTCGTGCCGATCGTCGTGCATCCGGAACGCTACTGGGGGTACGACCGGGATTACAGCGTCGTGCCCGAGTGGCGCAGGGCGGGTGCGTTGGTACAGCTGAACAGCGGCAGCGTGTTGGGCGAGTACGGCGAGACCGTTCGCCTGACGGCGCTCCGGTTCTTGAAGGAAGGCTGCGTCGATGTCATTTCGTCCGACAATCACGCGCGTCCGGACCGCAACCCGTCGCTTCGCGAAGCTTGGGACTTCTTTGCCGAGCACGGGGTCGAAGAGAAAGCGCGGCTCCTGCTCTCGACCAATCCGCGTCGTATCTTGAAGGATGAGATCCCGGTGCCCGTGGGACGAGTCGAGCTGCGCCAGGGGCTCATGTCGCGAATCACCCGGGCGCTAAAGGGAGGAAGTTGATGTCACGGGAATCAGCCACCGACCGTGGGGCGCTGGGTTCGCACATCGCCGGCGAGTTGAGGGCGACAGCGGCGCTGGCCGAGAGCGTGGCCAGCTCGTTGGTAGCGCCGATCTCTGACCTCGCGGTCACCGTTGTCGAGACGCTCAGCGCTGGCAACAAACTGCTCCTCTGCGGCAACGGGGGCAGCGCGGCCGACGCACAGCACCTGGCGGCGGAATACGTGATTCGTTTCCGGCGGCAGCGTTCCGCGTTGCCGGCCATCGCGCTGACCACCGATACGTCAGCGCTAACCGCAGCCGCCAACGACTTCGGGTTCGAGCAGGTCTTCGCTCGACAGGTCGTGGGATTGGCAGCGGCTGGAGACCTGCTGATCCTCCATTCCACCAGCGGCGCGTCGCCCAACCTGGTCGAGGCGGCGCGGGCCGCACGTGGATTGGGCGTGAAGACGGCGGCTCTGCTGGCTAGAGACGGAGGAGCGCTCAGGAGCGAGGTCGATCTGGCGATCGTGGTGCCCACCGATTCCACGGCCCGGGCGCAGGAGATGCACATCGCGATCGGGCATGCGGTGGCAGAATGGGTGGATCGGGTTTGGTCGGGCGATGCAGCCAGTTAGACGGTTAAGAAAGTAGACGAGTAGACGAGTAGGCGAGTCACCACTTCTGAGTTTCTTGTCTACTAGTCTACTAGCCGACTCGTCAACTGAGGTCAAAATGGGCGAGCACGAGCGTCTCATCGAACTAGACGGCAAGCGGGCGATCGTAACCGGCGCCTCTCGCGGCATCGGCCGTGCCACTGCGATCATGTTGGCTCGCGCCGGCGCCGATGTCGGCATCGCGTACCACAAGCGCGAGGACGAGGCGGACGCGGTCGTCGATACGATCCGGAAGTTGGGCAGGAGCGCATGGTCGGTCGGTTCCGATCTCGGCAAGCCCGAGGGCGCGGCCGCGTTGTTCGAGACATGCGATCGCGAATTCGGCGGCCTCGACTTCTTCGTCGCCAACGCCGGCATCTGGCCGCCGGAGGACGTCCCGTTGACCGAGATGTCGAGCGAGGGCTGGAGTGAGGTGATGAAGGCGAACCTGGACTCCGTCTTCTTCACGGTGCAGGGCGCTGCCAGGCGGCTCGCCGACAGCGGTCGCATCATCATCGTCAGTTCCACCGCCAGCCAGCGCGGCGAGGCAGGCCACAGCCACTACGCCGCCAGCAAGGGCGCGATCAACGCGTTCGTGAAATCGCTCGCGGTCGAGCTGGCGCCGCAGGACATCACCGTGAACGCCGTGGCGCCGGGGTGGATCGACACCGACATGGCGACCGCGGCGCTGGACGAGGGGTACACGCTCGAATCGGTCGTCTCGCAAATCCCCCTGGGCCGAATCGGCAGCGCCGATGACGTCGCTGGTCCGATCGTCTTCCTCTGTTCCAAGCTGGCACGCCACATCACGGGCGAGGTGTTCAACGTGAACGGCGGCAGCGTGCTCTGCGGTTAGAGCGTGACAAAACCCGACGTGAGGCTCGAGGTACCTGACGCCGTCGCCGACATCGCGCGGCGGCTGGAGGAACACGGCTACGAAACCTGGGCCGTGGGCGGCGCCATACGCGACGCGCTCCTCGGTAGCGCTCGTGCCGACTGGGACCTGGCCACTGCGGCGCGGCCCGAGACGGTCCGGAAGCTGTTCCGTCCTTCCTATCCCATCGGCATCCAGTTCGGGACTATCGGCGTGCGAGGAACCGACGATTACGTCTACGAGGTCACGACGTTCAGGCGTGACATCGAGACCGACGGTCGTCACGCCGTTGTCGAGTACGCGGAGGCGCTCGAGGATGACCTGGCGCGCCGTGACTTCACTGTGAACGCCATCGCCTACCACCCGTTGCGTCACGAGGTCCGTGACCCCCATGACGGTATCGCCGACCTGGATCGCCGCTTGTTGCGCTGCGTGGGAGACCCGGCGCTGCGATTTGCCGAAGACTACCTGCGCGTGCTCCGCGGCCTGCGCTTCGCCGGCCGCTATGAGCTCGAGATCGAGGACTCGACCTGGCAGGCGCTCTTGGCCGCCGTACCTAACCTGGCGCGGCTCTCCGGTGAGCGGGTGCGCGAGGAACTCCTCAAGGTGTTGGCGGCGCCCGCTGCGTCACCATCGCTCGACCTGTACCGCGGCTCGGGAGCGATCGACGCCCTCTTCGTCGAGCTTGCTGGGCTCGATGCCGAGGCTTGGGGCTCGCTTCTAGGCAGTATCGATCGGGTCGCCGCCGGGCGTCCCGAATTGCGGTTGACGCTGCTCTTCGATTCCGCGGGCGCCGAGACAGAGACGATGATGGCGCGGACCCGGTTCTCGAACGCAGAGACTCGAACGGTTCTGGGGCTGGCGCGCGCTCTCGCGGAGCCGCTGCCGGAGCCAGCTGATGCGGTGGCCGCGCGCCGCTGGCTTCGCGACGTCGGACCGGAGCGGGCCGAGGACGCACTGCTCTTGCACGGCGTCCGTTCAGAAGCGCGGGACGCCGAGACGGAAGACGCGAGGCTGGCGGAGCAGGCACGCGCGGTTCGCGAGGCGATGGAGCGGGGTGACCCGGTGACGATCGGCGACCTGGCCGTTGACGGAAACGACCTGAAAGAGTTGGGTCTGCAACCTGGCCCGGATCTCGGTCGCGTGCTGGAAGCCTGCCTCGATGCCGTCATCGCGGACCCGGCGCTCAACCAAAGAAAGGCGCTGCTAGAGTACGCGCGCAGCCTGCACGACGAAGGATGAGCGACGAACTGGATCTCTTTCCCGACGAAGCGTCGAGGCGGCCGCCGATGCGTGGCCGCATCGCCGACGAGAACTCGCCCGCGGCACCGCTGGCGACGCGGATGCGGCCGCGCTCGCTGGACGAATTCCTTGGACAGGAGCACCTGGTCGGCCCGGGCCGCATTCTCCGCGAGTTGATCGAACGCGACGAGTTACAGTCGCTCATCTTCTGGGGTCCGCCGGGGAGCGGGAAGACGACGCTCGCCCGGATAATCGCTGACCGCACGAACGCTGTCTTCGTTCCGTTCAGCGCCGTAACGGAGGGCATACCCCGCGTTCGCCAGGTCATCGCCGAGGCAGACGAACGTCTGCAGGCCACCGGTCGGCGAACGATTCTCTTCTGCGACGAGATCCATCGCTTCAATCGAGCGCAACAGGACGCGTTCCTTCCGCACGTTGAAGCGGGCACCGTCATCCTGATCGGCGCCACGACGGAGAACCCCAGCTTCGAGGTGAACAGCGCCTTGCTCAGCCGGTCGCGCGTCCTGGTGCTCGAGGCGCTGAGCCCCGAACACGTTCGTACCATCTGCGAGCGGGCGCTGGCCGACGAGGAGCGCGGTTTGGGTGCCGAGGGCCTGGAGGCCGACGAAAAAGCGCTGGATTTCCTCGCAGCCGTCGCCGACGGCGACGCGCGACGTGCGCTGTCGGCCCTGGAGATCGCCCTCTCGATAGTGGGGAAGGGTGGCCGCATCACTGACAAGGTGGCGGCGGAAGCCCTGCAGAAGCGGTTCGCCCACTACGACAAATCTGGGGAGGAGCACTACAACCTGATCTCCGCGCTGCACAAGGCGGTGCGCGGCTCCGATCCCGACGCCGTTCTCTACTGGCTGGCGCGAATGCTGGACGGCGGCGAGGACCCGCTCTACATCGCGCGCCGCCTGGTGCGCACGGCGGCCGAGGACATCGGGCTGGCCGATCCGCGGGCGCTTTCCGTCACCATCGCCGCCAAAGACGCCTATCACTTCCTCGGCACGCCGGAAGGCGAGTTGGCCCTGGCCGAAGCCGCCGTCTACCTGGCCACCGCGCCCAAGTCGAACAAGATCTATAAGGCGTTCGGACGCGCCTGGTCGTTGGCGCGGGAAACGCCCGGCGAACCGGTGCCGCTCCACATCCGCAACGCGCCCACGCGCTTGATGAAGGATCTCGGCTACGGCAAAGACTACCGCTACGATCACGACGAGCCGGACGCCATCGCGGAGCAGGGCTACATGCCAGACTCCGTTGGCCCGCGGCAATTCTACGAGCCGACGGGCCGCGGCTTCGAAGCGGAGATCAAGAAGAGGCTGGAGTACTGGGCTGCCAAGCGCCGGGGGAAAGAGGAGCGCTAGCGCGCTCTATGTCGAGTGCGAGAAACGAAAGCGAGAAGCGAGAGAGACCACTAGACCGATCTTCTCGGTTCTCGATTCTCGCTTTCGTCATCGACATAGTGCAAAGCTCCGCTAACTTTAAAGGAAACAAGGAGAAAGCACCATCACCGACCGAATGATCGAGATCGAAGAGCCCCAGGAACGAGCCATCCTGCTGAGCGCTCCCGACAAGAGCGTCAGCCGCCAGGAGGCCGAAGCCCATCTCGAGGAGCTGGCCTCGCTGGCCGACACGGCGGGCGCTGAAGTGATCGCGACCCTCCAGCAGCAGCTTCAGGCGCCGCACCCAGCCTATTACATCGGGACGGGCAAGGTCCAGGAGTTGAGCGACCAGGTCGCTGTCCGCGACGCGTCGCTGGTGATCGTCGACGAGGATCTCACTCCGATCCAGGGCCAGAAGCTCGAGGAGGCCCTCGAGGTCCGCGTGATGGACCGCACGGAGCTCATCATCGACATCTTCGCGCTTCGGGCGCGAACCGCCGAAGCGAAGACGCAGGTCGAGCTCGCCCAGCTGCAGTACCTGCTGCCGCGGTTGAAGCGGATGTGGACCCACCTGTCGAGGATCCGTGGTGGAATCGGATTGCGCGGTCCCGGTGAGACACAGTTGGAGACGGACCGGCGGATGATCCGTCGAAAGATCCGCGATCTGAAGAAGCGGCTCGAGCGTGTTGCGCGGCAGCGCGAGACGGAGCGGAAAGGGCGCGTCGGTGAGTTTCGCGTGGCGCTGGCTGGCTATACCAACGCCGGCAAGTCATCGATCCTCGCCGGACTTTCGGACGCCGATCTCTTTATCGAGGACCGTCTATTCGCGACCCTCGATGCGGCGACCCGAACCGTCGATCTGGGCGACGGTTTCCAGGCGTTGGTGACCGATACGGTCGGCTTCATACGAAAGCTCCCACACGACCTCGTCGCATCGTTCCGCGCCACCCTGGAAGAGGTGAACGAGGCCGACCTGCTGTGCCACGTCGTCGACGTGTCGCACCCGGGTTGGGAGGAGCAGTACGACGTGGTTGAAGGCGTCATCGCCGAGTTGCGGTTCGAGCCCAAGCAGCGCCTGGTCGCGTTCAACAAGGTCGACCGCCTGACTCACACGGAGCAGCAGGCGATCGACGAGCGGGCGACCGCTCTCTTGGGAGCGCACGTGTTCACTTCGACGATCGAGCCCGAGGGACTGGAGTCGCTGCGCGCGGAGTTCAAACGCCTGGCCATGGAGGGCTGGCCGACCGTCATGCTCACAATACCGGCCACGGAGGGCCGCACACTGGCCGAGATCTATAGGGAAGGCGAGGTCCTGTCGCGGGAAGAGCGCGGCGACCGCATCCACCTGAGGGTGAGGCTCCCGGCGGAGGTTCTGAACCGCCTCGCGTACCGGGAAGAAATCTCGATCTTCGAGGCGCCGCCGGCAGCATGAGCAGCGAGCGCAGCTATTGGGTCGTCGGGCCGGGTCGAGCCGGAACCGCTTTCGCCTCCGTGTTGGCCGGGGCCGGAGTCCTCGTCATCGGTCGCAGCGAGCTTGCCCCCGACCACCCGGTCATGAAGCTAGCGGGTGTTCGCTATGCGACCGACTATCCCGGGCCGCCGTCGCCGGGGACACGTGTGCTGCTTTCGGTGCCCGATGACACTGTCGCCGCCGTCGCCGCCGGGTTGGCGCGTTTGGGAGAACCGGGCGACGGTTGTGTGGCGCTGCACGTGAGCGGTGCTCTGCCGGCGTCGATCCTCGAACCGCTGGCCCGCCGCGGCTACGCCACAGGCTCGTTACACCCGCTGCAGACGCTGGCCGACCCGCAGCGCGGTGCCGAGCGACTGCGCGGCTCCTTCTGCACGTTTGAAGGCGACCCGGCGGCACGAAATGCCGCCACGGAGATTGTAGAGGCCGCGGGTGGCCGCATGCTGGAGGTTCACGCGGCGGACAAAGCACGCTATCATGCAGCCTGTGTATTCGCCTCCAACTATGTGGTGGCGTGCGCGGCCGCGGCCACGCGGCTGTTGTCGGAGTCGGTGGGCGTCAGCCGCGAAGAAGCGGCCCGCGCCTTGCAGCCGTTGTGGAGCGGGGCCACGGCGAACCTGGAGGATCCCGGACTGCCGCAGGCCCTCACCGGCCCGATCGCACGAGGCGACCTGGAGACGGTCCGAGCGAATCTGTCAGCCCTGGACGATGAGTCGCGGGAGCTGTACGCTCGGCTCGGGCTGGAGGCGCTGCAATTGAGCCGCGAGCTGGGTTTGGACCCGGCGACGGCGGAAGCCGTCGAGGCTGAATTGCGACGCAACGCTAGGGGAGGAACCGAACAGGCATGAGGTTGTACATCAATCTCGATCACGTGGCGACGGTCCGCGAAGCTCGAAAGACGGACGAGCCCGATCCGGTTCGTGCGGCAGTGCTTGCCGAGTTGGGCGGTGCCGAGGCGATCACCGTTCACCTGCGTGAGGATCGCCGCCACATTCACGACCGTGACGTCCTCCTGCTCATGCAAACGGTCCGCACGGGCGTCAACCTGGAGATGGCGATAGAGGACGAGATGGTCCAGTTTGCTCTGGAGCATCGTCCCGTGCAGGTGACTCTGGTGCCGGAGCGCCGCGAGGAGATTACGACGGAGGGCGGACTGGATCTCAGCGATGCTGGCCGGCGGCAGCGGGCGGCGGCGGTGTTGGAGAAGTTGCGCGATGCAGGGATCAGGACGTCGCTGTTCATCGACCCCGACGAGGAGATGATACGCGCGTCCAGAGAGCTGGGCGCCGACGCGATCGAGCTACACACGGGCGAGTACGCGAACGCCTCGACAATGCGTGATCGGGAGGGACAGTTGCAGCGGTTGCGGCGGGCGGCGAACTTGGGGGTCGAGATCGGACTGGCGGTTCACGCCGGGCACGGCCTGACCTACGAGAACGTCACGCCGGTTGCGGCGATCTTGGAGATCGAGGAGCTGAACATCGGGCATTCGGTGGTCAGCCGTGCCATATTTGTGGGGATGGAGCGGGCGGTCAGGGAAATGCTGGACCTTGTGCAGTCCGCGCGGAGCCGGTAGGGGGGAGTAAGGGAGATGCCGCGAAGTCTTTTGGAGTTCTTCGCCGACGAGGCGACAGACTACCTGGACAAGTTGGATCAGACGCTCGACACTGCGGGCCAGCCGGACTCGGACGAGCTGAGGCGGTTGTCGAGAGCGTTGCGCGGCAGCGCGCGCATGGCGGACCAGGAGGCCATCGCCCGCGGGGCCGGCGCCTTGCAGACGCTGGCCACCGAACTGGGCGCCGGTCGGCGCCACTGGAGCCCTGAGCTGCGGGCGACGCTGATCTCGGCTTTTGCCGAGGTCAGGCAGATGGTGGGTTCGCTGGAGGCGCCGCCTCCCGATTTGGCGGCGCGGGCCGAGGCGCTGGCGGAGCGCCTGGGTGAGGTGACGGCGCCGCCGCCGCCACCGTCCAGAGACGACGACCGCTTCCGCCGCTATCTCGGCACCGAACTCCGCGGTCTGGCCTCCGACATCGGCGATGCCCTGGTGGTTCTGGAGCGTGACCCGCGCAATCGTGAGCCGCTCAAGAAGCTCCTGCGTCGGATCCGTCCACTACGCGGCATCGAGGGCGTCGACGACATCCCGGGAGTCGGCCCAGCCGTAATGGCGGTCGAGGAGGTCATCCTCAGGATCGCCGATACCAGCGCCACCGTGGGGCCGGGTCACCTGGTCCTCTTCCGACGCGCCCGCCAGGCCCTGGACGATGTCGCCACCGAGCTGATCCGCGGCGGTCAACCCGACGTCGTCGACGTCGGCGGCCCCGAGATCGAGGACCTCAAAGACCAGGTCCTGGAGACGGCCGCACAGCGAGAGGTCACCTGGATCAGCGAGCTGTTTCACGAGGACGACGGCCCCCATATCGAGGAGTGTCCCATGGCCGAGCGCGGGGCCGGTTCCTGGGATGCGTTCTTCGCCCTCGAGGCGACAGGCAGCCTGGATACCATCGATCGCATTCGCTCCGAGATGGCCCGCGACCCCAGCGGCGCTCGAAAGGCCGGTGAGCGGCTCGCCTTCACCATGCGTCAGATGCGTGAACGCTCCGTGACCTTCGGTCACACCGAGCTCGGTCGCGTGTCACGCCGCGCCGCCGCCGCCGTCCGCGCCGCTCTCGATGGGCCGCCATGGCGCCTGCAGGCCATCGCCATCGACATGGCCGTCACCGTCGCCGCGCTGCGCTCCTACCTGGAGGCATCCGGGGAGGAGGACAAACAGGAAGCGCTCAGACGTGCCGACGACTCTTTGCAGGCCGCGACCCACCCGGCGCGCGAACCGACCGTGGCCATCGAGGAGCTGCTTTACTCCACCGAGGACGCGGTCGCCAGGGCAAAGTCGCTGTGGAGCGAGGCGGATGGTCTCATCAAAGCGCCACAGCCCAATCTCTCTCGCGCACAGAGCTTGCTTGCTGAAGCGCTTGACCTGATCGAACACGCTCTCGATCACGTCGGCGCCCAGGCATGAGGCATCGCTGGCACACGGTCATTGGGCTGGGTGTGAGCCTGGCCCTCCTCT
>JBDHHX010000130.1:0-10713 GCA_039589155.1 Gemmatimonadota bacterium | reverse complement strand
CGCTTCGCCCGCGACATCGGCGCCCAGCCCCTCGCCCAGGTCGTCGCTTTCTCCAGGGCCATCGAGCAGTCGCCCTGGTACATGGGCGAGCCCACAACGGGCCAGGGGCTCACCGATGCCTTGCGTGGCGCCCTCGACCCCCAAGGCGATGGTCGCCACTCCGCCGCCGTGACCTACGCCGATCTCAACGGCGAGAGCTGGCGGGTGGACGAGTGGGGTTACGCCTACCTGCGCAACGCAAAGCAGATCGAGGATCCGCTCGAGCTGAGACACCCGGCCGACTGCTGGGGCGATATCGGCGCCGCGACCGGTACGGCGCTCGCCGCCCTGTGCGCCTTCGAGCTCGCACACCCGCGGGTCGGCGCGCCGACCGCCCTGGTTTGGTCGGCCTGTGACACACGGCCCTTCAGATCGGCGGTCTTGATCCGCCGTCACCCGGAGATGAACTGACATGGTTCCAACAGTCGTCGTCAACAAGCTCACGGTCGTGCACAAGGCCAGCGACGGCGTCGCCACGTCGGGGTCGCCCGACGTCTGCAAGACCCCGACGTCCAGCGGACCGGTTCCGATACCCTATACCAACGTCGCCTTCTCCAAGGACCTGGTTAAGGGAAGCGAGACCGTGCAGGCCGACGGGCAGCCCATCGCGCTCAAGGACTCCGAGTTCTCTACCAGCATCGGCGATGAGCCAGGAACGGTTGGCGGAGTAACCTCCGGCGTAAACATGGGGAAAGCGAAGTTCTCGAACTACAGCCAGGATGTGAAGATCGAATCGCGCAACGTCTGCCGGCTGTCCGACCCGATGACGATGAACGGCAACGCGCCCAATACCACGAACCCGGCGGAGATCCAGGGGAACATCGGCGCCGAGGTCTTTGACATGATGTGCCGGATGTTCTGCTGGTGTAACGCGGGGAACAAGGGCAGCGACTTCGCAAAGCTCACGCCGCCGACGGCCTAGATAACAGACCGGACGATTGCCATGTCGAAAGAAGGCTGCGTAAAGCAAGCATACAGGTCATACGTAAAGACGAAGGCCGCAGTAGGTGAAAGGGTTCCGTGGAGCGCGGATTTCCAACAGGTCTGGACTCAGAGCGCGAGTGACGGCCTCTGGTCGATTTCGAAACGCGGATTCTGGAGGGAGATCGGCTCCCAGACGAAGACGGCTTTTTACAACGCTACCGGCCTTGGCTCGCCGGGCCAAACGCTGCAAGTTCGTGTTCCAGACGTCACCCTCAACATCAGGGGCTATGGCAAGTGGGTAGTCGACTTCAAGTTCGACCGCCCTTCTGGCGGCACCGATACGTGGAGAACGAAACTGGGCGGCGGCAACGGTCAGCTGCAGCAAACCGACTACAAGGGCATGAACCGGCAGAATAACCCGGGCCAAGACATAAAAGACCCGAAGCTCGATTCGGGCCGATGACGGTGGAGCAATATCGACACATGATGAACTACAACTTCATGACGGAGCCGAGGATCTTCATTCTTCCGATTCCATCGCCCGGTGCATTGGTGGGCCTCCTGGGCGCTGGCGCGACTGAAAGCGGCGCCGCGGCCGGAGCACAGCTAATTTTTCAGGGAGCTCACTGACCGGCGATGCCGAGGAGGATGGAGATGCAAGAGAATCCGGGCTGGGACGACTTCACGCTGGTGATTGACGGAAAGACTGCTATCGAGCCCTGCCTGCAGTTCGAGTGTCATACGTGGTTCGACGACGGCGTCGGCGCGTTCTACGAGCGAGCCCGGGCAGCGCTTGGCGACGCCATCACTCACTATCAGACCGACAGCATGAAGCGGACGCGGCCGCTCGATGCTCGAGCCGAGACGATCGTACCCACCTGGGTCGAGCGTATGCGATTCGGGAAGAGGTACTGGGCCCGCTTCACCGGTTGTGGCACGGACCAGGGAATCTCGGCGGCGATGATCGAGCTGTTCTTCTACTCGACACCACCGTTCTGCAAGTCGGAGGAGGCCGCCGCCGAACGAAGGGCCAACCTCGCCAAGCTGAACAAGGATTCCGGGTTCGTTCTCACTCCCTTCGTCATGACGCTGCGCGCGACGTTCCCCATCGACCACTCGCTGGCCGACCCGCGGAAGGCGCTGGAATGGTTCCTCGATATGCCGGCGGTGAGCACGCACCCGTTCCTGGTGGGGCATGCGGGCTACGCACTCAACATCGACCATGGCAGGTTGCAGCAGGATGCGATGATGGAAAGGCTGGGCTCGCTGGTGCTCCGCTACCCGGGTTTGGACTACTACAATCCCGGCGGGCGACACGAGCGTGTCCTCCGCTATGATGCCGAGAAGAACGAGTTCCTTCCAATCGTACAACGGGCGGACTGGCTGACTCTCGTCGCCGACCCGACGCTCGAACGCCTGGGCGGCGCCGACGCCGTTCGGAAGCAGTTGGGCGACGATGGTGCCGTCACAGTACATGAACTCCCGCACGGCGTTGCGATCCAGGCCGGCGATGCGCCGCAACTCGGCGATGTGGCCGCGCGCGAATTCCTGCCGCTTTACCGGCGTGTAGCCGGAGCCTTGCGGCCGGTCCGGCTCGAGAGTGTCCAGGGCATGTCGAGCAAGTTCGATGACGACGACGCGCAGGACTGGTTGAACGCGTTCGACAAGGAATACGACTGATGGGGTCAAGACTCCATGTCCGGTGAAACCGAAATCAAGCTGGACCTGGTCGATCTGTTGCGGCAGGATGTCCGCGCTTGGATAGCGGGCGACGCCGTGCTGACGCTCGAAGGCAACGCGCCCGAGGGTACATTGGATGACGAGGAGATCAGGCCGGACCCCATCAGGGTGTTTGCCGACTGCGCCAGCCTGGGGATGTTTAGCGGGGCAAAGCATGATCCTGCGACTTCGGCCACGCGCGTCATCGATTGCGTTGCAGACGTCGAGAAGATGGAACAGGCTTGGCGGCTCGAGCTGCAGAACGTCGATAAGGGGGCCTACCGAATCCTGTTGAACCTGCTATTGTCGATGGAACCGGACTCGGTCGAGATCAAGACTCTCGACGAGCTTGCGGCGTCGCGGGAGCCGCGTATCGACCCATGGGCGACCGCCTACCCCGGACTTCCGGACCCGATCCCGCTACTGGTGGACTACGAGCCGCCTGACCGAAGCGTCGAGCAGCGCGCGGTTCACCTCGTCTTTCTGCGCGAGCCGGACGAGCAACTGGTCGAGCGCGCGTGCGCGGCGCTGAAGACCTGGTCGCTGTTGCTGATGTTGGGCGGCTACACGCCACCAGACCTGGAGCCGCCCGAGTCTTCTGTGTTCCCCGATGTGCCGTTCCAGTACGATGCCTACACGGTGGAACAGGCGTTCGAGTTCTTCTTCGCCGACGAGACCGCGTTCGGTGCCATCGTGAACTGGGTCCGGCGCGAGCGCAGCGCCCAGTTCCCCATCGAGAGGATCTCGATCTTCTGAGCGTCATCGCCGGCCTCCTGGAACAACATGCAGAGCAGGGCGCCTTCCTCTGGGTCCTGCGCGAGAGTCGCCTGTTGGGCGCGGGTCTGGACCTTGCCGGCCTGGCCGAGCTGGATGCGCGAATTGACGCGCATATCGAAGCACTCCAGATCGGCGGCCAGGTCGCCTGGGAAGTCTGTGAAGAGGCGCTTCGCTGGGGTGAGCCCGGCGAAGTCTTTGTTGCCGGCGCGGTCGCCCTCGCGGGCGGAGTCGACAGCAATCTGCAGACTGCCCTCGACGCCGCCTGTCAGTCGGATGCCCTCTCTCGTGGGTTGATCTCTTCGTTCGGGTGGTCGCCGATCGAGAGCGCCGGCCGTTCGCTCGAGCGTTTGCTGGCCAGCGAAGAACCGGCGGTCCGCCGTGTCGGCATCGGCGCGGCTCTTGCCCATCGATTGGATCCCGGCCCGGCCTTGTCGGCCGCAGTGAGCGGTGCAGGGGGTCCGCTCCGCGACCGAGCGCTGCGCGCCGTGGGCGAACTGGGGCGGAGCGACCAGCTGGATGAGGTTCGGCGCCATGTCGACTCGACGGAACCGAGCTGCCGGTTCTCCGCGGCGTGGACGCTGGCGCTGCTGGCAAGCGACCCCGCGGCTCTGGCGGCGTTGCAGGGAATCGCCGAGGCCGGCGGCGAGTTTGGCGAGCGGGCAGCGGATATCGCGGCGCGGCGGCTGCCGGCATCCGATGCTCGCGCCTGGATCCAGGGACTCGCGTCGACGGCTCCGCGGGCGGCTGTGACGGCCGCCGGCGCCCTGGGTGATCCGGCGCTCGCCGACTGGTTGATCGAGGCCATGGCAGCGCCCGAGATGGCCCGCTGCGCTAGTGCCGCCCTGCGAACCATCACGGGCCTCGATACACGATCGGCCAAGATTCAGGCCGCGGCGCCTGAGGCCTTCGCGTCCGGCCCCACCGATGACCCGGCCGATCCCAAAGTCCAGATCGACCCTGATTGGGAGTTACCGTGGCCAAACCGCGCCGCGGTGAGCGCCTGGTGGGAAGCGAACAGCGGCCGGTTCGAGACGGGGAAGCGTCACCTTCGGGGTCAGCGCATGGAGGTCAGTGCATTGGAGGAAGCCCTTCGCACGGCGACGCAGCGTGAGCGCGCCGGCGCGGCGCTAGAGCTGGCCATCATCGGTCAGCGGCCCACGCTCTTCGAGGTGCGGGCGCCCGGGTTTCGGCAACAGCAGGCTTTGAACGTGAGTTGAACCGATGGTCTCGCGCCTGCGACCGGGCCCTTCCCCGGGGCGTGGCGGCGCCGTAGACTAAGGGCCAACTCCAAAGGAAAAACTTCAGGTGGGCATACTGCGCGAGTCAGGCAGCACGAACTTCAACCTACCGCGGGTCGGCGAGAGTGAGCCGCCCCGGGACGATCTGCTGCAGGCCGTACGCGAAGCGTCTGCTGGCGAGTTCGAGGTCTTTGGTGAAATCAGCCGCGGCGAGGACGGCAGCGTGGTCTATCTGGCGCGGGACTTGGTGGAGACACGCCTCGTGGTTCTGAGGCTGACGTCGAGCGGCGCGGAGGACTTCTACCTGGAGGTGGTGCGGGAGTTGGACTCGTCGGTGGCGGCGCCGGAGGGGCTGTGCGTCAGTTGCCAGTCTCCGCTGCGCGAGTGGGGTCGTTACTGCACGCGTTGCGGCGCCGACCTTTGGGGCGATCCGTCATTCAGCGGCGAGTGGTCCCGACAAGAACTGCTGCAGGCCGTCAAGGAGATGGCCGCGGGCCAGTTCGAGATCCTCGGCGAGATCCCACGGGCCGAAGGCGGCGGCTTCGTCTATTTCGGCCGCGACGTGAGCACCGGGAAAGTGGCGGCGCTTCGCCTGCTCAAGGAAGACGCCGACGTCTTCTCCTTGGGTCAAACCGGTCTGCTGCGGCGGGTCGCCACCCGGCCGCCGCCCGAGCGCGCGGGGCCGCAAGAGCCTCCCGCGCGGCCGCTCCCCGCCGAGCCGTCGCTACCCGACCCGGTTCTGCCCGACGTCCTCGGCCCCGCGCCGGCAACACCGATACCGCCGTCTCCCAAGCCGCGGCCGCTCGCGCCGCGGCAGCCGGCCTACGCGGATCAGTGGGCCCAGTTCGTCGAGTTCCTGCGCCAGCCGATCGTGTTGGCCATCATCGCCATCACCATGGCTGTCGTTCTCGTCACGCTCTGCACGATCGCGCTATCGCCGGGCGGGCCTGATGAGGTTGCCACAACCGACGAAGTGACACCACCTGCCGAGGCAGAGCGTACCGACGTCGCTCACCTGCAGGAAACGGTGCTGGGCTACTCCATCGTGATCGCCTCGTTCGGGTCGCTCGAGGAAGCGACGGAGCGCCAGCGCGAGATGGCCGGTGTGAGCGCGATGTACTACACCGCGCCCACCACGGTGAGCGGATCGGTGCACTTCCGGTTGTACGCCGCGATGTTGCACGATCGCGACGACGCCTCGGCGTTCCTGTCGCGGCTGGTCTCCGAGGGGGTCAAGGCTGGTTTCCGCGATTGGGACATTCGGCCCACCGCCTTCGCGTTCTTCCTCGGAAGCCACACCTCACGCCGAGAGGCCGATGCGGCGATCGCGAGGCTTTTTGACCAGGGGATCCCCGCCTACCGCGTGCCCGCCGCGTCGGGCGGCGCGGCCGCCGGTTACCACGTCTACGCCGGCGGTTTCGAGACGGCGCAGGAGGCCCAGTACTTGCACGACGTGCTTGCGCGCGTTGGGCTGGACGCCGAGCTGGTCGAGAGAGTCGGCTTGCCCGTACCGTGATACCCGATGCGAAGCCCACTCATTCCAGAAAACGAAGGATACTACGGGAGGTTGGTGATGGTACGATTCCGAGCTGTGCTGCTCGGTTTTATCATGACACTCATGCCGACAGCGCTGGCGGCCCAGAACGTCATGATATCGATTGGCGGCTTTGCAGGTGTGTTCGTGCCCACCAGCGATTTCGTCAACCAGAGCTCTGGCGATGACATCCGAAAGGTCAGCATGCGGACAGGCCTCGTTGCCGGTGCCCGGGCCGGCGTCTGGTTCACGGGGCGCCTGGCGGTCGAGCTGGAGGCGGCATACGTGAACTCCGATATGGAAGTATTCGCCCAGGAGGCCGGTTCGGTTGTATCGGATACGTTGTTGGGGTCCGACATGTTCTACGGAAGCGTGAACCTGATGTACTCCGTGTTCGACCCGCCGCTCGATCCGATTTCGATTTACGTTGCCGGTGGCGTCGGCTTCATCGGGCGGGGAGGCAACGCGTTCGAGTTCTTCTCCGATCAGGCGGACTTCGCCGGTACGCTGGGACTCGGGCTTCGCTACGAAGTCTCGCCCATCGTGATCCTCCGCCTCGACTTGCGCGATTACATCTCCTCGTTCAGCGAGCAGACGCCCGCTGCGGAGTCGAAGCTGCAAAACGACTTGTTGATATCGCTGGGTTTGGATGTGACGTTCGGCGGCTAGTCCTGGCGGACCCGTAGCAGCCGCCAATCGCCGTCACGGAAGGCGAAGCTCAACTCGAACTTCGGGTCCCAGTCGGCACTGCGGCCGCCCCGAGCTCTCGTGAACACCAGGCGGAACTTGATGTTGGCCGTGGCCAGGCCCACGCCAACGTCGAGCTGCTGCTCCGTCAGTTCGGCCTGGATGTTGTCGGCTCGCTCAAAAATCGACGCGAGCATCTCTCGGTCGTCGGACGGCATGTCGCCGTCGTAGAGTTCCTCGTTGATACGGTCCAGGCTTTCCGACGCGAATAGCACCCGGAAGCGCTCGATCTTCTCTCCCAGTACTTCGTCGGCCGACCGCAGCGGCTCCACCACGTCGGGCTCCACAGGGGGCGGCGGCTGCGACTCCAAGTCCTCGGCCAGTCGCCGGTAGTCGGTGGCCATGGCGTCGAACGCCGTCGTTGCCGAGCCGTACTGGCCGGCGTTCATCTGCGATTCCGCCGACGAGTAGGACCGGTCCAGCGTAGCCAGGCGATCGGCCGCCCGTGATGGCGCGCCGGCAGTCACCGCCCGTAACCGCTCGCTATCGGCCCTCGACCTGGCGCTTTCCGCGCCCGCCCGCTGCGCACGCGTCACCGATCGACGTGCCAGGTCGCGGAACACGCCCGTCAGGTTGGTGAACGCCCCTTCAGCCTCGCCGTAGCGGCCGTTCCCCCAGTCGCCCTCTGCGCGCCGCAATCGTTCTTGCGCCTGGCCCATCTGCGAAGGGAAGTACTGGAGTGCGCCCGCCGAACGGGCCGCCCGCTCCTGGTTACGCGCCGACTCTCGCGCCGCCGCCGCCGCCGACCGGGTGTTCGTCTCTCGCGCCCTCGCTCGTTGCTCGAGCTCCCGATACCCGGTGACCAGGACGGAAAACAGATCGTTGGCCAGCTCATAGTCCACCGCGATCCACGCGGTCTCCGCCTCGCCGCGCCGTCTGTCCAACGCGTCGAATTGCTCCGCGTACAGCTCCCGGGCGCCCACGGTGATTGCCGCGTCGCGGGCGTTGTACATATCCTCTCTCGCACCACGGGCCAGTTGTTGGAAGGCTCCGGGATCGATCGGGACAGGATCAACCGGTCCTCTTACTTCGACGGCTTGTTCGCCCGGCGGCGCGGGGTCGGGGATTGGGTCCGGAGCCGGTTCTGGGCGGAACGCCAGCCATAGCATCAGTATGGCTATCGCAACTGCTGGCGCCGTCCACCAGAATCGTCCGATCCAGTAGGGTGCGCCGGGCTCCACCACCCTCAGGGCCCAGCTCCCGGCTTGTTCTTCGCAGGTCGCGGTGACTTCCGCCTGGCCAGGTGCGATGGCCGTCACTTCGCCGTCGACCGAAACAGCGATGACCGCTGGATCGTTGCTCGCCCAGCTCACCGGTCGGTCGGTCAGCCACGAGCCGTCGTTGCCACCGACCAACGCCTTGAATTGCAGCGAGCTGCCCGCCGCCAGGATGCTTCGCCACGGCCGGATCTTCACCGACGCGGCGCGCACGGGAACGATCTCGAGCTCGACCGTGTCGACCTCGCCCTCGCAGCGCGCCGTGACTCGCACCGTGCCCGGCTGGTGTGCCGTCAACACGCCGCTCGACGAAACGTCTGCCGTCTCCGGCGCACCCGACTGCCAGGTGACGTGCCGGCCCCTCAGCCGCCGGCCGCCGGCATCCAACGGCGACGCCTCCAGCTGTAGCGTGTGGCCCACCCAGAGCGAGTGCGGTGCCGGCGACAGGACCAATGTCGCCACCGGTGCCGGTGTTTCGGTCTTCAGGAAATCGGGCAGCGCTTCCTGTTCCTCGGGCGGCGTGACGGTCCGTTGGCCGGCGGGCGGTGAAACCGCCGGCGACGGAGTGTCAGGCTCGCGCTCGAACAGCGGCCGGCGCGCCGGCAGCACGATGGGCGTCTGGCCATCGGGCGGCGAAGCGGTGGCCACGCCGCCTTTTCCTTTGACGCGCAGACGTGCCCGCTGTCCTCCCTTCGATGCCAGGGCGGCGAGCTGGGTGCGGATCGGATCGTCGTGGGCGATGGGCGCGCCACCGATGGCGGCGATCATATCCTGCAGGCTCGACCAACGATCCGCCGGCTCTTTCTCCAGCATCCGCTCAACGGCGCTCACGAGATCGGCCGGGCAGTGGGGCCGGTGCGTCGTAATCGGAATCGGCCGGGTCTCCACGTGCGCCTTCATCACTTCCAGCGACGGGCCGGAAAACGGCGGCTCGCCCACCAGCATCTCGTAGGCGACGATGCCCAGCGAATACTGGTCGGAGCTGGCCGTGACTTCACGGGACGAACACTGCTCGGGGCTCATATATGCCGGGGTCCCCAGCGTCATCCCCGTCTGAGTCAGCGTCGATCGTCTGGGCTTCTTCGCGATGCCGAAGTCGGTGACGATGGCGTTCCCATCGGTGTGCAACAGGATGTTGGCTGGCTTCACGTCGCGGTGAATCACCCGCTGGCGATGCGCGTCGCCCAGGGCGCTCGCGATTTGTGTCAGCCAGGCTTTGACTACCGATTTCGGCAGCGGCCCGTCACGGCTGATCACCGCCTCCAGCGATGGGCCGGCGATGTGCTCCATCACGAAGAAATGGAGATCGTCGGTCTCCTCCACCGTGTAGATCGTGACGATGTTCGGGTGGTTGAGACCCGCCACCGTTACCGCTTCGTGACGGAATCGCTCGATCATCCCCGGCTGCATCATCAGCCCCGGCGACATCACCTTGATCGCCACCTGCCGGTTCAGCCGCGTCTCCCGCGCCAGGTACACCGCCGCCATCCCGCCCGTACCCAGGACCCGGCCGATCTCGTACTTCCCCTCGGTGGCCGCTCGCAGCTTCTCCAGCACCGGGTCCCACGGTGAGCCGCCTGGCCCACCGGACGCACCGGTCCCCTCCTGCGCCTCGCCGCAATGGGCGCAGAATCGGTCGCCGGGGTATAGTTGCCCCCCGCAGCCGCTGCAGATTTGCTCGCCGCTCATCACCTAAGCGTGAAGTTGTTGTGGCCGCTCGACTTCCGGCCTCTGTATGTTGAGGGCGGGTTGGCGCCCGCTTTGTTAAATTGAACGCCTTACCGAGGGCGCGCAACTGCAATCCGGGGCAAGCTTCGCGCCGCCAGCACTGCCCGGCGATACCCCTCCCAGCCGCCTCATTTCAGCCTTTCCGGCACCGCCGATGCCCGCCGGCCCGGGCCACGCGACTTCCTGTTGGAATGGTGCATCACAGGGAAAGAACGGCCCGTCCGGGCGGGCATTCTAGGAGCCACGTACGTAAGATCGCTTACCGTAATTGCGGGGATACCGGACTTGATGCCGATTTCGAAGCCAGCTTGTTCCCCCTGCTCGATCTCCTGTCCGCGAACGACGAGCGGGCGGTGACAGAGATCGCCGCTGATCTCTGCCTCTCGCACCCTGGTAAACCAGGTAGCCGCGGCCATGGAACGACAGCAGCTGCTCGGCTCGCGGCTATAGCGTTTGCTGGGCAATGTTGTGGCACGGATGAGCGATGAAGACAGGGCGAGCTGTGAACGCGAGACGATAGCGATGGCACTCAAAAAGAGATACGGCGGTCACGGCGCCCGTTGCGGACGCCATAGCCGCCGTCTCTTCTTCTACTTCTGTTCGCGGTTCCGGCTGCGGCCGATCAGCCGCCGCCCCGCGAGTTAATATTTGTGCTGGCTTTGCACCCGGCCGTTCTTCCCTTTGATTTTCAGCTGGCCCACTGGTGCCTTCTTGGCCAAACGGCGACCCTTCTTAACCGCCATCGCCTTCGTTTTGTGTGTGGACTCGGGGCTCTTCTTCCCCTTCCTCA
>JBDHHX010000129.1:0-9328 GCA_039589155.1 Gemmatimonadota bacterium | reverse complement strand
AGCGAACCGATAGTGAACTGGCGGTACGGAACGTAGGCGACGGCCCGGTCCCGGTCTTCGAGGCCGGGCAGTTTGACGTCGCCCACCACGCCGACGACCTCGCGCCACGGTTCTGGGCTCTCGAACTGGAGGCCGAAGCGGATGCGCTGGCCCACCGGGTCTTCGTTGGGCCACAGATCCCGCGCCATCGACTCGCTAATGATGATGACGCGCCGGGCGTCGGCGTTGTCCGACCGCAGCAGACGCCGGCCCGCGATGAGCGGGATGCGCATCAGTTGGAAGTAGCCTTCGGTGACGGCTCGCATCGAGGCTTCCGGCTGGTCGACAGGTGATACATCGGGTCGCCCCTCGACCTCGAGGCTGGAGATAACCGACCCATCGGTGATCGGCATCAGCCAGACGCCGGCCGCCGCGTCCACGTCCGGCCGGGCTTCGAGACTCGCGAACAGCTCCTCGTAAAAATCGATGCGGGCGGCGCCCTCGCTGTAGCGCTCACCGCCAAACCGGGTCTCAGCCGTCAGCAGGCCACGCGGATCAAAGCCCGGGTCTACTCGCACCAGCGTCATGAAGCTCTTGAACAGCAGCCCGGCGCCGACCAGCAGCGTCAGCGCCAGCGCGACCTGAGCTACCACCAGCCCATCACGCAGCCGGCCCTTTCCCCGCCGGCCAGCGCCAGAGCGATCGCTTCCCAGCGCGCCGCCGGTATCGGCGCGGCTGGCGTGCAGCGCCGGGACCAGGCCGAACATCACCCCGGTGCCCGCTGCCGCCACGATCATCACCGCGAGCACGACGCCGTCCACCTGTACCGCGTCGAGCCGCGGCAGGTCTTGAGGCGCCAGCGCGATCAGCGCGTCGACGGCCATGTACGCCACATAGACTCCGGCCAATCCGCCCAGCAACGCCAGCACGACGCTCTCCGTCAGTAACTGCACAGCGATTCGACTGCGAGAGGCTCCGAGCGCAGCACGCACGGCGACCTCGCGCTCACGGGAGACGGCACGGGCCAGTAACAGGTTCGCCACGTTGACGCACGCGATGAGCAGCACCAGCGCGACACCGGCCAACAACACGAGCAGCGCCGGCCGCACATCGCCGACGATCCAGTCGCGCAACCCCACGGCAGCGATGCGCACGTTCCCGTTGTCATCCGGGTACTCCGTCGCCAGCTGCTCGCCCAACACGTCGAGTTGCGCCTGCGCCTCCGCCAGCGTGAAGCCGTGAGCCAGGCGACCCGCCACACGGGCGAACCAGCAGCCGCGGCCGCACGCCGTGCCCTCATCCATCGGCCGCCACAGCTCGGACTCTCCGAAGAAGGGCGTGCGGAAACCCTGCGGCATCACTCCGATCACCTCGTGCTCGACGCCGCTCAAACGCACCGTTCGACCAACCAGCGTGACGTCGCCACCGTACGCTCGTGCGAACAGACCGTGACTCAGCATTACTACCGGCGGCGCGCCTTCGACCGCATCTTCCGCCAGAAAGTCACGGCCCAGTGCCGGCGCAATGCCCAGCACCCGAAACGCGTTCGGCGTGACTCGCTCGCCCGGCAAGCGTTCCGCCACTTCGCCCGCGAGCAACGTCACGGTGGATCGGCTGAACGCCGCCATGTCATCGAACGCCGCCGTCTCCGCTCGCCAGTCCTCGTAGTTCTCGTATGAGACGGCGCTCAGGCTGCCATCCTCCACCTCGCGGTGCCACACCGCCGTCAGCCGGTCAGGCTCCCCGTACGACAGCGGTCTCAGCAGCACACCGTTCACCACGCTGAAGATCGCGCCGTTGGCACCGATCCCCAGCGCCAGCGTCAGCACGGCTCCGGTCGTTAGAGCGGGCCGGACCCAGAGCTGGCGGACGGCGAAGCGGACATCCTGTCTCAGAGTGTCGAGCATGGCGAGCCCTCTTGTTTTTGGTCGGCACAACACGTCTCAACCCGCGAATGCAGGGCGCGTGCCAGAGGGATGGAGAGCGTAATACCTTTGAGGACAATGCGTTGACAGGCGGGTCGGTGAGCGGTGCGTCCCACATTCGGGACGGCCCGTTCCGGCGGCGGACAGTACTACTCGTTGAGCTGCTGCAGGCGCTGCTCGACGCGGTCGACCAGGGGGCGAAGCTCGGGGTCGCTGTTCGCCCACAGCTCCAGAAATCGCGCGTAATGGCGTCGCGCCTCCTCGAGTTGACCGCGCCCCTCGTAGATCTCGGCCCGGCGCAGGTGCGAGGGCGCGGCGAAGATGAGGTCGTAGTTGGAGGCCTGCTCGAACGTGCCGTACCAGAGGAGGGCGTCCTCAAGTCGGTCAACGTCCTCCAGCAACAAGGCGCGAAGGTAGCGTTGGAATGACTGGGAGAAGAACGGCGAGGTGAACGAGTTCTGGTAGTAGAACTGCAGGCGAGCACGTTCCAACAGTTCCAGCCCGCGAGCCGACTCTCCCTGCAACCAGGCAATGTAGGCGCGAACAGCGAGCGACAGGTCCTCGGGCAGAGACGGACCGCGGTCGGGGCTCTCGAGCGTTTCCACCTCGGCGGCGAATCGCTCCGCGGCCACGTAGTCGCCCAACCGCGCGTTGAGCAGCCCCAGCAGATACGCCCTCACGTGCCGGTGTAGTTCGTTGTGAACCCGGAGAAAGCCGCTGGGGTGGACACTCAGCGGAAAAGCCTCGGGGTCGATATTCTGCAGCTCGCTGCGCGCCACTTCCAGCGCCGGTTCGTTCTCGGGACGGAACGGCAGGAGCGTGAGCAACGCACCCCACTCGATGGCGCGATATGAGTCGAGCCGGCGCGTTGCAGCGATCTCCGACCCGGCATCGCTCAAGCGACCCTGCGCCACGAGAAGGTAGGCGCGGAAGACATGGCCCACTGCCCGCATCTCCGGCGTGCGTGACGATTCGGTGAGCACCCCGGCGAGAGTCACCCCGACTTCCGGTTCACCGACCACGACCGGAACGAACCCGACGGTGACCAGCAAGCTGGGATCGGAGGCATTTCTGAGATCGGCCAATACGCGAGCTTGCTCCGCCGGGTCGTCATGGGCGTACGCGCGTATTACTCGCATCTCGATGGCACGGTCAGCGTCCGGGTTCGATTCGAGGAACCGGTCGACCCAGGCGTTCAATTCGGCCAGGTCCCCTTCCGTCGCCGCGATCCGCGCCAGGTGGATGATCGCGGTGAGGTGGTCCGGCTCGTAAATGAGTACATGCTCGAACGCGTCGCGCGAATCGGACATCGAACGTCCCCAAATGGGTCCGTAATGGAAGAGCACTTCGCCCAGCTGGAACCAGGCTTCGACATCGTCGGCATAGCCACCCACGATCGCCCGGTACCGCTGCTCCGCCTCGACGAACAGGCCCGAACGCGCCGCCACCGCCGCCTGCAGCAGCTGCCGGTCGTGCTCCGACAGCCGGCCGCTAAGCCGAAACGCCTGCTCCGCCGCCGCGCGTACCAGGTGATCACGGGTCAGCCACTCGTTGGCGACGCTCAATCGGTACCAGGCGAGGGCGAAGGACGAGTCGACGTCCACGGCACGCTGGAATGCGTCGGCCGCCGCCAGGAACTCTCCCGCACGCATGGCACGCTCGCCCTGCAAGTAGTCTTTGAGCGCTGTCAGCGATTCGGTCGTCACCGCCGCGATGCGCGAGACCGGGCCGCCGCGGCCACCGCCGGTGCTGAGCAGCAACTGGGCCGCCACGTCGTCCACCAACTCGAATACCTCGGTGTCGAAGCCCACCGCGGTGGCTTCGGCGATCACTTCGCCGCTTTCCGTATCATATAGAGAGGCATCCAGTCGAAGCTGGTCGCCAATCTCCAGTATCACGCCGAGCACGAAGTAGTCGGCATCCACCCGCTCGGCGATCGACCGGCCTCGGTCCAGATCGGGGACGCCACCGCCCTCACGACTCACCAGCGACAGAACCGCGCGCGGGTCCACACCACGTAGTTCGCCGGCGACGTCCAGCTTCTTGCTCAGAACATCGACCATCCCCTCGCCCAGGTAGTCGTGCTCGCCCGAGCCGCGCACCGTGAAGGGGAGAACCACAACGCGGGCCACGCCTGACATAGCACCGCTCTCGGGAGAGGCGTCTTTCCGGCTCAGAATCCACCAGCCGCTGCCGACCATGAGGGCGACGAACACGAGCGCCAGGACGCCCGCCAGCCAGCGCACGCCGCGCGGCTCCGACGCGATCGCTTCCAGCTCGCCATCGGCGGCCGGCGTCTCGGGCACCACCCCCTGCCCTGTCAGCTCGTAGGCCCAGGCGAAAGCGATGGCCGCGGGGAAGCCGAGGAGGGCGATCACCACAACGACAGTGATCGTCCGCTCTGGCAGTCCCAGGCTGGGCAGGATGATGTCGGCGCCCTGCAGAACGGCGAAGGCGACGGCCCCGTATACGGCGGCCACCTTGAAGATGCCGCGCCGCTTCAGCTCGGCAAAGAAGGTCCGGTGTGGTTTCGTCATCGCGCCGGAAGATGGCGAGACGGGTGGGGGCGATCAAGCTCAACTGTGGCGGCCGCACCACTCGCTACGGGAGTCCCGCAACGTTCGTGGCCATCATCACAGGCTCTGCCATGCGTGCGTGAGCGGCATGGTGTTTGCCCGTTACAGGCTCGACCCAACTTTCAATCATTCATCAAGGGAACGCTATGGCCAGCATGTCGTGGGCGAGCGCGCAGGGGATGCCCAGGCCCGAAGGTGGGAACGCCAACGCCTCGGCCAATGACCTGCAGTCGTTCATCAACCAGGTCGAGGCGCTCGTGCGCAGCGGCAGGCTGTCGGCCGAAGACGGGCAACGCTTGATCGATGCGGTGCGGAACGCCCGTGACCAGCTGATCGGCTAGACGGCTCGATTCAGCTTCAGCGGCGGGTGCCCCGCTTGCATGCGGGCGGTCCGCCGCTTTTATTTCCCGCCATGTCCCAACCGTCGATCATGGACCGCCTCGGGGCGGCCCTGGCCGACCGCTACCGGATCGAGCGCGAGCTCGGCGCCGGCGGTATGGCCACCGTCTATCTCGCCCAGGACCTCAGGCACGACCGCCAGGTCGCGCTCAAGGTGCTGAAGCCCGAGCTCGCCGCCGTGATCGGGGCCGAGCGCTTCCTGAACGAGATCAAAGTCACGGCCAACCTGCAGCACCCTCACATCCTGCCGCTCTACGATTCCGGCGAAGCCGATGGGCTGCTCTTCTACGTCATGCCGCTCATCGAGGGCGAGTCGCTGCACGACCGCCTGATTCGCGAGCGGCAGCTGCCGGTGGAGGACGCGGTGGCGATCACAAGCGCGGTGGCGGGCGCGCTGGACTATGCCCACCGCCACGATGTGATCCATCGCGACATCAAGCCGGAGAACATCCTGCTCCACGATGGGCAGCCGCTGGTTGCCGACTTCGGGATCGCTCTGGCGGTTTCCGAGGCGGGCGGTAGCCGGCTGACCGAGACCGGGCTCTCGCTGGGCACGCCCTTCTATATGAGCCCCGAGCAGGCGACGGGCGAGCGCGTCATCGACAAACGGAGCGACGTCTATTCGTTAGGCTGCGTCGCCTACGAGATGCTGGCCGGCGAGCCGCCGCACACCGGCCCCACGTCGCAGGCGGTGATCGCCAAGATCCTGACATCGTCGCCGCCGTCGCTGGCCGACCGGCGGTCGTCGGTACCACCCCATGTCGAGGCGGCGATCGAGAAGGCGCTGGAGAAGCTGCCGGCCGACCGCTACGCGGGCGCCGACGAATTTGCCGAGGCGCTGGCCCGACCGGGCGCCGTATCGGCGCTGCGATCGAAGCCTCGAACCACGGCAGCAACGCGAACCAGTCTCTGGACCGTCGCCGCGGTTGCAGCCCTGGCGCTGGTCATTGGCATCGCTGGCGGCCGCTTCACTTCCCGTTCGAGCGAAACCGAGGCACGGGTTCTGCGTTTCACCATCCCGCTCGGCCCGGACCACTATCTGATGAACGCCCGGGTCGGCAGCATCGTCCTCGCACCCGATGGATCGGCACTGGCCTACAGTGCAAACATCCAGGGACAGGGTGCTCTCTTCTTGCGGCGCTTTGAAGAGCTTGAATCGGTGGAGCTCCCCGGCACGCGCGGGCTGACTCCCTGGTACCCGTTCTTCTCTCCGGACGGTGAGTGGATCGGTTATCAGGAGTTCTATTCGCGCGAGCTACAGATCGTGCCGGTGACCGGAGGCAGTCCCACACGGCTGACCGGGAGCGCCGCGCGTTTGGGTGGTGCCTACGGATTGTCCAGTTATGACTGGGCCGACGACGGCACGATCCTGCTCAGCGGAGACTTCGCTGGGATCATGGCCCTCCCCGAAGCGGGAGGTGAGCTGGTGGTTGTCACCCGCCCTGACACGACGGCCGGCGTGGTGGGTCACTTCTTGCCAGAGGCGCTGCCCGGCGGCGAGGCCATCCTGGTCACCTTCACCGCCGTGGGTCTGTCGTCGGCGCGGCTGGGCGGTACCGGCATCGCCGTCGTCTGGCCAGAGACGGGAGAGTGGAAGGTGCTGATCGCCAGCGGAGCCGCCGGCGCCCGCTACTCGCCCACGGGGCACATCGTCTGGGCTCAGGAAGACGGCGCCCTGATGGCCGCCCCCTTCGATCTGGACCGGCTGGAGATCTCAGGGACGCCGGTGATGATGGCGCCCAGCATCCTCATCGCCGGCGGCACGGGGATGCCGAGCTTCACGCTGTCAGACGACGGAACTCTGGCCTACATCGGCTCATTGCCGGCGCGGGTCGTCATGGTCGATCGAGCAGGCACGCCCACGACCGTAACCGACGAACCCCAGGCCTATCATTCGCCACGTCTTTCGCCGGACGGCCGTAAGCTGGCGGTCGATATCACCGCACCGAGCGGCCGCGACATCTGGGTCTACGATCTGGAGCAGGGCACGCTGACTCGGGTCACGTTCGACGGCACGGCCAACGACCCCGTCTGGGCGCCGGACGGCCGGCGCGTCTGTTACGGGTCGACGATGGAATCGGCATTGCGTCACCCCTACTGCGTCAACGCCGATGGGTCCGGCGAGTCGGAGTTGCTCTACGAAGGGCAACATGAAGCGACGGTCGGCGTCTGGCTGCCGGACGGCGGCGCCGCCGTGCTGATCCCGTTCGGCACCGCCCAGAGCTACGACCTGCAGCTGCTGACGCCCGGATCCGGTGAGATCGAAACGATTCTCGCCACGCCGTTCACCGAGCAGTACCCTGCCTTGTCGCCTGACGGCAGCTGGCTGGCCTACGTCTCCAACGAGTCGGGGCGTGCCGAGCTCTACGCGCGCCCGCTGCAGCGGCGCGAGGGCCGCGTCCAGGTCTCGCAGAATGGCGCGAGCGAATCCGTCTGGTCACACGACGGCCGCGAGCTATTCTACATCGAGCCGACTGTTGCGGGGCCGCGACTCATGGCTGCGCGGGTTGAAACGTCGCCCCGGTTCCAGGTGCTCTCCCGCGAGCCGCTGTTCGCCACCGACAACTACGAGACCGCGGGACCTCACGCCAACTACGACGTCCACCCCGACGGCCGGCGCTTCGTGATGGTGCAGCGCGCCGCGGCGTCGGAGGTGATCGTGATCAAGAACTTCCACATCGAAGTCGACCGGGCGCAGAGTAGGTAGGGGGTTGGGAGTGGGGGGTACATCAACTGTGGTTGATCAGCTGCTCGCTGCAAACAGAAGGTCGATGTAGGTCTTGTAGTGCCGTAGGTGGCGGGCGATGAGGTCGAGGTCGTCCAGCGAGCGGCCCATGATGAACGCTCCCTCGAAGACACCGGTGAACATGTCGGCCAGATCCTCGGGCGTAACGGGCGCGCGGGGCGGATACTGCTCCATCACCTCGCGGAACTTGGAACCCAGGCGCTCCCGCCACATCCGGAAGGAGTCGCGGATCACCTCGTTCACCCCGGCGTCGAACTGCTTGCTCTCGTAGACGTACGACGCGAACAGGCAGCCCGGCGTCCAGTCACCGAGACCCTCGAACATCTCCTCATACAAGCCGACGAAAATCAGCAGCTGCTGCAGCGGGTCGCGGCTCAGTTTCTCCGCCCGGGCCATGAAGGTCTCCAGGTGCTCGCGGTCGCGATCCGCATAGCGGTCCACCAGCGCCAGGGCCAGCTGGGCCTTGCTCTCGAAGTGGTGGAAGAAGGCGCCCTTGGTGAGCCCGGCGTCCTCGATCACCATCTCGACTGAAGTGCCCACGAACCCGTTGCCGAGGATTAGGCCTTCGGCGGCATCGAGGATCTTCTCACGCGTGGCGGTCCCGTCTCGTGGCATGGGCCAAATATAACATACCGTTTGGTATGACACAAGACCCCTGTTTCAATAGGTTCTTGACAGGGCCCAGAGGTAGCGCTAGTATACATACCGACCAGTTGGTATGTTAAAAGCTACCCCTCATAGGAGGCCCCGACCATGAGCCAGGCAGCAGAAATCACTGATATCCGTTTCGATGAAGCGCGAGCCGAAGCGTTCGCCGAGAGATTCCTCGATACCCTTAACGCCGGGGCGATCTGCCTGATGGCGTCGGTGGGCCACCGGACCGGCCTGTTCGATGCGTTGGGCGGGCTGCCGCCGTCGACCAGCGAGGAGATCGCCGCCCACGCCGGACTGAACGAGCGCTACGTGCGCGAGTGGCTGGGCGCGATGACGGTGAGCCGCATCGTGGAGCACGATCCGGCCCTGGGCACCTACTGGCTGCCGGCTGAGCATGCGGCCTTCCTGACCCGAGCCGCCACGCCGGACAACATGGCGGTCTTCGCCCAGTACGTGGCGGTGCTGGGCTCGGTGGAAGACGACGTCGTGGAGTGCTTCGAGAAGGGCGGCGGCGTGCCCTACGAGAAGTACACGCGTTTCCACGCCGTGATGGCCGAGGACAGCGGACAGACGGTGCTGTCGTCGCTCATCGATCAGATCCTGCCGCTGGCCCCCGGCCTGACGGAACGCTTGGAAGACGGCATCCGCGTTCTCGACCTCGGCTGCGGTGCCGGACGCGCGCTGAATCTGCTGGCCGAGCGCTTCCCCGCGAGCACGTTCGTGGGTTACGACCTGTCGGAGGAAGCGGTGGCGCTGGCGCGGGCGGAGGCCGAGGCGAAGCGTCTGGGCAATGTGGAATTCGAGGTTCGCGACCTGAGCACTTTCGACCGGGACGCCGAGCCCGAGTCGTTCGACCTGATCACGACCTTCGACGCGGTCCACGACCAGGCCCAACCTCTGGCGCTGCTCAAGGGGATCGCCAGGGCGCTGGCGGCCGACGGCATCTACCTGATGCAGGACATCCACTCGTCCAGCCATGTGCACAACAACATGGACCACCCGGTGGCACCGCTGCTTTATACCGTTTCCTGTCTGCACTGTATGTCGGT
>JBDHHX010000128.1:0-9387 GCA_039589155.1 Gemmatimonadota bacterium | reverse complement strand
ATTGCCATTCACGCCTTGCCTTGAATGCCCTTCGGCGGCGAATTCGTTGAAACTTCAGGGGCTCAGTCTCACTCACCGATCTGGCATCTCATTTGCCCTCCCAAGACTCCGGAGTATTCGATCTGACTCCGAGCCCAGTACCCCAGGAGGTTCACGATGTTGGAATTGAGCTGCATGTTCGCGCAGGGCTTCAGCCGCAAAGGCGCCGCCCGGCAAATGGTCTCCACCGCACTGATGCTTGGACTCGCCGTAGCATCTAGCGGCTCGAGTCTGTGGGCACAGTCGGGTGCCGAGCAGGACGTTCCCACAATCGAGCCGCGCTTCACGAGGATCTTCGGAACGGATTCCGTGGAGATCGGCCGTGCCACGATGTCGCCGGATGGTCGTTGGATCGTGTTCGAAGCGTCTGCCAATTGGGGCGTAGCCAGCAATCTCTGGATCCTACCGGCCGCCGGCGGAGAGCCGGTTCGCCTCACGCAAGGCGCTCACATGGACGCAGGTCAAGTTTGGTTCCCGGGGAGCGACCGCATCGCTTTCCGCTCCGATCGGCCGGGCCCCTGGGCGATCATGACGCTACCGATAAACAACGAGACCGGACGGCCCGCTGGGCCACCCCGGCGAGTCACACTCGAGGGGAGCCAAGCCTACTTGGATGTGTCGCCCGATGGGAAGTGGATCGCGTATACGCCAATTAACGAGCGAGGCAATCGCGTAATCAGAGTTGTGCCGAGCACGGGCGGCACCACGCGTACGGTTGGTGAAGCTGACACGCATAGACCGATGTGGGCCCCGGATGGGCAGAGCTTTTACTACTCCATTCTGGTGTCTCGGCCCAACGAGTTTGCTCTCGTGCAGGTTTCGCTGGATGGGGAGACGACCGACACGGTGTCTAGGGGACCGGGCTATCCCAGGCCTTTCATATTCCGCGACACGATCTACGTGGCTCGCGTGGTCAAGGGTGAGCCGGAGAAAGGGCCCACGCTCTGGGATCTGGCGACGCTCGAGGGTCGCTCGCTGGCCCGCTTCTCTCTCCCAAAGGGGATGTCCCCAGATCAACTCCTGAAGGACGGCCTGGCGTTTCTGAGCAGGATGTCCGATGAAGTGGCACCGATACGTATCTCACCCGTCGACGGTGGACCGGCTCGCCCGCTTACCGAAGGCCGGGCTAGCGATGAGCCGCTGGTGTGGCTCCCCGATGGCGAGCGGCTCCTGTTCAGGACCGCGCTGGACGGCGCGGAGGTTCTGTTGCTCGCCCCAGTTGGCGGCGGCCCGATGCATCAATTCCAGCTGCCCGAGGACGCCTGGTGGGTTGAGATGGAGCGCAGAGGTTGGACTCCGGACTTCACGCCGGTCTTCTCGGCTGATCGGCGCCACATGCTCTACGCCACGGGTGACCCGGAGACGGGGCCGTCGGCGCTCAGAGTCTTGAACCTCGAGGATGGGCGCACCTGGGAGCTTTCCGGCGCATTTCACTCAACGGATGTAGAAGGGCGCGGAGGCAGTCGTTTCCGAGAAGGCGAGCTGTTCGTCTACGTCGAGCAGAGGGGTGATCTCTACGAGCTTCGTGCGTCGCCCCCCGAGGGCCCGTCACGACTCGTGTGGTCTTTCGGGCGGGACGCCCCTGACGAGGTTGGCGTTCACGGCGACAGGATCTTGTTCGCCAAGTGGCTTGAGGAGTTTGAGACTCGGCTGTACACAGCGAGCGTGGGACAGAGTGAGGCTCGCGAGCTGATACGCCTTGACGGGTGGGCAGGCCCCTCAATGTGGTCTCCGGATGGCCGTTGGATCGCTACGACGCATTATATAGACGATGGCAGCGGCACAGGCGTTTTCGATTCCAGGATCTTGTTCCTCGAAGTCTCGCCAACGGGCGAGCTGGTCGGCGGGCCCAGATACGTCGGGGATTCGATGCTTGCCTACTGGAACAACATCTGGCTCCCGGACAGCCGGGGAATCCTGACCACCGGCCTGGACGGTAACGTGTGGCTCATGCCGGTGGATCCAGACCAGAGCCCGGTGGCACTGACTCGCGATGACCCGGGCTTGGCGTGGAACTTCGTCCTCTCACCGGATGGCCGCCATATCGCGTACAGCAGTCGAAGGTCGCGTGGCAGCTCGCTGTGGCTGGTGGACTTGAGCGAGGCCTTGCAGGCCGGCGGCAACTGAAGGGAACTAGCTCGCTGGCACACCGAAACGCGCCCGCAGCGTCTTCACGAAGACGCGATCACCGCGCGGCCATATCAGGCTCAACGGCGAGAACGCGCGGCGCCACGCCAGGTAGAGCGCCACCGTCATGAGCAGAACGGTGATCAGCTTGTTCTGCCATGAGCTCAGGGCCCACTGACCCGACCACACCATTTGCCACGCGTCTGAGAAGGGCGCCAGGTAGGGGATGGGCCACGGGTACCCATCCAGGGCGCCTGACCCCAGCAGATCTCCGAGCAGGTGAACGTGAACAGCCAGGAAGGCTAGCGCACCGGTCACGCACCGCCGCTGGGCCAATCCAAACGCAAGGAGATAACAAAGGGAGGCGAAGGTGACGTTGTGCGCGAGGACGTGATGGTAGTTGCTGTACCACAAGACCGGGTCAGCATTGCCGCGCGTGGCGAACTCGACGGCGAGCCCGATGCCGTCGATATCCGGCGCTACGCCGGCGAGCGCTACGATCGCGCGGTCGCGGTTGGAGAGCTTGGCCGCGTTGGCCACCATCCAGCCCGTCAGCAGATGTGTCGCTGGATGAATCCGGCACGGTTCCTCGAATAACAGAAGGTCAAAAGGGCGGGGGTATCATGCGGCAGGTGGTCGGTCCCGCTCAAACCGAGCGGTCTCCGCCGCACAATATCTATGCTGGGCGGCTGCGAACGTTCCTTCCAGGCCACCGAAACTTCCCGCCCTTGTTCCGTCGTAGAGTAGGCTGCGTGCGGCGTGCCCGCCGCGCGCGCCACGCATGTGGACCCCGTGGAAACGCTCAGATACGAATAGTACCGAGAGTGCCCCAACCGTCTCGACATTAGCACCGTCTAACTGTTAACGACGTATGTCGAGGGATTGGCACCAACCGGGAGATCCGATCATGAGAGGTCCGGTTCGTAGAGCCACCTTCATCCTTGGCGCTTTGGCTATCGTCGCTTCGACGGCGATGGCTCAGACAGACCGGGATCTTTCCTACACAATCGAGGCGGCGGTCGACGTAGGGAGTGAGGAGATCCGCGGGAGAGCCCAACTCGACATACCCTCCGCCCTATTCTGGTCACCAACGGAGATAAGGTTGGATCTCTTGTCCGCCGGCGAAGATTCGCTTGGGCAGCGGAGACTGGCCATCGAATCGGTGGACTCCGAAGTCGAGATCCGAGCCGTCGAAGAAGCGGATGGCATCTTGCGCGTACTGTTGCCTGCCGCGGTAAAAGTAGGGGATGTAATTCGCCTTGACGTTCGTTATTCGAGCCGGTTCAACGACAGCTACGAGCTGCTCGGCTACTACAGCTTCTGGGCCCACGAACCCGGGGCCTATTGGTATCCCGACGTCATAGCCGCCGGCGGCGAACGGGCCCATTTCAAGAACTTTGACGTCACCCTCGACTACCCGTCGACATACACGATGATCACGACGGGCACCCAGGCGGAGCCCGCCACGCGACACGACGGGACCCTGCAAGCGACTTTCCACGCAGAGCATGTGGAAGGATTCTCCATCAGTCTGGGCGAAGGCTTCGAGCTGCTGCAGTTCGAGGGCGATGGGTACACCGTCGTCGGCCTGCTACCGCCTGACGAACCCGAGGCGTTTCGGCTGGCGGTCGAGCTCACGGCTCAGGCCGTGCAGTGGTACCGTGACAGCTACGGTTTCTTTCCCGTCGAGCAGATCGGGATCATACCGGGGCCGCGCCGCTGGGGCGGCGGCTTTCCCCTAGCCAACGTTTTTATGATCCATCGGGCAAACCTCCAGGAGGACTTCCTCCGCTGGATCACGGCTCACGAGCTCGGTCACTACTACTGGGGTCTCTATGTCTTGAGCGCCTCGGGCGATAGGCTCGACTGGCTCAATCTGGCCAACGGTATATGGGCCGACCATCTGTACCTGGCCAGCACATCCGGCAGAACGGTGGGCGAGGTGCTACGCGGCAGTGGCGCTGGCAACATGCTGGTCGATTACCTGGAAGCGATGCTGGAGAATCGCGAACAGCGGTTGGGGATCGGCTGGCAAGAGGAAGACTCGCTTGACCTCGGCTTCGACTACAACTCCCTGATCCGTCACGGCAAGGCTACGGTCGGCGTCTATCTGCAGGCGCGGCGGCTGGGCTCAGACCGTTTCCTCCAGCTGCAGCGCGAGTTGCTCGAGGATTACCGCTATAAGCCGCTGTCTGTCGCCGAGTTCGCCAGCCGGCTCGAGGCGGCGGGCGCGACAGGCGCCGGCGGTTTCTTCGAGAAGTGGGCCCGCGGCGACGCCCGGATCGAGTTCAACGTGCGTCAAGTTGAATCGGCAGCGACGGAGAACGGCTGGCTCCATCGGGTGCACATCTCGCAGGCGGGGACGATTCCCTATGACCTGGACGTGGAGCTCGTCGATGCGGACGGCTCCCGCGTTGTGCGAACGATAGCCGCCGAGAGCTTCGCCGAGAATGACGACCAGGTGCTGGAGGTTACGCTGCCGCAGCGCCTCATCGACGTGCGCCTCGACCCGGAAGGCGCGATGCCGATGTGGAACAGCTCCAACCACGGCATGCGCCGCGCGTTCCTGCAGGCCATGTATGGCGCCGACATGACGCCAGCGTTTCTGGCGCTGGCACCCGACTACCTGCAGGCCCAGCCTGAGGACGATTACATGCGGCTGGCGTTCGTAGAGCGGCTGTTCGACCTGGGCCGTTACGGGGAAGTAGTCTCAACTCAAGAACCTCTGGTGCGGGAACTTCCGGGCGGCCCGGCCGCGGCATGTCCGACGCGCTATGCCTGCTGGTCGGTGATAGTGCTCGCCCGCTCCCTCAACGCCCTCGGCCGACCGGACGAAGCAGGAGAGATACTGAGCGCAATTGAGGGGCAAGTCGAGTCGCTGCGCTTGAGGACCCGCTGGACCGAGGCGAATACCGAGGTGCAAACAAGCGTTGGTGGGTAGCCGAGCTATGCATAGGCTGAGTCGTTCTGGAAGGCTGGCTCCAAGCTGCGTCGCACTCATAATGTGCGTTCTTTCCTGCGGCGCCCAAGAAGGCGACTCCGGTCCGCAATCCCCGGGACCACATACAGCTCTGAATGATGTGCTCGCCGAGGCCGGCCGAATCGAAGGCATCCGGAGCTTTGTCGTCGCCCAAGATGGCCAGATCGTCGCCGAAAGATACTACAACGGAGCGGGACCGTATTCGGTACACGACGTGCGCTCGGCGAGCAAGAGCGTCTTGTCTGCACTGATAGGGATCGCGATACAACAGGGTTTTATCGAAAGCGTTGACCAGACCCTGGCGGACTACCTCGACCCGGCAATCTTTGAGCTCGACGGTCAGTGGGCGGAGGTAACAATCGAGGATCTGCTAACCATGAGCGCGGGTCATCGCTGGCGCGAGTTGAACGGACCGTCCGAGTATGGCGAATTCGTTGCCGCCCCTGACCAGGTCGCCTATATCCTCAGCAAACCTGTGGTCGACCCGCCAGGCACTCGATTCAACTACAGCGACGGCAGCGCACACCTGCTGTCGGTGGTTCTCACCGAGGCGACAGGCATGACAGCGGCCGAGTTCGCCGCCGAGCACTTGTTCCAACCACTGGCAATCGGAAGTCGAACGTGGCGCGCCGACAATCAAGGCTATACCTACGGTGGATTCGGCCTGCACATTAGTCCGTACGACATGTTGACCTTCGGAACGCTGTATCTGAACGAAGGTCGAGTGGGCGACCAGCAGATTGTCCCTGCGGATTGGGTTGGCGCTTCCACTCAAGCGCGGGTCGCCAGTGACGACGCGCTCCCCTACGGGCCTGGCTACGGCTATCTGTGGTGGCAAGGTGGCACCGGCGCTCACGATTTCTACTTCGCCACCGGCTATGGAGGTCAGTTCATAGTCAACGTCCCGGGGCTGCGGTTGACTGTCGTTGCGACCTGTCTTTGGGGTTACCCAAGGTCCCAGGCCAGCCAACACTGGTTCGAGATCCTCGATCTGATCGTCGACAGCGTTATCCCAACGATGGACTGATCGACTCGGATGGCCGGTCCGGCGCGTGTACCTATCTCACAGCGGGCAGTACTTCATATGCGAGCAGCGCGTAGGCGAAGTACCAGTTGAAGACCGCGCGGCTACGATCGCCGCTCCAGTCGCTAGTGACCACGGCGACGAGGTCGAGATCGGGCACGACGAAGATGAGCTGGCCGGAGTAGCCGCTGGCGCGGTAGCAGCTGTGGTCGCTGCAGCCGTCGATCCACCAGAAGTAGCCGTACTCCGACGAGTCCGGATCATCGGCGTCGGTGCGGATCCGCGACCCCGTCGATTCCTCCACCCATTCGCTCGATATGACCTGGCTCCCATTCCAGGATCCATCCTGCAGGAATAACCGGCCGAACTTGATCATGTCGCGCGAACGAATACCGAGTCCTACACCGCCCAGGTTGTAGCCGCGGTTGTCGACCCACCACTCGGTGGGCCCGAATTCCAACGGGTCGAAGAGACGCGAGCGAGCGAACTCGTGAGTCGTCATCCCAACGGCCTCGCTCAGGACAGCGGAGGCGAGATGAGCCGCGCCATCGCTGTAGTCGAAACGTTCACCGGGTGTGTAGACCAGCGGTTTGCCGAGTATGTATGTCAGCTGGTCGTCGGAGGCCATCCAGTCCATGTACTCCGAGTCCAGGCCCTCCTCGATCCACGGCAACCCGCAACTCATGGTCAGCAGCTGGCGGACTGTAATCGCCTTCTTCTCCGCATCGAGTCCAGGAACGACGGAACCCAGAAAAGTCGCCGACCGGCTGATCGACGCTCTCGATGTAGCCCTCGTCGATTGCGATTCCGATCAGAGCTGAGTTGAAACTCTTGGTAACCGACCACACGCTGTTGAGGCTCTCCGGCTCGAAGCCGCGGAAATAGGCCTCGGCAACCAACACGCCGTTTCGCTCCACGAGAAGGCTGTTGACCCTGTCGGAGCGCTCGGCGCTGAGATAGGCCTCGGCGAGCCGTTCGGCATCTATGCCGTGCTGCTCGGCGAGCGGGAAATCGTAGTCGACCGAGGTGGGAGAATCGTCGCACGCCCGTGCGGGGATGAGTAGAAGACTGAGTGCGACGAGGGCGGTCAACGCACGCAGTACTCGGACGCCCTTTCGGTTACGCCGGCTCATCTTTGGCGGTCGGTTCGTGACGCTTGCGGTGAGCGCCGGTTCATTCGGGTTGGGGTCAATCGCTGATACTCTACATTACGAACGCCCGGCGGGCACCGTTTCAACCTCCTCCGCTGCGTAACGGCTGCTCGTTGTTCTCCGAAACCGTGCATCCTATCTTTAGATCAGCCTACTCATTCAGATTACAGTGATTTGCCCTGGCCGACCGGGGAATTTCCTCGTGCACTCCAGCGGAGCGGTGGATCATGTTCTTCTCCGAGCCAGGTACCTACGTGCCTCGGCATGGCAGGGGGCTCCGAACCCTTCTGCTGCGAGGCGCCCTCCTCTTGATCCTGCCCGCGGGCCTGTGGCTCGCCTGCACAGATGACACCACGGGTCCCGAGGGGTCAGGTGGTTCCGACTACCTGGGACCGTCGTCATTCATGGACGTTTCCCGCCAGCACTGGGCCCACGACGAGATCGAGGTCCTGTTTCAGGAGGCCTACGTTGCGGGATGCAGTAGCCAACCGCGTCGCTTCTGTCCCGACGACGCGATGACTCGCGCCGAGGCCGCCGTGTTCGTGGTGCGCGGCGTCAACGGGGCAGGGTTCATCCCGGATGCTCCACAGGTGCAGGTCTTCGATGACGTGCCACTCTCCGAGTGGTACGCGAAGTGGGTGACGAAACTGTATGAGGATGGCTACACGGCCGGCTGCTATGACAATCCCACTTCGGGTGACTTCCGGTTCTGCCCGCATGATGAGGTGAACCACACCGAGGCCAGCGTCTTTTTCCTGCGCATGCTTCACGGCACCGAATACGAGCCGCCTCCTGCGAGCGGCCTGTTCGCCAATGTCTCGACGAACTTCTGGGGTGCGAAGTGGTTGGAAGCGGCTTTCCTGGCCAACCTGATCCCGCCTCACCTGGTACCCGACGAGCTAAGCCCCGGTGGCCTGACGTTCGTCGGTGCCGAGGAACCCGCAACGCGCGCCGAAGCCGCCTACATGATGTACCGGGCGAAGCAGCCGGAGGGCTATGATCCGCTCACGGGACCCACACCGGTAACTTACTGGACCGAGGATGAAACCGAAGAGAAGAGAGACATCGTCGAACTGGCAAGAATCGTAAGGGATTGGCTTCTGCGCTTCCGGGGAGAACGCTATTGGAACGGAGTGTTCCCTCACGAGAAGCAGATGGCGGCCTGGCTGTTGATCGAGGAGATCGGCGGCTGCTACCCGAACTCGAACAACGAATACCAGTGTTGCTTTGGCGAAGTAGACATGGGCCACATAGCGCGCTACACGCGCTACAGCTTCAGAAATGGAATGACCGCTAACGCACTCGCGAACTTCACACCTTTCTTCAACCCCAACAGCGGACACTCCTTCAACGACGCGGACTGGGAAGAGCTGGTCATCCCCGTCCTCAACGGCACGGTGTTGGATCGCACACGACATCTCGAGATCGTCGAACAAGTCTACAGTGAGCCCTTCCGCCCACCGGACTACTACTATTGGTGGGAATACTGCGAAGTGAAGCCACAGTACCGAAACGACCGATCCTGGATTACGGGCGCCGTGCGCGAAACCACGAACATGTGCACAAGCCAGCCGTTCTACTTCACCTGGGACTACAGCATCCGCTCGAAGGTCCTTCAGGATTTGGATTCCGGCTGCGAGTAGATGTCTGGCAGTTGACGGAGGATAGAGGAATATGATGACTCACGCGTTCCCCAACATCCGACGCCACTCGATTGCGCGCTCCGCTGCCGTCCTCGCCGCAGTTTCTCTTTCGCTGAGCGGCTGCGACTCAGCCGACGAATCCCCAGCCGGTTTGGGCGGCCAGTTGAACTGCGGACAGGCCTACACTTCACCGGATGCGCCACTCATTCTGGCGATGCCGTTCGAAGAGTGGACGGATTCCTGGGCGGTGGGCGGGGTGGGCTACTTCTACGGTGAGGTCACCCACACGGGCAACGACTTCTACGCCACCGATTGGAATTGCTGTGGCTTCAACGATACGGGCAAGCCGATCTATCCCGTCGCGGCGGGCAGGGTCGTCACCCTACACGACTATATCGGCAACGCTGACGACGATCCGCTGGG
>JBDHHX010000127.1:0-9448 GCA_039589155.1 Gemmatimonadota bacterium | reverse complement strand
CGGTTTCGCGCTGGGGCTATTGGAAGACTCAATGGCGATCAGTCATTTCGGGCTGGCGACTCTGCTGCTGATGTTGCTCGGGTTCCTCGGATCCTTGACCCGTGATCTGTTCGTCGGAGAAGAGCCACTCTTCACGGGTACCTACCTGTTCGTGGGCGCCTGGCTATACGAAGCCATAAGCTACCTGGCGATCGGCGGCGGTTCGCTGTCCTTCCTGTTTCTGCAAGCGCCGCTCGACGCTCTGGCCACCGGGGTCGTTGGATATCTTGTCGTCCCGTTCGTGAGGGCGCGGTGAGCCCCGTCATCGAGACCACGGAGACGCAGCGACGCGGGCGCGCCCGTTTCGCTCGTTGGTTCGTGTTCCTGGTGATACTGGCGCTCGCCGTTCAGTTCTTCCGCATCCAGATCCTCAAAGGCACGACCTACGCGTTGCGCTCAGATGACAATCGGATTCGCGACTTGCCGGTACCGGCGGCGCGGGGGACGATCTACGATCGGAACGGGATAGTCGTGGCCGAGAACGTGCCCGGCTACTCGATCTCGGTGCTGCCGCTCTCGGCGGACTCGCTGCGTGTCGTGCTCGAAGAGCTGGCGGTCATCCTCGGTCACTCGGACGAGAAGATCGACGCCCTGACCGTTAACTACCGCCTTCATCCCAATCGACCGGTCACGGTCGAAAAAGACGCGACCTTTGCCGAGGTATCGGCCATCGAGGAGCGTCGCGCCCACCTGCCGGGCGGCATCGTGATCGAGACGGCGCCGAAACGGCACTATCCGTGGGGCGAGTTGCTGGCCCACGTAATTGGGTACGTCGGCGAGATCAGCGATGAAGAGCTGAAGCTTCCCGAGTTCGAGGGCTATGTGTCGGGGCGCATCGTCGGCCAGACCGGCGTCGAACGCGTCTACGATCGCCAGCTCGCCGGAACACCCGGCGTCCGCTTCGTCGAGGTGAACGCGCTCGGAAGGATCGTTGGCATATTCGGAGGGCGCGAGACGGCACCACCCGTACCCGGCGTCGATCTCCACCTCAACATTGACGCCGGCTTGCAGAGCTTCATCGCCGAGCTGTTCCCCGACACTATGAAAGGCGCCGTCGTCGCGCTCGAGCCGAGCAGCGGCGCCGTGCTGGCCATGTACAGCGCGCCAAGCTTTGACCCAAACGTCTTCGTCGGTGGCGTCGACCCGGTAGAATGGCGTGCCCTCAACGAGGACCCGGGCCAACCACTCTTCAATCGAGGCGTCTCCGCCGCCTACGCGCCCGGCTCAACCTTCAAGCTGGTGACGGCCGGTATCGCCATGCTGGAGGGCGATGCGGGCATTGACACGGAGATGCCGATCACCTGCCGCGGCGCACTCATGTATTATGGCCGCGTCTTTCACGATTGGACGCCATCCGGCCACGGCACCCTCGACCTGAGCGGCGCGATTCGCCAGAGTTGCGATGTCTATTTCTACCAGCTGGGCCTAAAGATCACGCTCGAGGATCTGCTCGCCCGCGCGCCCGAATTCGGTTTGCGCCGCCCAACCGGAATCGATCTGCCATCCGACATAAGCGGCAGCTTTCCACCCGACACAGCTTGGTATACGCGCCGCTACGGACCCAGCGGCTGGACCAATTCGGTCGTACTCAACCTGGCGATTGGGCAGGGCGAGAACTCACAGAGCCCGCTCAAGATGGCCCAGATCTTCGCCGCGCTGGCCAGCGACGGCACGCTACCGACACCGCGGGTCAGTGGGAACGGGCCGCTGGCGGAGCCCGTCGGCACCCTGCCGCTCGACGCGGAACAGCTGGCGCAGCTCAAGAATGCGCTTGTCGAGGTCGTCAATTCGTCGACCGGCACGGCGCGCGGTTCGCGGCTGCGCGACTGGACGCTGGCCGGAAAGACGGGTACGGCTCAGAACCCACACGGACTGGACCATGCGTGGTTCGTCGGTTTCGCTCCGGCCGAGAACCCTTCGATCGTCGCGGTAGCAATTGTGGAGCATGGCGAGCACGGATCGTCAGCGGCCGCGCCCATCGTGTCCAGACTGATTGGCTACTACCTGGAGAGCCAGCCGCCGGCCGAAGAAGAAGCGACGGGCGGATGATCGTACAGAAGGAGAGTTCGGCGCTCGAGGTCAGCGACGGCCTGATTGTATCGCTGGCCTTCCTACTCGCCTTCTTTGGCTTGGCGATGATCTACTCGGCCGGCGAGTTGGAGATACCGTCGCTGGTGAGCGGGATCTGGCGCAAGCAGGCGATGTGGCTCGCCATCGCGCTGCTCGCGTTCGCGTTCACCCTCAGGGTTTCCGTTCGCTGGCTCGAGTGGGTCGCGCCGATCGCCTACGTGATCGCGATCATCGGACTGGTCGTGGTGCTCGTCATTGGCGGCGGCAGCGGACCGCGCAGCTGGATTCGGTTCGGCGCCATCGGCTTCCAGCCTTCCGAGTTCGCCAAGCTCGCTACCATTCTCATGCTCGCCAAGCTCAACGCCAACCGGGAACGGCCGCCCGACCATCTCTGGGATCTGTGGCCCTATCTGATCGTGGTCGTGATTCCGTTTGCGCTGATTCTCGTGGAGCCGGACCTGGGCACGGCGTCCGTGTTCGTCGCCATCCTCGTGGCGGCGCTCTTCTGGTCGGGCCTGTCGCTGCCGAAGTTGTTCCTATTTCTAAGCCCGCTCATGAGCCTGGCGCTAGCATTCTCCACGCCGCTCTGGGGTCTCTGGTTTCTGCTGCTCGTCGCCTTCCTCTACCTGACGCGATCGTATCTCACCGAGTCGTTGGCCGTCATCTTCACCAACCTCGCGATGGGCGTTCTGGTGCTGCCCGCCTGGCGGAGCCTGGCCACCTACCAGAAGCTGCGCATTCTGGCGTTCATTCGCCCGGAGGCTGACCCGCAAGGCGCAGGCTGGCACCTGATCCAGTCGCAGGTAGCCATCGGGTCCGGCGGATGGTGGGGTAAGGGTTTCTTGCAGGGCACGCAGAAGCGGCTGGCCTTCCTTCCGGAACAGCACACCGACTTCATCTTCGCCGTCGTCGGCGAGGAGTTCGGCTTCATTGGTATTAGCTTAGTGTTGCTCGCCTTCGTCATTCTGCTTTGGCGGCTGCTGCTTATCGCCGAGCGCTCGGACGATCCCTTCGCATCGACGGTCGTGTTCGGGATTTTCGCCCTCTGGTTCGCGCACATCGTGTCCAACGTCGGCATGACCGTCGGCGTCTTGCCCATCACCGGGTTGCCGCTGCCATTCCTGAGCTACGGCGGCAGCTTCCTGGTGATGTCGTTCGTGTCGGTCGCTATCGTTCTGCGAGTCGCCGCGGAGGGCCGGGACTAGAAGGGGGTCCGGCCATTGCGGCCGCGGTCGAACTCGTAGATCTTATTAGACTTAGCACGGATAGGCGGGGGCTAGCTCCCGCCGTCGCTATCAGAGGGTAGGTCTGGCCGATGGCCTGGTTCCGAAAAGAGAAGAAACGGCTCGTCAAACAGAAGCGGGAGCTGCCCGCAGACGTCTGGACGAAGTGCGACTCCTGCGGTGAGATCATCTACCGGGAGAAGCTGATCGAAACGTCATATACGTGTCCCAAGTGCGCCCACCATTTTCGGATTGGCCCGGAGGACTACGCCGATCTACTGCTCGACCACTCCTTGGAAGACGAGTACGATCCTGGTCTGACCTCTGTTGACCCGCTGGATTTTCATGGACCGACTCCCTACGCGGACCGCTACGAGAAAGCGCTGAAGAAGAGCACCCGCAAGGAGGCGGTGCTAACCGGTAGCGGCCATGTCGATGGCCTCGAGGTTCGTTTGGGTGTGATGGACTTTGGTTTCATCGGCGGCTCCATGGGCTCTGTGGTCGGCGAGAAGATCGCGCGCGTCGCTGAACGCTCTTTGGACGGGGCGCACCCCTTGATTCTCGTCTCGGCATCCGGCGGCGCTCGCATGATGGAGGGCGTGCTATCGCTGATGCAAATGGCGAAGACCTCCAGCGCGCTCGGCCGCTTGCACAAGTCGAGCATCCCCTACCTCTCGATCCTCACTCATCCGACCACCGGCGGCGTCACGGCCTCTTTCGCCATGTTGGGGGACGTCATCATAGCCGAGCCCGGCGCGCTCATCGGTTTCGCCGGCCCGCGCGTCATCGAGCAGACGATTGGCCAGGAGTTGCCGGAAGGCTTTCAGCGATCTGAGTTCCTGCTCGAGCACGGCATGGTCGATGTGGTGGTGCCGCGGCCGGAGTTGAAATCAACGGTGTCCCGCCTCCTGCAGCACATGGTGGGGTGATACCCCCCGAACTACCGCGGCCCGGGATCTCATCATCTTCATTCTCATCTCCATCCTCATCGTCATCAACTTGTAAGATCGATGACGATGAGGATGAAGATGAGAATGAGGATGATGAGGCGAAGCACTACCGGGAGTCGGGCGCCGTCATATAATTAGGCGCCATGGACAAACCGAACACGCCGATGCTGGCGGCCCCGGGATCGCCCGATCTGGAGGGACTCCTGGGGCTCCAGCCCACGGGGGAAATCCGCTGGGGCCTCAGGCGGACGCGCACGATGCTGCACGGTGTGGGTCGGCCGCACATGGCTTTCCGATCGATCCACATCGGGGGGACGAACGGGAAGGGCTCGGTCGCGGCGATGGTTGCCAGCATCCTGGATCGCTCCGGCCACCGGGTCGGTCTGTACACGTCGCCGAACCTTGTGGATTTCCGTGAGCGGATCCACGTAAGCGGGCAAGCAGTGGACGAGGAAGTCCTGGCCGAGGCGGCGCGGCGGCTGAGGCCGGTGGCGGAAGAGATGGGCGCCACGTTTTTCGAGACCACGACGGCGCTGGCGTTCCTCTGCTTCGCGGAGATGGGTTGCGAGTTCGTGGTAGCCGAAGTGGGCCTCGGCGGTCGTCTTGATTCGACCAACGTGTTGCTCCCCGAAGTAGCGGCGATCACGAACGTGGCCTGGGATCACTCCGATTATCTGGGCCATACGCTGGCGTCGATCGCTGGGGAGAAGGCGGGGATCGCAAAGCCTGGCATCCCCCTCGCCCTCGGCCGGCTCGATCCGGAAGCCGGTCGCATCATCCGCGACACGGCGGATCGCGTAGGGGCGCCGCTGCTCCAGCTCGGGTACGACGCTGGCGTTCGCCGCATCAGAATCGGTCACGGGCATACAGAGATGGAGTACGTCGGCCCGGGCTCGAAGGAACCGATTCCCTTGCGTTGCCCGTTGCTCGGCGCGCACCAGGCTTGGAACGCCGGACTGGCCGCGCTCGTCGTCCAGAGCCTGCCCGGGCGCTGGCGACCGGACGACCGTGAGATTATTGACGGTATCGCCGGCGTGAGTTGGCCCGGCCGCTTGCAGGTGGAACGTCGTCGCCGGCGTACCTGGGTTCTCGACGTGGCGCACAATCCGGTGGCCGTGGAGGCGCTGGCCCAGGGGCTCACCAATCTCGATCTCGAGACGCCCATGGCGCTCGTGGTCGCGATCATGGGTGATAAGCCCTGGCCGGAGATGCTGCCACCGCTCCTGGCGCTGGCTGACAGCTCGATCTTCACGATCGCGCCCAGCTCGCCGCCGGAGCGCCGCTGGGACGCCGAGGCGGTGGCGGAGACGATCTCGAGCTACCCGGTCGAGGTTATTCTCGACTTCGAGGCCGCCCTCGAGCGGGCCATGGAGATGGCGCCCACCATTGTGGTTACCGGATCGAACCACACCGTGGGAGATGCGATGAAATACTTGGAGATCCCCGTCGGGTTGCTGGGCCCGAGTGGGGCCGGATAGATTCGCGCGATGGCAGATATGAAAGCGTTACCCGGGTTCCGGGACTTCTATCCAAGCGAACTGGCCGTACGCTCGTACCTCATGGACGTGTGGCGCGACGTCGCGCGCCGCTATGGGTTCGAGGAGTACGACGGGCCGCCGCTCGAGTCGCTCGACATCTACACTCGCAAGTCCGGCGACGAGATCGTCCAGCAACTCTACGAGTTCGAGGACAAGGGTGGCCGCCGCGTCGCGTTGCGCCCCGAGATGACCCCGACGCTCGCCCGCATGGTCGGGGCTCATGCTCGTGCGTTGCGCAAACCGATGCGCTGGTTCTCCGTACCGCAGCTCTTCCGCTACGAGCGGAAACAGCGCGGCCGCCTGCGCGAGCACTTCCAGCTCAACATGGACATACTCGGCGAAACCGATGTGCTCGCCGATGCCGAACTGCTCGCTGCCGCCATCGACATCTGCCGGGCGACGGGCTTAGATGCGAGCCAGGTTCGAGCGCGGGTCTCGGATAGAAGGGTTCTGGCTTCGATCTTCAGGCACGTTGGCGTGCCCGAGAACAAGCTCGAGGCTGTTTACGTCATCGTCGATAAGCTGGATCGCGAACCGCGCGACCGCCTCGAGGAGCGATTGGCCGGTCTGGGGCTGGAGCGGAGCTCGATCGCAGCGATATTCGAAGTCACGGAACTGCGCGGTGTCGACGAGCTCAGCGGGCGCTACGGCGACGCTGAAGAAGTCGCGAAGAGCATTGCCGAGCTATCGACTTACCTCGTGCACCTGGACGATCTGGGCGTTGGCGACTTTGTCGACGTCGATCTCTCGGTCGTCAGGGGACTGGCTTACTACACGGGCATCGTGTTCGAGCTCTGGGACGCGCGCCGCGAATTGCGAGCTATCTGTGGCGGCGGCCGCTACGACGAGCTGCTCAAACTGATCGCCGGCGTTGACATGCCGGCCATCGGATTCGGGATGGGCGATGTCGTGCTCGCAGAGCTGCTGACCGATCATGGCCTGCTGCCCGACTTCGAGCGCGAGGTAGACTGCTTCATCGCTTACATGGGCGAAGATGCGCGGCGGCGTGCGCTTGTCGTCGCACAGGAGTTGCGTCGGGCCGGCCATTCGGTGGCGTACGACTTTCGCGAGCGACGTTTGGGCAACCAGTTGAAATCAGCCGACCAGCTCGGCGCTCGGTTGGCCATCATCATCGGACCACAAGAGGTCGCCGACCAACAAGTCCGCATCCGAGAGATGTCAGGCGGAGATGAGAGAGTCATATCAATCGATAAGCTGGTAGAGACAGTTGGAGCGAAGAACAGGTGACCGTAATTGAGAGAAGGACGGGTCTAAGGACGAACCGCACGTCGGTCGTCCTCGCGTGTTTGTTGGTAGTTGCGGCTGCGGCCAGCTGTGTCGGCGAGCAGCCCGGGACCGCCGAGGAGGACGCAGTCGACTTCGATCGCTCTTTGACTGCCGCCGACACGACCCGGGGGTCGTTCCCGGATACCGTGTCGCCCGTCAGTTATCGCGTGTTCGAGACCAGGGTCCAGAGCGATGCGCCGCTTGTCGTTGAATATCGGCTCATGGCTCTGGAGGAGGGACGCTCACAGAAGTTGAGAAAGACCGTGCGTACCGTTCTGGACTCCGTCGCGGGCGCCGACACCAACCTGGTTGCGGCGCGGGCTATCCTGTACATCTACCAACCCACGGGCCGTCGCGAGGGCAGGCTCAGGCCGAGCGTTTGGGCCGAGTGGACGCCGATCTCCGGCTGGGGCAACATAACGGAGGGATCGCGTGCCGAGCCGCACAGGATTCTCACATACAGCGAACGCCCCGATTGGTGGACGGCCGATGCGGGAGGATCGTGAGAAGTCGATGAACGAAGAGTCCGGTCTCGAACCGGTATCCGAGGGCATGCTCGGCCGCGGCCTCAGCTCCGCTTGGCAACAGCTGGGGCCGCTCAGCGTAGGCGCCGTGGCTAGCAGCTTGCTGCTGGTCACCGGCGGTCGACTGCTGGGCCGAGTTCTCGGCGTCGGCGCCGGCCGGCGATTGGGTTGGTCTACGACCGTCGCCTTGCTCTCGGTGGGGCTGTGGCTGGTGGCCGGGCCGGGCGGCGCCGATGAGCCCGACGGTGGCGCCGCCGACGAAAGCGACACGACCGGAACAGACTGAAACTGAAACGCGAAGACCGGAGGCTGGATAAAATCGATGTCAGAGGAAAAGGCGCTTACACCACGCAGCAAAGATTTCTCCGCCTGGTACAATGGCGTAGTGCAGCGAGCCGAACTGGCCGGCTACACGCCCGTACGCGGGTGCATGGTCATCCGCCCCCACGGCTACGCGATTTGGGAGCTAATGCAGGGCGCGCTGGACGCCATGTTCAAAGAAACCGGTCACCAAAACGCCTACTTCCCCCTCTTCGTGCCCGAGAGCTTCCTCAAGAAGGAGGCGGACCACGTCGAAGGGTTTGCGCCCGAGATCGCCCTCGTCACGCGCGGCGGTGGCAAGGAGCTGGAAGAGCCGTTGGTCGTGCGGCCCACATCTGAGGCGATCATCTGGCCGATCATGGCCGACTGGATCCAGAGCTATCGCGACCTTCCGATGCTCATCAATCAGTGGGCGAATATAGTTCGCTGGGAGATGCGAACGCGGCCGTTCCTACGCACACTCGAGTTCCTCTGGCAGGAGGGCCACACGGCGCACGCCACCTGGGAAGACGCGGAGAACGAGACGCTGCTCATCCTCGACATCTACCGGAAATTCATGGAAGATTGGATGGCCATGCCTCCCGTCACCGGTGTGAAGACGGAGTGGGACAAGTTCGCTGGCGCCGACCGCACCTACGCCTGCGAAGCGATGATGCAAGATAACTGGGCGCTGCAGGCCGGAACCTCGCACAACCTGGGTCAGAACTTCGCCAAAGCCTTCGACGTCAAATACCAGACCGAGGGAGGCGAGCACGATTACGTCTGGAGTACGTCGTGGGGCGTCTCCACCCGGCTCGTCGGTGGACTCGTGATGTCGCACAGCGACGACCAGGGCCTGGTGCTGCCTCCCAGGCTGGCGCCCATCCAGGTCGTGATCGTTCCGATCTACAAGTCGGACGATCAGCGCAGTCAGATCATGAACGCCGCCGCCAAGCTGGCGGAACGGTTGAAAGACGTGGTTCGCGTCAAGCTGGACGACCGCGACACGCTGAACCCTGGCGCCAAGTACTACGAGTGGGAGACCAAGGGCGTACCGGTTCGACTGGAGCTGGGTCCGAAGGACCTGGAGAAGGGTCACGTGATGGCGGTGCGTCGCTTCGCCGATGACCCGAAAGCTCGCAAGTTCTCCATCGCCGACGACGAGATCGTCGCCCGACTGCCTCAGCTGCTTGACGAAATGCAGCGTGAGCTGCTGGACGCGGCGCTGGCGCGGCGCGAGGGTAACTCCTACCGCGGCGTCACCGACTACGAGGAATTCAAGAAGATCATCGCGTCGACCGGTGGCTTCGTCTATACCGGTTACTGTGGGTCGGACGAGTGCGAGTCGAAGGTGAAGGACGACACCAAGGCAACCGTCCGCGTGATTCCCGACGACGACTTCCGCAGCGACTCGGTACCCGGGAAGTGCATTTGTGGTGGTGTGGCAACGCAGGAAGTCGTTTGGGCGCGGGCGTACTGATTGTGGTGCGGTAGTACGGTAGTGCGGTAGTGAGTCG
>JBDHHX010000126.1:0-9458 GCA_039589155.1 Gemmatimonadota bacterium | reverse complement strand
GGACTACACTCTGGTTGAGGATGATCCAGAGCGAGCGCGAAGCTACGGACTGGCGCCTCTAGCTGGGTGAGTTGAAGGAGAAACAGTCTGAAGAAGAAGCAAGGGGGGAAGCGGGACGCAATAATCGCTTTACGGCGACCGGTGACGGATCGATAGCCGGCCTCCAACCCCCCCTAGTTCCCTGTCTTGTGGATGGAGCTCCCACTGTCGTCGTTAGGGAGAACAAATCATACGTCGCCGGGTTCCCAGCGCCGGGCGCCGGCCGGGGAACGGCCTTGTTCATGGCACCCGGCGACGTTATTACCGATCCGGTGGCCCGTAATCAAACGAAAAGCAGGCAGCCAAATGCGCGTCGGGATAGGTTTCGATATCCACAGCTTCGGGGAAAGTCGCCGTCTGGTGCTGGGCGGAGTCGAGTTCGAAGGCGAGACGGGGCTCACCGGCCATAGCGACGCTGACGTGCTGACTCACGCGGTAATCGACGCCCTCCTGGGCGCCGCCGGTCTGGGTGACATCGGACAGCATTTCCCCGATAGCGATGAGCGCTGGCGCGACGCCTCTTCGATGGAGATGCTAAGGTCCGTGATGCGGCTTCTGGAAGCCGAAAACTACCAGCCGATAAACGTCGACGTGGCTTTGGTGGCGGAAAGGCCTCGAATCGCCGCCAGCGTGGGCGCCATGCGCGACAGTCTCGCCTCGGCGCTGGCGATCTCACCAGGGCACATCTCGGTAAAGGCTACGACCGCGGAGGGTCTCGGCGCGCTGGGCCGCAGCGAAGGGATCGCTGCCTGGGCGGTGGCGCTGATCGATCGCGTACGCGAACCGGAGTTCCCGCGAGGAACCGACAGTGCCTGATGGCTGGCTCCTGGGCCTGGTGGCGATGCTGCCGGGTGACTGGCTGTCGCAGGCCCCGGAGATCGAGCGCTTCGTCCAGAGCCTGGGCGCCGTCGAGCCGCGGTGGATCTACCTTGCAGCCGCGGCCGGTGTCGCCGTGGAGAACTTCTTCCCCCCCATCCCTGCGGACACGTTCGTCGTACTGGGCGCATTCCTGAGCGCACAGGGCAGGGTGACGGGAACGGGAGTCTTCCTCTCGACCTGGACCTCGAACACGGCGACCGCGCTTCTGAGCTACGGTGTGGCGCGACGCTGGGGGCGCCCCTTGCTGGCCACGCGAGCGGGCCGCCTGTTGTTGCGGCGGCGGCAGCTGGAGCGATTGGCGGCCCTGTACAACGCCCACGGGAGCAAGATCATCTTTTTCAGCCGGTTCCTTCCGGCGTTCCGCTCCCTGGTGCCGGTGTTCGCCGGAATCAGCCACCTGGCGTTGTGGCGGGTCGCAATACCGCTGGCGCTGGCGTCAGCGATCTGGTACGGCGTGCTGGTTTACGCCGGCACCATGCTGGGCAACAACTGGCAAGTTATTCTGAGCGCGCTGGAAAACGTGAACATGTTGCTTTTGGCGATCGCTTCGGCGCTTGGGCTCATTGTGGCCGTCGCCTGGTGGAAGACCCGGCATCACCCGCACGATGTCGAAGACGGCGAGGTCGCGGAGGGGTGATGGAGGAGATCGCCCAGCGGTTCTACACCGAGCGGTTCGAAGACTACCTGCGCTTCGAGCGCGGCCTATCGACGACCACATCGTCGGCCTACGCCGCAGACCTGTCGCAGCTCATCGCTTACCTGGAAGCGGCCGGGTTCGAGTCGCCACGTTCGGTGACCGTGGGCGAGCTGCGCGAGTTCATCTACCAGCTCAAGGACGCGGGGCGCGCGCCGGCCAGCATACGTCGAAAGATCTCGTCGCTGCGCAGTTACTTCGGCTTTCTACAGGCTGAGGGGCTGATCGAAAGCGATCCCAGCGAGTTGCTGGAGGGGCCGAAGACGGGTAGGACCCTGCCCACGGTCCTCTCCGGGCCGGAGATCGAGGCGCTGCTGGCGTCTCCCGACGGCGATGATCCGCTGGCCGTGCGCGATCGCGCGATGCTCGAGTTCATGTACGCGACAGGTGTACGGATCTCTGAACTCGTCAACGTCGGAATTCGCGACCTGGATCTGGACGATCGGCTGGTTCGTGTCTTCGGCAAGGGATCGAAAGAACGAATCGTGCCGTTCGGCGGGGTGGCGCGGGAGGCTCTGGCTGAGTACCTGAGGGATGTCCGGCCAGGGTTGGCGGAGAAGGCGGCCCGGGCCGCAGGTGGCAGCCTGTTCCTGGGTCGCCGCGGCCGCCCGCTGACACGAAAAGGGGCATGGGATATCGTTCGACGTCACGTCCAGGCGGCGGGTATCAGGAAGCGGGTGACGCCACACACCTTGAGGCACACGTTCGCCACGCACCTCCTGCAGGGAGGGGCCGACATCGCTGCGGTCCAGGAGATGCTCGGTCACGCGGACATTTCGACAACCCAGATCTACACACACCTGGACCGGAGCTACCTGAGCGAAGTGCACCAGCAGTATCATCCCCGCGCATAGAAGACGCTCGAGGATCATACACGTAAAGTGCATGCCTACAACGAGATGACTACGATTGTTTAACTCGCGTTCTTGCTGGAGACTCTGGGCATGTGCGGCCCTCGCGGTCGCCTTGACCCCGGTCGCGCTTCCCGGGCAGCAGGTGGAGCTTCGGAGAGGGTCCCAAGGCTCGGCCCACGCCGACGACGTGCTGGAGGCTGTGCTGGAGCGAGGCAGCTATGAGCTGATCGTCCACGACACGGTGCTTTCGGCGGACGCGGTCATCGAAGGTGATGTCCTGGTGATCGGGGCATCGCTGAGGGTGGAAGGCCGCATATTGGGCGACCTGGTGGGCGTGCAGAGCGATATCTTCGCCCGTCCCGGGGGTCGGATTGACGGCTCTGTGGTGGTCATCGGTGGCGGCTTCTACGGATCCTCTTTAGCGGAGTTGGGTTCACGACCCATCGATGCCGCAGCCTACGTGTATGCGGTGGAATTGCGTGAGGATGGCTCCTACCTGATAACGGCGCCCGGCAGCGAGGCGCAGGTCCGGCTACCGGGTCTGTACGGCCTGCTGCTCCCGCTCTACGACCGAGTGAACGCGCTCACGTTGACTGCCGGCGTCGACCTGGAACGCGGCGGATCGGTCTGGCTGCCCGAAGCGCGGCTGCGGGTCCGCTACCGCAGCGTGCGCAGGACGTTCGACGGAGACTTGGACCTCGCCTGGCCGCTGGGACGACATGAGCTGAGTCTGAGCGGCGGCAGGGGAGTTCGGTCCAACGACAGCTGGATAAACGACGACGTCGCAAATTCCGTGTACGCGATAGTGGGCGCCGTAGACACCAGGAACTACTACGATGCCTACTTCACTGAAGCCGGAGTGCGCCTGGGCTTCGGTAGCGAGACCCTGTGGCAGAACGACTTCGTCTTCGGCTGGGAACGCGCCCGCTCGCTGGAGAATCGGGATCCGTTTTCGCTGTTCGATGCCCGGGCCGGCGGCTTTCAGCCCAACTTGGCCGTCATCGAGGCGGACATCGCCAGCTTCGCCTTCACCAGCTCGGTCGGGGTGTGGGTAGGCCAGACATCCGGGCTGGATGCCGAGATCAGTATTGAGGTCGCCGAGCAGGATGTGGCAGGCGACCTGTCATTCGCGTTGCTGGGCGGCGCGCTGCGAGCGGAGATCGGTACAACAGGTGACCAGACTCTGCTGCTGGAAGGGCGCGGCCAGTACCCGCTCTCGGACGACGCACCGCCGCAGCGTTGGCGGGCCCTGGGCGCCTGGGGGTCGCTGCCGACCCTCGTTCCCACAGGAAGGGCAGGCGACCGAATGTGGTGGGTCGGCGCTACCTATCGTGTCCCGCTGGGCACCGACATCGGTAGGCTGGGTCGACTCGCTCCCTGGCTGCAGTATGCGGCGGGTAACGCCTGGAGCGACCTGGCGCCCCGGCCGGCGGCCGTCCACGACATTGGGCTGGGTCTAAGCCTCGGCCCGCTGGCCGCCGCCGTTTACACCTCTCCAAGCGATGACTTCAAAACCGTGCTCACCATCGGCTTCGAAGCTCGCCGCTGGCCCTCCACCCGGCCGTAACGGCCAGTTTTGACAAAGATTTAGTCGATTGTTATCATAGTGGCGTGAAAATTGCTTAAAGGCACGCCTTCTTCCAGCGAGAACCCCTCCAATCTGGGGTTAGGGCCCGGGGTCTTGGGTGTGATTCCCGCTCGCCTGGCCTCCACCAGGCTCCCCCGGAAGCCGCTTATCACCATCGCAGGACGACCGCTGATCGAATGGGTGTGGCGGCGGGCGAGCGAGCTGGAGGCGACCGAGGTGTTGGTCGTCGCCACGGACGCCAGTGAGATCGTTGAAACGGTGGAGGGTTTCGGCGGTCTGGCGGTGCTGACACGAGAGGACCATGCCTCGGGCACCGACCGCGTCGCCGAGGTCGCAGAGCGGCCCGAGTTCGCAGGATTCGATTGGGTGCTGAACCTGCAGGGGGATGAGCCCTTCCTGTCCGCGGAGGCCGCCCAGGCCGCCGTTCGACTCGTGAAAGCGGGTTGGGACGTGGGAACAGCGGCGGTCCCCATGGCGAGCCTCGAGGAATGGCGCGATCCCTCGGCCGTCAAAGTAGTGACGGATGACCAGGGTGGCGCGCTCTACTTCAGCCGCGCGGCGATCCCCCACGACGGTGGTGAGCGCGCGGCGACCAGCCCGGCCGGCGAACCCCCGCTGCTGAGGCATATCGGAGTCTACGCGTTCGCGCGAGCCGCCTTGCGGCAGGCCACGCAGCTCCCGAGGCATGCGCTGGAGGAGCGTGAGCGGTTGGAGCAGTTGCGCTGGTTGGCCGCCGGCCTGCGGATCGGTGTAGCAGTTGTTGCAGACGGGGGCCCCGGCATAGACACGGAGGACGATCTATTGCGAGCCGAGGCGATCTTGGGAGGGAGGAGAGATTCAACATGAGTGAACGGTCCGGGCCTGCCAAGATGATCTTCATCACCGGCGGCGTTGTCTCCTCACTTGGGAAGGGGATCGCCGCCGCGTCTCTTGGTAGACTGCTGGTCGAGCGCGGGCTGGCTGTCACCATCCAGAAACTCGATCCGTACATCAACGTCGATCCCGGCACGATGTCGCCGTTCCAACACGGCGAGGTCTACGTTACCGACGACGGTGCCGAGACGGATCTCGACTTGGGCCACTACGAGCGGTTCGTCGAAGAGTCGCTCTCTCAAGCCAACAACATCACGACCGGTCGTATCTACCAGGACGTCATCACGAAGGAGCGGCGTGGCGAGTATTTGGGCTCGACCGTGCAGGTCATCCCCCACATCACCGACGAGATCAAGGCGGCGGTCCGCCGGTTGACGCCGAATCACGATGTGGTGATCGCGGAGATAGGAGGCACCGTCGGTGACATCGAGTCGCTGCCGTTCCTGGAGGCGATTCGCCAGCTTCGTGGCGACGTGGGACCCGAGCACACGCTCTTCATCCACGTGACCTTGATTCCATATCTGCAAGCGGCCGGCGAACTGAAGACGAAACCGACACAGCACTCGGTGCGGGAGCTGATGGAGATCGGGATTATGCCCGACATCCTGGTCTGCCGTACGGAGCACGAGCTGACGGAGGAGATGCGCCGCAAGGTCGCCCTGTTCTGCAACGTCAAGACGGAAGCGGTGATCGAGGCGCGGGATGCGGAGACGATCTACGAAGTCCCGCTCATCTTCAACGCTCAGGGTCTCGACCGACTGGTGACGGAGAAGCTGGGCCTCGATGTACCGGATCCCGACCTGACGGCCTGGGCCTCGATCGTCGAGCGGGTGAAGAACCCCAAGCAAGGGCGCGTCAGGATCGCGGTGGTCGGCAAGTACACAGAGTTGGTGGACTCCTACAAGTCGATCAACGAGGCGCTGACTCATGGTGGCATCGCCAACGATGTCCGCGTCGACATCGGCTGGCTCTCCTCGGAGGATATCAATGGTCCGGAGGACGCCAATCGCCTGGCCGACTACGACGGGCTGTTGGTGCCTGGTGGTTTTGGAGTACGCGGCGTGGAGGGCATGGTGCGCGCCGTCCAATGGGCGCGCGAGAACGGGCTGCCGTTCTTTGGAATTTGCCTCGGGCTACAGTCGGCGATCATCGAGTTCGCACGCAACGTGTGTGATCTCGGGGGTTCTCACTCTCGCGAGTTCGAGCCGGAGTGTACCGATCCTGTAGTCTCGCTGTTGGACTCGCAGCAGCAGGTGACGGACATGGGCGGGAGCATGCGCCTGGGTGCGTACCCGTGCAACTTGCGGTCCGGCTCACGTGTGGCGGAGATCTACGGTATGAACCAGATCAGCGAACGCCACCGGCACCGCTACGAGGTCAACAACGCGTACCGCGAGACGTTCGGTCAAAACGGCCTCGAGATGTCGGGTCTCTCTCCCGATGGGGTGTTGGTCGAGATCATCGACTTGCCGGACCACCCGTGGTACATCGCGACCCAGTTCCACCCCGAGCTCAAATCGCGACCCGCTCACCCGCACCCGCTGTTCGCCTCGTTTATCGAGGCGGCGCTCCGCCGCCGTGAACGCGGTGCCAGTGCGCAGCAGACGGTCGGCGTCGGAGAGTGAGGGAGTGCTGACGGATGCTGGATTACGCGTCTCTATTTCGGCCGCATGGTGGGTTCTTCCTAATCGCTGGTCCGTGTGTCCTCGAGGACGAGGGCACCAACCTGAGCGTGGCGGAAGAGGTGGCGCGGATTGGTGAGCGGTTCTCTGTCCCCGTCATCTTCAAAGCCTCTTTCGACAAGGCGAACCGTAGTAGCATCGATTCGCCGCGCGGCCCCGGGCTCGATGAAGGGCTACGCCTTCTCCAGCAGGTGAAGTCCGAGACGGACTTGCCGGTCACCACCGACATCCACGAACCCGAACAGGCGGTCGCCGCCGCATCGGTGGTGGATGTTCTTCAAATCCCCGCTTTTCTGAGCCGGCAGACCGACCTGATCGCCGCGGCTGCCGCCACCGGCCGGCCGCTGAACCTCAAGAAGGGGCAGTGGATGGCGCCCGAGGACATGGCGAACCAGGTGGACAAGGCCCGCGGCAGCGGTGCCGACGCGATAGCTGTGACGGAACGAGGGACCTCGTTCGGTTATCACAACCTCGTGGTCGACATGCGCTCCTTTGCCATCGTTAAGGAGACTTGCGGCTGCCCGGTGATCTTCGACGCGAGCCACTCCGTTCAGTTGCCGGGCGGTGCCGGGGCGTTGAGCGGTGGTGAGCCCCGGCATATAGCGGCGTTGGCAGGTGCGGCCGTCGCGGCGGGCGCCGATGCCCTGTTCGTCGAAGTCCATCCGGAGCCAGGACGCGCGCTGTCGGATGCGGCGAGTATGCTTCGACTGGCGGAGCTGGAAGGCCTGATCGGCCGTGTCCAGGCCGTCCGCCATGCCGTCGACTCGCAAGCGCGGGGCCCCTGATGTCCGAGGCGCGTGAGATCCCGGTGGACGTCGCAGCCGCGGTGAGGCTGGTGGTCCTGGATGTCGACGGTGTGATGACCGACGGCGGCATCTACTACGGCGTGCTGGCGTCGGGCGAAAGCATCGAGCTCAAGCGGTTCGACACCACCGACGGCCTCGGCGTGAAGATGCTGCAGCGCGCAGGCGTCGACGTGGCGATCGTCACCGGCCGCCGCTCACCGGTAGTCGAGTCGCGGGGAAGAGAACTGGGCATCGAAGAGATCCACCAGGACCCTGGCGCAGAGAAGCTACCGATCGTGAGCGAGATTCTCGAGCGTCGCGGTCTGGATTGGAATGCGGTGGCATTCGTGTCGGATGACCTGGCCGATATCCCGGTGTTGCGCCGTTGCGCGTTGCCCGTTGCCGTAGCCAACGCAGTGCCAGAGGTGGTCTCGATGGCGCGTTGGCGCACCAGCCGTTCTGGTGGCTCGGGCGCGGTTCGCGAGTTCGCCGAAGCTCTACTCAAGGCACGCGGCGAATGGGAGTCGGTGGTTGGCGCTTATCTGGCAGAGCGAGGCGATGGGTGAGATGGAACGGCGCGAACTAATCGAAGCCGGTCGGCGTGTGATAAGCCTGGAGGCGGATGCGGTCCGTATGCTGGAGGATCGCATCGGCGACGACTTCGTCCGCGCCGTCGAGTTGCTGGCCAACCTGAAGGGCCGCGTCGTCGTATCTGGTGTTGGGAAGTCGGGGATCATCGGCCGCAAGATCGCCGCGACGCTCACCTCCACGGGCACACCTGCATTCTATCTGCACCCGGTGGAAGGTCTTCACGGCGACGTGGGGATGGTTCTGCGTGATGATCTGCTGATCCTGATTTCGAAGAGCGGAGAGTCGGCGGAGTTGTCTGACCTGATGCGCGTGGTGAAGCGGCTGGGAGTATCGATCATCGGATTCACCGGGAACCGCGAGTCGACGCTGGGCGAGCGAGCGGACGTGGTCCTCGACGTGGGCGTTGCCGAAGAAGCGTGCCCTCATGACCTGGCGCCGACGGCGAGCACCACGGCCGCGCTGGCCATGGGTGACGCGCTGGCTGTGGCGGCGCTGATTCGCAAAGGCTTCAGCCCTGATGACTTCGCCAGGCTGCACCCGGGCGGCGCTCTGGGCCGACAACTGATGCGAGTGTCGGATCTGATGGTCAGCGACCCGGAGGCGATGCCGTCGCTGCCGGAGGACGCGACGTTGAGGGAGGCGATGCTCGAGATCGCCTTCAAGCGCGGCACGGTGCCGATCGTTGACGCCCAGCGGCGAATCGTCGGCGTGATCACCGCTGGTGACCTGGCTCGCTTCGTCGACAGCAAGGAGGAGTTTCTCGAGCGCCGTGTGTCCGAGGCGATGAACGCAAACCCGAAGACGACTGCAGCGGACGACCTGGCTGTCGAGGCGGTCTACCTGATGGAGAAACATGGGATCATGGCGCTACCCGTCCGTGATGAGAGCGATCGTCTGGCCGGCATCGTACACCTGCACGATCTAATGAGAGCGCGGGTGGTCTGAGCCATGCGACTGTCTGCGGTGACGTTCGGACTCCTCTTGCTCGCTGTCGCTTCCTGCGGCGACAGCGGCGAAGCGCCTCTGGTGGCGGAAGAGATCCTGCAGCTCAACACCCGAGCGAACCGGGTGGCGATAGGTTCCGTGCACTATGTGGCGGCAGAAGGGATCCGCCGGGCGAAGATCGTGTCGGACACGGCGTTTTTCATCGAGGATGAAGCACTGGTCGAGTTGCGGGGGATGGAGGTGACCTTCTACGACGAGGATGGCAACGAGACGACGATTCTCACGGCCAGGGAAGGCACCTACGATTGGGAAACAGGCGACATGACGGCGAATTACGATGTCGTCGTGCTGAAGATGGACGAAGATCGGCGGATTGAAACGACGGAGATGTTCTACAACCGGCCCGATGACATCATCTGGAGCGAAGAACATACGACGATGTACGAGGCGAACGGCACGGTAATAGAAGGGACGTCGTTCGAATCCAACTCCGGCATGGACCGGGTCGAGCTCACCGAGCCGCGGATC
>JBDHHX010000125.1:0-16529 GCA_039589155.1 Gemmatimonadota bacterium | reverse complement strand
CCAGGTCCACCTCGCCCGGCACTTCGCCGATCGATGGGTAGGCACGTATTGAGTGCACGACCTCGCTCTTCGGGTTCACCGGGTAAACCGCGCCGCTATAACCGGTGCCCAGCAGGCTGTCGAGGATGACGTAGCCGATCGTGTCCTGCCGACGGCTGGCGCCGATCACGGCTATGGAACGCGGCTCGAAGATGGGTTTGAGCGTCTGAACGCTATTCACGTGCATGGCAGCAAATCTAAGCTGGCGTCCGCGCTCGCCGCGAGGCGGCCCCGCGTAGCCAGACTATGATGGCGATCGCATAGAGCGACCCACCAAGACCCAGCGTCCAGAGGTAGGCCTCCAGCATCAGCGTGAGATTCCAGTAGGCGGCCAGCGTGAACAGGTTGAGGACCAAGATCTGCAACCCGGGGCCGAGTGCGCTCACCGCGGTCAGCAGCCGCCGGTTGTCCCGCAGTGCGTCAGCTTCCTCCATGCGATCGATAGCGGTGAGCGGTCGAACGGCCCACGCATCGAGTTTCTGGACCAGCGCATCCTGCCAGCCGTAGATCCAGTTGTAGGCCGTGATGAGCGAGCGGAGCAGCTCGAGGGCGAACGGCCGATCCTCGTAGTGCACCCGGTCGTATACCGTCAGCCCTTCCTTGACGCGACTGGTCACGTCGCCGCCAGTGCGGGCGCGGTAGCGTACGTAGTAATAATTGAAGACGGACCCTTGCAGCAGGCCCAAAACGAGGCCGGCGGCCGCGAGCCCCGCGGCGTAAGCCCACGGCCTGTCGCGCCCGATGGCGACGGCGAGACCGACGGCGATGGCCGCAGCAACGGCGGCATCGCCTATGGAATCGAGGAAGCGGCCGACCCGTGACGGCCGCGCCTGCAGGCGCGCCAGCGATCCGTCCACCGCATCGAGAACGTTCTTGGCTTGCAAGGCGACGGCGCCGATGATCGCCATGCGGTAGCCGCCGGCGCCGTAACAGAACGCGGCGATGAGGCCGATGATCCCCCATACCACGGTCACGTCGGGGGCGACTACGTTCGTGTTCTCAAGCCGTCGCGCGATCCAGACGGCTAGAGGTCGGGCGTAGTCGCTCAGGTCGACGAACCGGGCAGATCTCGGAAGTTTCCGGGCCGTAGCTCCTTCATACATCGCCCGGTAACTTACCCGAGGACCATCGATAACACGAGCCTCCTGCTCGCGCTTCTGCTCCTGCTCGTGATCGTAATCGTCACCTTACTTCACACCTCTACGGACGATCACGATCACGATCACGATTACGATTACAATCACGAGCAGGAGTCAACAGAGTTATGCGGAGGGAAATGGTTACCGGGTACTTGACGCGGGCGGTTCACTTTTCGGCTTCGCACCGATACTACCGCTCCGACTGGAGCGAGGAAGAGAACCGGGAGCGATTCGGCCCATCGGCCGCGCCGGAGGGTCACGGACACAACTACCGCTGCGAGGTCACCGTCGGCGGCCCCATCGACCCGCAGACCGGAATGGTGATGGACCTGGATGCGCTCGACCGGATCCTCGACGAGGAAGTGGTCGCCCGCTTCCACCACCGCCACATCAACACGGCTGTCCCGGAGTTCGGCGATGGCGGTCTCGTACCGACGACCGAGAACCTGGCGGCATTCATCCTGGAGCAAATCGCAGCGCGTGCGCCCGCGGGCGTGAGCGTGTTCCGGGTGCGGGTCCAGGAGGACCGGGACCTTTGGTCCGACGTCTACGGCTCAGAGCTCTCCGACTGAGACCTTTTCGAGCTCGGCCAGCGCCTCGGCAAAGCTCGCGAAGGCCAGACGGCAACCCGGGACATCGGCCGCCAACCGGTTCAGGCATTCGAAGTCACGCTCGGGCTGATCGCTGAGCCGTGCTGTCAGCAACGCACGCAACGTGGCGCTCACGCTCAGCGGCTCGAGCCGGGTGGCCCTTCCGGCATCGAGAAAGACGAACAGGTCGGGCCGGCGCACCGACCGCGCTTCTCCGCCGGGCGGCAGCCAGAGGTACGGCTCGCACATTCGGCCGCCTGCCACATCCGAAGCCCTTATCCCCAAATCCTTCAGGCTGGCCTCGTGCACGCGAATTGAGCGTTCGAACGGCTGCACCTCGCCGCTGCGCGGCTCGATGAGCACCGCATCGTCCGCCAGGGCGGTCCAGCCAGCGCGGCCCAGACCAAGTGCCAGGGTAGATTTGCCGGCACCGGACGGTCCCAGGAGTACCACGCAACGCGACGCATCGTGAATCGCCGCGCCGTGCAGGTGGACGAAGGCCCCGGCGTCATCGAGCAGGGCGCCGGTCAACTCGTACTCGTAGAAGAGGATCGCGTCGCCCAACGTCTCCGCCTCCCAATCACCGGTGGCGACGCTAATGCGAAAGCGGTCGCCAACGCGGTCAGCGGCGATGGCATCGTGGATGACCGCGTCGCTCTCGCGATCACAGCGATAGGCGGTGTAGAAGTCGTCGATGTGAGGGATCAGCTCTGGGGCATCGATGCGGGCAGCGACGATTCGCTCCGCGTCGGGGAAGCGATAGTGGCGGGCGGCGGGCGCAGACACCAGGCGCGCCGTTAGTCGCCCTTCCGGCTGGGAGGCGGGTGTTTGTCGGTCGGCGCCGGGCCGGGCGCTTCCGAAGGCGAGGACGACGTCGACGGCGTCGACGCTGCAGGTGCCATCATGTGGTGGCCGGGCAACGAGCCCGCCTGGGCCAACAGGTCCGGCGCCACGGCGAACGTCGCGATCAACGGCGCGCTGTAGACCGCTCCCTTGGCGATCTTCTGCAGGAACTCCCTGCGAGTCGGATCTTCCCGATTCATCTTCACCTGCTCGTCTCCGCCGGGTCGTCCGGCGCCTGGGTTGCGGCGGGTCCCTCGTTCCTGTCCACCTCTCGCGCCACGACGCGGTAGGCCTCTGCATCGTTACTCACGAGGTCGGGGAATCGTTCCCTCAGCTCGCGGGCGATCTCGGCCACCGAGTGCCGACCGTCCATCAGCCCGAGGGCGGTGTGGCGCAGTCGGCCCTGAGGACTCAGCGTGGGCCGGTTGTCCAGGCTGGCCCTTCGCAGTTGGGCCAGCGACAGCGGCAGGCCGCGGAAAGTGTCCATCTCCTGCTCCTCGCCGCCAGCTCGTACCCGCCAGCTCCACCACTCCGGCTCCAGCGGCGACGGCCCCAGCGTGCGGACCCGAACCTCGATGGCTGCGCCGGCCTGCACGCTGATGGGCTCTGCCAACGGCAGCAGGCGCTGGTCCCAGCCGGTGGAGCGGCCGGACGGCGCGTTGGAGAACGTCAGGCCATCGGCCAGCTCCAGGTCGATCCACAGCCCCAGCCCGTGCAGCTCGCCTGACCGCTCGGCCCGCCAGCTGAGCGACGTGTCGAGGGCGAACTCATCGAGCGCCAGCGGCTGAACGCGCCCGACCTCCGCCGGCTCGGCCAGAAGTACGTCCGCATCCCAGACGACCGTGTGCAGGTCGTTCAGCAGCTGGCGTGAGAAGCGGCTGACATCGAGGCCGAAGGCTGCGCCGTCACCCCAGGGCGTCACGGACCGGTAGGTCGAAGGGCAGCAGACGGGGGCCAAGATGGCTCTTACCGTCTGCGGTATCGATACGGCGGACCGCTTCATCCACCGCTCACTGACTTGCTTCAGAATGCGCGCCGTGTCTGAGTGGTAGAGGAACGGCGAGAAGTCCTCGAAGATCAGTACGTCGGCAACCTCGGGCGGTTTGAGCTCCTCGAGGCGCCCGCGCAGGAACGTGATCCGGTCGTCCAGCCCGTTGTCCGCCGCCAGGGCGCGGGCGACGTCGATTACCGCGTCCATCTCCACGGCCAGCACCCGGGCCCCAGCCCGTGCCGCGAACATACCGTACGTGCCGATGCCGGTGCCCAGGTCGAGAACGACCTGGCCGGGACGGACAGTGGCCTCGATCGCCTGCCGGAAGGCGGCGACCCGGGGCGCATCCGCTAAAAAATCGCGATAGTCGAGAGTGCTCATCCCGCCATCCTACGGAGGGAACTCAGCCGTCTGCTGCCAGCAATCCGGCGCTCCGGAATCCCTCGAGCGCCGCGATGACGTCGGCCTCCGCTCGCTCGGGCTCGATACCGAACGCCTCCTCGACCGCGGCGGCGATCGCTTCCGGCGACACTTCGCCGGTCAGGTGGCTCCAGATCAATGCCGCGGAGAGATTCAGGACATGGAGGTCGTTCGAGGCGGGGTCGAACACAACCCACTCATCGTCCACCTGCCGAAACATCACATCGTCGCGGGCCCGGGGGTGGCCTGTAGGCTGCGTTGCCATATCCTTCAAGCTAGAGTTTTCCACAAGCGAGGCAACCAGGAGCGACCGCCCGGCGGGCCAACGCTCCCGGCCGTCCAGGTGTTAGCAACTCAGAGGGCGATGGCAGCCACGGGCAAGGACGGAATTCCGGTCATAGACGAGCCAATGCTCGTCGAGCGGGTGCGCAAGGGTGACCGAGAGGCCTTCGGTCTGCTCGTGGATCGCTACTCCGAGCAGGCGTTCGCCGTCGTCTACGGGTTCCTCCAGCACGTGGAGGACACCGAGGACCTGGTCCAGGACGCGTTCGTACGGGCGCTGGAACGGATCGACAAGCTGGGCCGAGGCAGCGCCTTCGGGCCATGGTTCTATCGGTTGCTCGTCAACGCGGCGCTCAACCGGCGCAAGTACCTGGCCCGGCGTCGCACCGAGGACGTTCCCGCATCGGCGTCTGGGCCCGATAGCCCAGTCGTCGATTCCGAGCGAGCGGAGCTGCGCGGCCGGCTGGCAGTAGCTCTCGGCTCGCTACCCGACGAGCTCGAGACCGTGGTGATCCTCCACGATCTGGAGGGCTTTACTCACCCGGAGATCGCGAAAGTCCTCGGCATCCCGGAAGGGACGTGCCGTTCGCATCTCTCCCGGGCGCGCCGGATGCTCAGGGAGACTTTGAAGGCGTACCACCAGTAACACGCGAGGTGGGATAATGGTCCAGGGATATGAAGATCAGCCGCTTAACGAGCTCGAGGCGCTGAAGGCGCCGCGGCGCTCCGATGAACAGCGGCGTTCGGCCCGCCAACGCATCATGGCCGCGGCCGAGCCGCTGCTCGAGCGACGCGGGCATCCCGCCACCTCTTTCGAAGTGCTGGCGGCGTGGGCCCGACCCGGGCTCGTCGCGGCCAGTGTCGCGCTGGTGATACTCGCCGGCGCACTCAAGTTCGGCCCCGAGAGACCCATACCGGAGCCGGTGACCCTGGAGGAGGTACTCGCCTCCGGCGAAGCGGGCAGCGTCCCGTCGCTGCTGCTGGCAATCAACGAGCCGGACGCCGACGCCGTACTGGCGGCGGCATTACTAGAGAACGGGAACGGTACGCGAGTTCCCGAGGACCCGGGTGAAGGACGATGATTGGGAAATCGAAAGCGTGGGCGCTGGCGCTTCTCGTCGGCGTACTGCTGATAGGCGGCGTCGCCGGCGCGGCCATGGACAGAGCGCTGGTCGGACGCAGCGCCGCAGCCCAGAGGACCGAGCGCCGTGACGGCGACCACGACCACCGTGGCAGCTACGTCGACTGGCTCGCCGCCGAGCTCGAGCTGACGGACGCGCAGCAAACCAGCATAGACGGCCTGCTCGAGGGATACCGCGAACAGGTTTCAGCTCAGTGGAAGGAGATGCGACCTCGCTTCGAGGAGATGAGGGCGCAGTTCCGCTCCGAGGTCCGCGAGGTCCTCAGCGAAGAACAGATTCAAGAGTACGAGGCGCTTCTGGCGAAGGAGGCCGAACGCCGTCACAGCCGAAGAGGAAGACAATAGATCATGAGTCCAAGGAAGATGGTAGCGCTGACCGGTACGCTCGCGGTATTACTGATGGCAGCCTGCACGGAAACTGAAGAGACGCGGCCGTTCCAGGTCGTGTCAGCGCAGCAGAAGACACTCTCCATCTCGGCCGAGGCGGCGGGCGTCATCGAGCCCGTCACGATGGTGGAGGTCAAGTCGAAGGCTTCCGGCGAGATCCTCTCGATCCCGGTAGAGAGCGGCGACGATGTCGAGCAGGGCGATCTGCTGGTCCAGGTCGAGCAGAAAGACGCGCGCCAGACCCTCGCCCAGGCGCAGGCCGACCTCGAGGTGGCGCAGGCGCGCCTCAAGATCGCTAACTCACAGCTCACGCGCGCCAACACGATGCGCGAGTCGGAGATCATCAGCGACCAGGATTATGAGCAGGCCGAGCTCGAGCACGCCAACGCCAAGGCGCAGCTAGTCCGGGCCGAGGCCAGCCTCGAGATCGCCCGCGAGCGGATGTCCGAGACGACGATCCGCGCGCCGATCAGCGGCACGATCATCCAGCGGCTGGTCGAGCCCGGCCAGGTCATCTCGTCGGCCACCCAGGTCGTGGGCGGTGGCACGGTGCTGATGAACATGGCCGACCTGAGCGAGGTTCAGGTCAGGACGCTAGTCGATGAGACGGACATCGGCCGGGTCACGCCGGACCTGCAGGCCGAGATTACGGTCGAGGCCTACCCCGAGCGCACGTTCGACGGCCGCGTCCTCAAGATCGAGCCGCTGGCGACCGTGACGCAGAACGTCACCATGTTCCCGGTCATCATCCGCATCGACAACCGCGAGGGGCTCTTGAAGCCCGGCATGAGCGCCGAGGTGACGGTCCAGGTCGCCCGCGCGGTGAACGCGGTGACGGTGCCCACCCAGGCGGTACACCCGACCGAGGACGCCCTCGAGGTGGCACAACTGGCCCTCGGCATCGACGCCGAGACGTTTCAGCGCTTGCTCGAGGAGAACACGCCCCAGGAGGCCGCGGCGGACGGCCGACCGGGCGACGCCACGAACGGGCCAGGCGGCGGCCACGGCGGGGGCCAGATGACGCAGGCCCAGCGCGACTCGATCCGCGAGCGCATGCAGAGCGGCCAGATGACGCCGCAGGAGATGCAGCAGATGCGCCAGCAGTTCCAGGCGATGCGCGAGCAGCGCGAACAGCGGCAGCGAGCCGGCGGACCGATGCCGGGAGTGGTCTTCGTGATGCGGGGCCTCGAGATCGTGCCGGTCCCGGTACAGGTCGGCGTGACGGATTGGGAAGACATCGAGGTCGTCGCCGGTCTACAGCCCGGCGATTCGGTAGCGCTTTTGCCGACGGCCTCCCTGCTGCGTGACCAGGCCCAACTGCTCGAGCGCTTCCAGCGCTTCCGCGGCAGCGGCGTGCCCGGCATGCAGAGACAGGGGAGCTAGTCGATGATCTGGGAGACGATCAAGGTCGCGCTCACGGCGCTGCGCGCCAACAAACTTCGCTCTTTCCTCACCATGTTGGGGATCATCATCGGTGTGGGCGCCGTCATCACCGTGGTGGCGATGGGCGAAGGCGCGCAGCGCGCCGTAAAGCAACAGATCGAACAGCTTGGCACCAACCAGCTGACCGTCCAGTCGGGCCACCGTTGGTGGCGCGGCGTTGGTGCATCGGGCAGCACCTTCATCGGTATCGACGATTACGACGCGCTCGTTGCGGAGGCTGGCTTCGCTTCCGCGGTCGTCCCGGAAATGTCGAGCCGACTGCAGGTCGAGCTACTGAACCGGAATGTCAGCTCCAATGTCGTGGGCACGGTGCCCGAGTTCCTCGAGGTCCGCAAGATGGCCATCGAGTTCGGGCGCTTCCTCAACGGGTCGGACATGGTCGCGCGCAAGACCGTCGCCGTCGTCGGCTCGGAGTTGCCGGCACGGCTAGGCACCACGGCGGACCTGCTCGTCGGACAAACCATCCGCATCCGGGCCATACCGTTCGAGGTCGTCGGCGTGATGCGGCCGTCCGGGCAGCAGGGTATGTACAGCGTGGACGACCGTCTGATGATCCCGCTTTCCACCGCCCGTTACCGCATCAGTGGCAGCGATCGTCTGAACTCGATCACCGTGCAGGTGGCACAGACCGAGCAGATGGGTGCGGCCCTGGTCGAGATCGAGCGCCTCATACGCCGCGAGCACCACCTGCGGCCTGGCCAGGACAACGACTTCTCCATTCGCAACCGCACCGATCTCTTGTCGACCTTCGAGGAAACGACCCGGACCTTCTCCATCCTGCTGGCCGGCATCGCTCTCGTCAGCCTGATGGTCGGAGGCATTGGCATCATGAACATCATGCTGGTATCGGTCACCGAACGGACGCGGGAGATCGGTGTCCGCAAGGCGATGGGTGCGACGCGGAGGAATATCCTGTTCCAGTTTCTGATCGAGGCGTTGACGCTCTGCATGTTCGGCGGCCTTTTGGGTCTCGCGGCAGGTACCGGGGCGGCCATGGCGCTGTCACACTTCGCCAACTGGAACACGGCGGTGGCGCCGGCGGCGATCGGCCTCGCGGTCGGCTTCTCCGCCGCGGTGGGCCTCTTCTTCGGCATCTACCCGGCCCGGCGCGCGGCCGCCCTCGACCCGATCGTCGCGCTGCGTTACGAGTAACCGGTTCTAAGCAGGAGTAGCCTAATGATCTGGGAGACCATCAAGGTCGCGTTTACGGCACTCCACGCCAACAAGCTCCGCTCATTGTTGACGATGCTGGGCATCATCATCGGCGTCGGCGCCGTGATCACCGTCGTCGCCATGGGCGAAGGAGCCCAACGCGCCGTGCAGGAGCAGATCGAGGCTCTCGGCACGAACCAGTTGAGCATCTCCTCCGGCTGGGGTATGCACCGCGGCATAGGTGGAGGCGGCAACTTCATCGGGATCGAGGACTACGAAGCGTTGACACGCGATGCGACGACGCTGTCGGCGGTAGTACCGGAGTCCGAGATCGACCTTCAGATCGAGCTGCTCAATCGGAACGCCAGCGCCGAGATCACCGGCACTGTGCCGGAGTACGAGGATGTGCAGAATCTGGCGCTGGCGAGCGGGCGGTTCTTCGACCACTCCGACATGGTCGCACGTCGCACGGTCGCCGTGCTCGGATCCGATCTTCCTCCCATCCTCGGTTCCACGGCGGCGGAAATCATCGGCCAAACCGTTCGCATACGAGCTATACCGTTCACCGTCATCGGTGTATTGGAAGCCTCCGGTCAGACGGGCCGCTACAGCGTCGATGACCACGTCGTGATTCCGCTGACGACGGCACGCTACAGGATGAGTGGAAGTGACCGATTGAGCACGATCACGATCGTGGCCCACTCGCCCGACCAGCTGGACGCGGCGATGGTCGAAGCGGAGCGCATCCTCCGCCGCGAGCACCACCTCGGGTTGGGTGATGACAACAACTTTATGATCCGAAACCGGGCCGACCTGATGACCACTTTCCAGGAGACGACTCGGACTTTCTCTGTGCTCCTGGCTGGAATCGCCCTGGTGAGTCTGCTGGTTGGGGGCATCGGCATCATGAACATCATGCTGGTATCGGTCACCGAGCGCACTCGCGAGATCGGCGTCCGCAAAGCGATGGGGGCCACCCGCAGGAATATCCTCTTGATGGGGGCCACGCGCAGGAACATCCTCTTCCAGTTTCTTATTGAAGCCCTTTCCCTCTGCTTGCTAGGCGGATTCTTGGGCCTCGGTGCAGGGGTGGCGGCGGCGGCTGGACTCTCCCACTTCGCAAACTGGAATACGGCGGTAGCACCCGCTGCGATTGTTCTCGCCTTCGGGTTCTCTGCTGGGGTGGGTCTCTTCTTCGGGATTTACCCGGCCCGCCGGGCGGCGGCGTTAGACCCGATCGTTGCACTCCGCTATGAGTAAAACTTCTTCGGTCTCTTACTCCATTAATCTCAGCGGCATGACGAGGCAGACATAGTCTTGGTCGGCCCCAACCGGTTCGAACGTCGCTGGCCGCTCGGGCGCTGAGAACGTCACCTTCACTTCATCGCTTTCGATATAACGCAGCACCTCCAGTAGGTAGTTTGCATTGAAGCCGATCTCGACTTCCGGGCCAGTATAGGCAAGCGGTAGCTCGTCCTCGGCTTCACCAAGATCCGGCGTTTGGACAGCCAGTGCCATCCTCTCAGGTGCAAAGCTCAAGCGGACACGATGCGTCTGATCCGACGCAATAATCGCTACACGTCGCAGTGCTGCTGCCAACTCGTTCCGATCAGCAGTGCACTCTTTGTCGTTGTCCTTTGGCAGTACCTGTTCATAGTTGGGGTACGGCCCTTCGATTAGCCGTGTGTAGACCTCCGTACGCTCCGTTCGGAAACCGAGGTGACTCTCGGAACGGGCGATCTGTAACTCGTCCTTCGCATCGAAGAGGCGCTCGATCTGCTGTAGGGCTTTGGGTGGTACAATTAAGTCCTCATCTCCGGACGGTGCTGTATCCAGCTTCACAGCCATCTTCGCTAGCCGATGGCCGTTCGTTGCTACCATACACATCTCGGCACCGCGGAGCTGCCAGAGTACGCCATTTAGTACTGGTCTTGTTTCCTCACTGGATACGGCAAAGCTAGTATGACCACTCAGACGCTGCAGCTCACCGCTCTGGAGACGCCAGCCTTCTTTGAAGGGGACATCTGGGAAGGAAGGGTACTCATCACTTGGCAGGCTGTTGAGCCGGAATTTGGCCTTACCGCACGCAAGCGCCACCCGTCCCCCATCCGACTGCAGCTCCACCGGTGCATCGGGTAGTTCCCGGGCAATCTCAGCTATCTTCTTTGCCGGGACCGTTACCGCACCCTGGCGCTCTACCTCAGCCGGCGTCTGGACGCTGACCGAGATATCCAGGTCGGTACCCCGCACCCGCAACCCATCCTCTACCGTCTCCACCAGAATATTTGACAGCACTGGCAAGGTGGTACGGGTCGGGATTGTGGCCGCAACCGCGGACAGGCCCTTCTGGAAGTTCTCCCGTGTGATCGTGACCTTCATGGTGAGCTCCACCTGTTGTGGTTGAGATCTGAGGTTATCCCCGGATATAGTATACTAAGACTATGATACTCTATTTAAACAGTAGTAGTAGTAGGGGTGTGGATTCGTGGGCAAGTGGCCCTCGAGGATCGGGAAGGCCCTAGGTGAGAGGCAGCCTGGTTTGGACCATGTGGAGAAGCTGTTGTGGAAGAACTGCAGTTATCCGGGATAGCTGGGGGAAGCTTGGATTCTTCCCCAGTTTAACCACACCATTCCACAGCGAATCCACCAATCTATCCACACCTGTTTTACGTGAGGCGTTTCCTTAACGCCTCTACTCGATCTCGAAACTCAGGGTCCTTCTCCAGCTGCTGCTCAATTTTTTGAATTGAGTGAATCACCGTTGAGTGATCACGCCCACCAAAGCGGGCACCGATACGAGTGTAGGGCAGATCCAGAAGAAGTTTCTCCAGGTACATCGCCACCTGTCTCGGGTCAGTAACGCGCCGCTGTCGTTTTTTGGAGTAGAGATCTGACAGAGCTACCCCGAATGCTTCAGCTACCACCGCCTCGATTGTTTCCGGCGATAGATCTCGAACGGGGCCCATAGCGCCACCCAAGACCTCTGCAGCTAACTCTGGTGAGATCTCTCGCCGTGTCAGTGAGCTGTAGGCGAGCAACTTGATGATGGCGCCCTCCAGCTCTCGCACCGAAGAGCGGCACTGTTGAGCAATGAAGGTGAGCACTTCATGGGCGATAGCGAGACCATCTTGGGCCGCCTTCATCTGGAGGATCGCAACGCGGGTCTCGAAATCCGGTGGCTTGATGTCGCTGACCAGGCCCCACTCAAAGCGTGATACCAAACGCTCCTGCAAACCCGGGATATCTTTCGGCGGCCGGTCACTGGTCAGGACAATCTGCTTTTGGGCGTCGTGCAGCGCGTTGAACGTGTGGAAGAACTCCTCCTGCGTTCCCTCCTTGCCGGCCAAGAAATGTGCGTCATCCACCAGGAGGACATCGATCCGCCGGTAACGGGTGTGAAACTGGGCGGTCTGCCGGGCTTGAATCGCGGCGATCAGCTCGTTGGTGAACTGCTCTGTGGGAACGTAAGCGACACGGCTGCCCGGGAATCTGGCCAGGACGGTATTGCCTATCGCATGCATTAAGTGTGTCTTGCCCAGGCCGACACCACCGTAAATAAACAGCGGGTTGTAGGCACGGCCCGGCGCGTCGGCCACGGCATGGCAGGCGGCCGAGGCCAGCTCGTTATGCGAGCCGACGACGAAGTTGCCTAGCGTGTAGCGGGGGTTGAGCGTGCCGATGGCGGGGCTGGCCGCTGCCGCTTCCACCGGCGGCTCGGCCGCCGACTCATCCGCCAGCCCCTCGAGCCCGACCACCGGCATAGTCGGGATGATCGGTGGCGTCGTGGAGCCACCAGAGCGGACCTCGAAAGTCACGGCGAACAGGTTGCCAAACAGACCGCGGGCCTCAGCACCGAGGAGCTCGCTGTACTTGTCCTCGATCCACTCAACCGCGAACTGGCTGGACACGCCGACGACGAGGTGGTCGGTGGACAGCGCGATCGCTGTTGTTGGTTCGAGCCAGGTGCGATAGCCCTGTTCAGCGAGCTTCGCTCTGGCGCTCTCCAGGATTTTGGACCAGGCTTCCTGGGCAGTAAGCTCCATCGAATCCGGACGCACAGCAGGGGAGGTTGAGGCTTACTTTCGATTATGAGTTGCGGCTGGCAGGTTGGCCGCGCGCCATCTTAGGCGAGTCGATCGCATTCGTCAAGCGAGGGAAAGGTTGCGAGCAGAGATGAGAAAGGAAAATCGATGCGTCTCCGCGACCTCAGGATAGGGCCGGGCGCTGTCGTCGCCGCAGCCTTCATCGGCCCCGGCACGGTCACGACCGCGACCGTGGCCGGCGCCCGCTATGGGTATACGCTGATGTGGGCGTTGGTCTTCGCGGTGTTGGCCACGCTGGTCCTCCAGGAGATGGCCGCGCGTCTTGGCGTCGTCGGCGGGATGGGCCTGGGCGAGGCGATGAGGCGCCGCTTCCGCGGGCGGGTGACCCGCGTCGCATCGGCGGCGCTGGTGATCGGAGCCATCCTCATCGGAAACGCAGCTTACGAGACGGGCAACCTGCTGGGCGGAGCGCTGGGCCTGGGAGGGTTGTTGGGTGGGAGTGGTCGCCTCTGGGGCCCGGCCTTGGGCGCCCTCGCGTTCGCGCTGCTCTGGACGGGACGCTATCGCTGGGTAGAGCGCTTCCTGGTCGTCTTGGTGGCCGTGATGGGGATCGTCTTCTTGACCACGGCGAGGGGACTCGTAGACCGGGCGGCCATGCTCACAGCGTTGGGCCTCGTCGGCACGACGGTGGTACCCTACAACCTCTTTCTTCATGCCTCGGCGGCACACGAACGCTGGAAGGGAGAAGCGAACCTTCCATTGGCCCGGGCGGACACTGCCGTATCGGTGACCTTCGGCGGCCTCATCTCGATCGCGGTGCTCGTCACGGCCGCTACGTTGCCCGCCGTCTCGCGCGTCGCCAACGCTGGTGACATGGCGATGGCGCTGGAACCACTGCTCGGCCGCTGGGCCGGCGTTTTCTTCGCCTGCGGGTTGCTGGCGGCGGGCCTCTCGTCGGCCATCACGGCACCCCTGGCCGCCGCCTACGCGACGTGTGGTGTGCTGGGCTGGGAAACGGATCTGCGGTCGACCCGGGCCCGGGCGATCTGGGTCCCCGTCCTGGCGGCCGGCGTCCTGTTCTCCCTCCTGGCTGTGCGGCCGGTGCCGGCTATCCTCTTCGCCCAGGCGGCCAACGGTTTGCTGCTGCCGATCGTCGCCGGATTCCTGCTGTACGTCGTCAACGACCGCAGCCTGCTGGGCGCGCGGACGAACGGCCTGACCAGTAACCTGCTGGGCTGGACGGCTGTATTGATCGCGGCGCTGCTGGGGATCAGATCCTTGGCCAGGGCCCTCTTGGGCTAGTTGACGAGTAGACGAGTGGACCAGTAGACGAGTCTCGGCGCTGCTGGCTTCTCGTCTACTCGTCAACTTGTCTACTTGTCTACTCACCGCCCCTCCTTGCTCTGGCACAGCCCCCCGGATATAATTCGGGCCCTCGACTCAAAGTGTGAGAAGTCTTTGGTTGGCAACGATATCTAGGGGGCGACCCCATGAAACCAACATACCGCCCTCGGAACCGGAGGCGTCTGCGAAAGCACGGTTTCCGGGCCCGAATGAAGACCAAGGCGGGTCGGGCAACGCTGAATCGCCGCCGCCGCAAGGGCCGCAAGCGAATCGCCGCGACGATCCCCAAGAAGTAGGGGAGCGCGGTCGTTTCCGGATTCCGCGTAGTGCGCGTATTCGGCTGAAGTCGGAAATCGAAGCTTTATTTCGCCGGGGGAAGCGGAGGCGGACGGGTCATCTGGACGTGTTCGTCGCCGAGTCCCCCGCTTTGCGTCCGCGCCTTGCGCTGGTCGTTCCCAAGCACGGACGCAAGATCGTGGAGCGGAATCGCCTCAAGCGCAGGCTCAGGGAAGCGGCTCGCCAGGAGCTGTTACCGCCCTGCTTGGAGCGGGACATCGCGCTCGATGTTTTGATCCGGGCCCGGCCCGAAACCTACGAGGCCGAGTTCGACGTATTGAAGCAAGAAATCATTCACCTGGCCGAAGAACTATGCTCGCCCGGCTCCTAGTGATGGTCGTCCGCGGCTACCAGATCGCGATCTCGCCTCTGCTGCCGCCGGCCTGCCGTTACACCCCGACGTGCTCGCAGTACGCGATCGATGCGCTGAGACGTCACGGGGCGCTGAAGGGCAGCTGGCTGGCGTTGCGCCGCATCGGGCGCTGCCATCCGTTCCGCCAGGGCGGATACGACCCGGTGCCATAGAGCTCGCATGGAGAAGCGTCTAATTCTGGCCGTGGTCTTGATGATCGCGACCGTCTTCATAGTCAACGTCGTATTCCCTCCTCCTCCACCGCCGGAGCCCCCGGTCGTCGAGCAGGAGACCCTTGGCGCGCCCCGCGACGTGGCTGACGCGGTCGCGGAGACCATCGCGGCGCAGGACCCGCAGCCGGCCGCGGCCGTTCCCGCGGAAGTACCCCAACTCGCTCCCGCGGAAGACCCAGAGGCGGAAGACACCGTCTGGGTGACGACCCCGCTTTATCGTATTGCGTTCGCCCAGCGAGGTGGCCGCGTCGTGTCGGCGCGGATGAGCCAGTTCGAGTCTTTGGCAAGTGACACCAAGGGCGAGTTGGTCGAGCTTGTGCCGCCGTACGCCGAGAGCTTCTTCACCCATAAGTGGCTGGTCGGTGACGACACGCTCGACTTCAGCTCGGTTCCGTTCGAGATCAGCCCGGCGCGTGGACTCGACCTGGTCGAAGGCGGCGAACCACGGACGCTGACTCTGTCGTACCGGCCGGAGGGCGTCCCCTTCCAGCTCGAGATCCGCTACACCTTCCGGCCCGACCGCTATGTCATCGATCTGGTCGGCCGGCTGGAAGGCGTGCGCGGCACCGGGTGGTGGGCGATGGGGTTGGGCCCGGGACTGCTGAGCAACGAGTGGGACCCGGAGAACGACTACAAGCAGAACCTCGCGTTCAGCGGCAAGGGGCCGGAAGGCATTAGTTCGCAAAAGGTCGAGGACATACAGCCTGGGCAGCTGGTGATCCTCGACGGTCCCTTCGATTGGGCCGCCGTTCGAACCAAGTATTTCGTCAACGCCTTGGTCGTGCCGCTCGAGGCCGCCGACGATCGTCGGTTCGAAGGCTATCGGGCGCGACCTCGAGCAAGTCACTCCCTACGGTTACAAATGGCTGCAGCCGGTGCTGCGTCCGCTGGCCGGCGCTATCACCACGCTGCTGGTCTGGATGCACAACTTCCTCGGCCTCGGCTACGGTTGGATTCTGATCATCTTCGGCATCGGCATCCGCGTCGTGCTCTTCCCGCTTTACCAGAAGAGCATGCGCTCGCAGATGGCGACGATGCGGGTGCAGCCGCTGATGAAGGAGATCCAGGAGAAGTATAAGAACGACCCGCAGAAGCTTCAGCAGGAGATGATGAAGCTGTACCGCGAGCACAAGGTGAACCCGCTCGGCGGTTGTCTTCCAATGCTGTTACCGTTCCCCATTTTGATCGCGCTGTTCTTCGTCTTCCGCGACACGATCGAGTTCCGCGGCGTGTCGTTCCTCTGGCTGCCCGACTTATCGCAAGCGGATCCGCTCTACATCATCCCGGTTCTGATGGGCGCGTCGATATTCTTGCTGCAGTGGATCAGCATGAAGTCGATGCCGCAGAGCAACCCACAGATGAAGATGATGATGTACGTCATGCCGGTCATGATGGTCGTGCTGTTCCTGAGGTTCGCTTCGGGCCTGAACCTGTACTACGCGACCATGAACCTGGCCTCGCTGCCGCAGCAGCTCTACCTGGCGAAGGAGCGGCGCGCGGCTGCGAACCAGCCCCCGCCGGGTAAGACCGCCAAAGCTAAGACCTAGCGGCCGATTACGATCACGATTACGATCACGATTGGGAGCGCGAGCAGGATGATGAGATCTTGCGCTCCTGCTCTTGCTCGTGATCGTGATGCTGATCGTAATCGTAATCGTGCCTTTCCATGAGTACTATTGCCGCGATCGCTACCGCACCAGGCCGAGCGGCCATCGCCGTGGTCCGCGCCTCGGGACCTGAAGTCCCCGCCATCGTCGAGCGCTGCTTCGAGGGGGCTCTCCACGAACGCGAACC
>JBDHHX010000124.1:0-9497 GCA_039589155.1 Gemmatimonadota bacterium | reverse complement strand
CGGCGCGGCGCGCTCTTCATTGACGGTGGCACCAACGAGTCTGGGATGAAGATCGCCTTGTCGGTCGGCCACTCGGTCATGAGCAGCGGGTAGTAGCCCTCGGGATAATACCGCGCCGGATCGATCTCGCGGTCCCGAATGAACTGCTCCTGCAGATCAGGGCGCTGGTAATGAGGTGGCGGCACAACCATGCCTCCGTAGCGCGCAATCGAGATGTCGGCGTTGGGCGCCTTATTGTTCGGGTAGTCCGCGACTACACCGTCACGGACCCAGATTTGATCCTTGGTCAGGTTGACCACCACCATATCGGGCGCGCCCGGATGATAGGGGCCATCCCAGTGCTCGCGAATCTCCGCGATCACCTCGGCGTCTTGATATGGGTCGTGCTGCATATGGGTGGTCATGCACAGGCGCGGCTGCACTTGCTTGCAGAGCAGGCCAGCCGCGTACGTCGGCGTGTGGTGGGTGTCGATGGTATAGCGACCAACGAACGGTGGCACCCCGGCCACCCCTGAACTGATCGACATCAATTCGGCTTGCGTCTCCGTGATGTAGAGATCAGCACCCTGCGCATAGATTGAGTCGAGTTCCGATGGGCGTCCATCACCCGTCCAGACGACCCTCATACCATTCCAGTTCAGCCGATATCCCGACGCGCCGCCCTTCGCGTGCGAGCGGCGCCAGTGGATTACCTCGACGCCATTCTCGTTGTAGATCACACCGCCGTCGTCTTGATAGGGAAATTCGTTGACTTCGATGTCCCAACCTTCACCGATCGGAAACACGTCGAAGGCATCGATATGCCATTTCATCATGCGTTTCATGCCGTCGATCATGTAGGCTAGACCGTCTTCCGACGTTTGCCCGGATGCGCCGAATACTCGCAACGGCTCGTGCCATCGGCCGGACCACGCCCCGAAAGCGTAGACGTATGGAAGTGAGCCAAAGTGGTCAACGTGGAGATGCGTGATGAATATGTTGTTTATCGTGTTGAGCGGGATACCTGCTGCGATGTAGTTCGCGACAGCGCCCTCGCCAATATCGAACACGAAGCTGTCCCCGTTGCCCAGCTCGACGAAGACGGACGTATTCATCTGACCAGGTCGAATCATCGGGGCGGTCCCCATGAAGGTGACCCGGATCTCATCGGGTTGAACTTCTTCCGCGCCGGGAAACCAGTTCGCCGCACTTTTGAGCCATGGTTGCGGCTCGATGCCCTCGAACAACAGGCCCTCCTTCCAGCGGCCCATCGGGACGCCCCCTGTAACCACGGCTTGCAAGCGTTCGGGGTCCGTTTCGTACTCGTACTCGTACTGCTGCCGGTCCTGTTGTGTGACCGCTGAGTTGCTGCCGGCGGTCTCGCGAGCCTCGGCTGCGCCCTGGATTCGCCCGCCCATGTAAACCAAGCCCACGACGGCGATGGCCACTACGGAACCCAGAAGTAATCGTCTGTTCACGGTGTCACTCCTGTTCATGCGTTTACGGCAGGCTCCGCCGTTTGGGGCGCTCCTACCTTGAGGAGTGTGAGACCCCGGCGATCAGCCTTACTCTAGGAATGCCCGCGGAGTATAGAAGACGTCGTGAAGCTGTCAACAATAAGAATCGTTATGGCAGAATCGGCGGGCCACAAACCGCCCGGAGGCGGTGGTCGTTGCCGTCGCGGAAAAAAGCCCGGAGGAATTTCCTCCGGGCTTCGGGTTTCTTGGGGGTAGCCGCCCTAGTCACCTGCGACGAGCGGCACCGCGTCGCGGTCGCAGCGAAGGTCCCTGCGGCCTTGGAGTCGCATCCCGCTCGGCGGGCTGCATCGGCCTGACGGCCGGCTCGAACCCCGGCACGACTTCGCGGGTGAACGTGCGGCCCATCAGCTTCTCCACGTCGCCCATCATCAGCCACTCGTCGGGCGACATCAGAGTGATGGCGACGCCCTGCGCGCCAGCTCGCGCCGTCCGCCCAACGCGGTGCACATAGATCTCCGGGTCGCGCGGGACATCGTAGTTCACCACGAGGGCGATGTCGTCGACGTCGATGCCACGTGCGGCCACGTCGGTCGCGACCAGGACCCGCGTCTGTCCCTGTTTGAACATGCCGAGTGCCTCGGTCCGAGCGCTCTGTGTCTTGCCGCCGTGGAGCGCCGCCACGCTGTTGCCCTCGCGACGCAAGTGGCTGGCGACGATCTCGGCGCCGTGCTTCGTCCGGGTGAACACCAGGGTGCGGTCGTGCGGCATAACCTCCAGCAGCTTCGCCAGCAAGCTCCGCTTGCGGGGTTTGTCCACAGCCACCACCACGTGCTCGACCCCTTCCGCCGCCTCGGCGCGCCGGCCGATCTCGACCGCCGCATGATCCTTCAGCGCGCGACGCGCCAAGCGGTCCACGTCGCCCGAGATCGTGGCCGAGAAGAACATCGTCTGGCGATCGCTGGGTAGCGTATCGAGAATCCGGTTCACATCGCGCGAGAACCCCATGTCCAGCATGCGGTCAGCCTCGTCGAGGACCAGGACTTCCAGCTTGGACGTGTCCACGTGTCCGCGACCCATGTGGTCCAGTAGCCGGCCGGGCGTGGCGATCACTATGTCGACGCCCTCTTTGAGCGCCCGGGTCTGCGGATCCATGCGCACGCCGCCGTAAACAGCGACGGACTTCACGTTGACGTGCCTGCCGTAGGCGCGGGCGCTGGTCAATACTTGCTCGGCCAGCTCTCGGGTCGGCGCCAGTATCAGCGCCCGTGTTGCGCCGTTTGGGCCGGACTTCAGACGCTGGAGGATCGGCAGCAGAAACGCTGCGGTTTTGCCGGTGCCGGTTTGTGCCGAGCCGACCACGTCGCGGCCTTCCAGAGCCGACGGTATCGCCTCGGACTGGATCGGTGTGGGCTCGCTGTAACCTTCTTCCTCCAGAGCCCGTAAGAGTTCGGGCGCGAGGCCCAGTAACTGAAATGATGTGTTCTGCATATAAAACAGCTCTTCATTGCGTGCGTTCGCGTGCCGATGGCATTAGTGCCAGTCGTGACGCGTCGCTCGTGATTGACTTGAACCTGAGGAGTGAAGCGGCGGGGTTGCTCAGCGCCGGTACCCAATCCTAAGCTGGGTAACATTCCGCGGAGAGAAGAAAACCAGCTTGCGGTTCGTACAACAGGCCGGAATATAATGGGTTACAGCAATTTACGCCAGTCGAGGGGAGATACAGCATGACCCGGAGAGGCTATGTCCTTGTCGCCGTATTCTTTACGGCTTCGCTCGCCGCCCTGGCGCCCGCGCCGGCCTGGTCTCAGGACGACCGTTCCTCCGAAGAGCGGGAGCACGCCGCGGCCTGGGGCGCCCATCATCTATGCGCCGGTCTGTTCGTCGTCGGTCGTGACTATCAGCGCGATCCCGACGCGGTGGTTGCAGAGGACATCGCACCCTTCCCGGCGTTCCGTTGGGAGGAGTCATTCGAGTACGACGTCGACCGGGACAGCCGTCGCGTGACGGTGAAGGCGCCGGGCGCGCCGGAACGAACGGCGGCCTACTACGACGATCAAGGGTGCGTCATCCATGCCCGCGGCTCGGAAGCGATCCACTTCACTCTCGTCGATGTCACCTCCAGCCTGCCCGACCCGGCGGAGCAACCGTGGCCGACCGGCGATCTGGGCGCACACGCTGACCTGCCACCCGAGGCGGATGCCGAGGCGTTGGCCGCCACGCTCGATTGGGCGATGAACGAAGCGGGCCAGAATACTCGAGCGCTGGTCGTAGCCTACCGCGGCCAGGTCATCGCCGAGCGCTACGCACCAGGGTTCACCGGCCACACGCCTCAGATCAGCTGGTCGCAGGGCAAGAGCATCACCGCGGCGCTGGTCGGAGTTCTCGTCGAGCAAGGCGAGCTGACTCTCGATCAGGCCGCGCCGGTGCCGGAGTGGCACGAAGATCCTCACGACCCGCGCCGCGCGATCACTATTCGGGATCTACTCCACATGAGCAGCGGGCTGGACTTCAAGAACTACGGCGTGGCGAACCCTCTGTCCTATACGATGGAGAACGAGCACTTCGTCATTTACTTCGACGCGGTGAACATCTTCGAGCACGCCATCAACCAGCCGCTGGACATCCAACCGAACACGCAGTTCCGATACCGAAACAGCGATCCCCTGACGTTGGGTCGGATCATCAGACAGACGGTCGAGACGCGTGGTGAGGACTACCTCACATTCCCGCAGCGCGCTCTGTTCGACAAGATCGGGATGCGGAACGTGGTGTTGGAGACCGACACCTACGGCAACTTCATCATGACCGGCTACGACTTTGCCAGCGCCCATGACTGGACTCGCTTCGGCTTGCTCCACCTGTGGGACGGTGTGTGGGAAGGTGAACGGATCCTTCCGGAAGGATGGGTGGACTTCGTGAGCACCCCCACGCCCACCGATCCGAATGACGGATATGGGGGACTCTTCTGGCTGAACGCGGGCGGTGCGCTTCCCGATCTGCCGCGAGACGCTTATTGGGCGGCCGGCTTCATGGGCCAGAACACCGTCGTCATCCCGTCGCTCGACATGGTGGTCGTGCGGCTCGGGCCGAGCCCGGGAATGTCAAACCGCTACCTGAACCAGGTGATCGCCGGGATCATCGAGGCGCTTGATCCGCCGGGCAGGTAGACTGCGGGCGTGCAGCGACCTAGTTTGCCCGGGCCGAGCATCTCGCCCGGCAATTCAATCGCCTCGACCCAAACCACAATTATCGTTTGGAGCGCTAACCATGCTGCGATACGCGTGTACTCTCGTTCTGCTCATGGCCGTCGCCGCGCCGTCGCTCGCCCAGCAGCGACCGCGACCGGCCGGCCCACCTACCCTCGAGGCCGCCCAGGCCGCTTGGGAGCGGCACCAGGAGCTGAAGGCTGCGACGCTGTTCGAAGGTCTGGAGTGGCGTGACGTCGGGCCCGTGGTCCAGGGCGGCCGCCTTGTCGACATCGAGGGCGTGCCGGGGGAGCCCTACACGTTCTATGTCGCCTACGCGTCCGGCGGCATCTGGAAGACCACGAACAACGGGGTCTCGTTCGAGCCGCTGTTCGATGACCAGCCGACGATCATCATCGGCGACATGGCCCTCGATCCCACCAACCCGCAGCGGATCTTCGTCGGGACCGGCGAGAACAACTCGTCGCGCTCCTCGTACGGCGGTGCCGGTGTCTTTCGATCGGATGATGGCGGAGAAACATGGACGTCCGTGGGTCTCCAGATGACGGATCGCATCGGGCGCGTTCTCATCGACCCCCGCAACCCCGACCGCGTCTTCGTCGCTGCACTAGGCAAGCTGTATACGCCGGGCGGCGAGCGCGGCGTCTTTCGCTCTGATGACGGTGGCGACACGTGGCAGCAGGTGCTGCAGGGCGCGAACGAGCTCACTGGTTTCGTCGACATGGCGTTCCAGCCGGGGAACCCTGACGTGATCTATGCGGCAGCGTGGGAGCGCGTTCGAAGGCCATGGAATTTTTCGGAAGGCGGAGAGGGCAGCGCGATCTGGAGGTCGAGCGACGGCGGAGACAGCTGGGAGCGTCTCGAGGCAGACTTTCCTCGCGGCGAGCACGTGGGTCGAATCGGACTGGCGGTCACTCCGGCGAGCCCGCAGGTGCTCTACGCGTCGGTCGACAACCAGGAGATCCTGCCCGAGGACGAGTGGGACCTCGGTAGCGGCGCGGTGACGGCCAAGCGCCTGCGCAACATGAGCAAGGAGGACTTCCTGGCGCAGGATCCGGAGGAGATCGAGGACTTCCTGCGCGGCAACGACCTCGATCCGCGCCTCGACGCGCGCCAGCTCATTGCCGCTGTTCAGAGCGACTCGATCACGATCGACGATTTGCTGGAAGCGCTTCAGGATGCCAATGCGGCGCTGTTCTCGGCGGACATCAAGAGCATCGAAGTCTGGCGCTCGGATGATGCCGGTACGACGTGGCGACGGATGAATCCGGATCCCATTCAACAGGCGGTCTACACGTACGGATACTACTTCGGTCAGATCCGTGTCGCGCCCGACGACGTGAATCGGCTGTTCATACTCGGGGTGCCGCTGCTGGCCTCTGACGATGGCGGCGTGACGTACTACCAGACTGCGGGCCGCCGGGTGCACGGCGACCACCAGGCGATGTGGATCGACCCCGAGTCGCCGCAGCGCGTCATCCTTGGCAACGACGGTGGATTGGACGTGAGCTTCGACGGTGGAGCGACCTGGCTGACGCAGTCCACCGTCTCCGTTGGCCAGTTCTACACGGTCTCGGTCGATATGGCCGACCCCTACAACATCTACGGCGGCTTGCAGGACAACGGCGTGCTGAAGGGATCCAGTCGAACGCGCCCCAACATCTCGTCAAACTGGACGCGCGCCGGCGGCGGTGACGGCATGTGGGCGCAGATCGACCCGCGAGACAACGCGACCTACTACGCGGGCTCGCAGTTCGGTTACTACTTCCGCCGTGGGCCCGCCGGCTTCCAGAGCGTGAGGCCGCGGAACGGTGTGCTGGAACAACCGCTGCGTTACAACTGGCTGACTCCGATCCTGCTCTCGTCCCACAACGCCGACGTCCTCTATTTCGGCGCCAACAAGCTGTTCCGGTCGATGGACCAGGGCGAGACGTGGACGGCGCTCAGCCCCGATCTTACGAAAAGCGAGAACCGCGGCGACGTGCCTTTCGCGACGCTCACGGTCATTGCCGAATCACCCTTACGTTTCGGTCTGCTCTGGGTGGGAACCGACGACGGACATGTCTACGTGACGCGCGGCAGCGGCGCCGAGTGGGTCGAGGTCACCGCCGGGCTACCCTCCGACCGCTGGGTGTCGAGGGTCGAAGCCTCGCGTTTCGATGAGAACGTCGCCTACGTCAGTCTCAACGGATACCGCGACGACGACATCACCGCCTACGTCTATCGCACTGACGACCTGGGCCGCAGCTGGCGCGACATCTCGGGTAACCTGCCTGACGAGCCGGTGAACGTCATCCGCGAGGATCCGGTGAACCCATCTGTCCTCTATGTGGGCACCGATCGCAGCGCCTACGTCTCGCTGGACACCGGCCGTAGCTGGCAGGTGGCGGGCTCGGGGCTACCCAATGTGCCCGTCCATGACCTCATCGTACACCCGCGCGAGCGCGAGCTGATCGCCGGTACCCACGGCCGCAGCGTCTGGATATTGGACGCGCTGCCCATCCAGGATTTGAGCGAAGAGGTCAGTAGCTCCGACATCTTCGTCTTCAATCTGGAGCCCATTACCTACTCCCGCGGCTGGCGGTCACGTCGCTCGCTCTGGTATTACCGACCCGAGGATGCGGCCTATCAGAGCATCCCGTTCTGGGTCGACGCTGACGGGCGCGTCGAGTGGAGCGTCATCGATTCCGACGGCAACGCGATCCGTACCGGAGAGATGGAGGCCGTTCGCGGCGTGAACACTCTGCGCTGGGACCTACTCCTCGACCCCGATCTCGCACTGGCGGTCGAGAGCGCGCGCGTGGCAGAAGAAGAGGAAGTGAAGCCCGCCGATACACCGTGGGCGGAAGCGATGAGACTGGACCGGCAGCTGTTCGTGACGCCGGGCACCTACACGATCAGAATCGAGGCGAACGGCGAGTCCGCTGATACGGAGTTCAAGGTGAACGCGCCGCGGTCACGCCAGCCGCGGGTCGCGCCGGAACCGCGGATTCGCGGGAAGAAGAAGTGATCAGTTGACGGTTAGCGGTAGACGGTGAACTTGGAGCTCGCTGTCTACCGTCAACTGTCTACTGCCTACCGTCTACCGGCCTACTGACACGCAGAGCGTATCGTGGTGCCAATCGATGAGAGTGCGCAGGAACGAGCCGATGTAGTCGGCGCCCTCGAAACCGGCCGCCTTCGCTGACGCCTCTTTGCGATCGCTCGGGATATCGGCGCTGGCCGCGTAGTGCTTGATGTCCTTATAGAAGCCGATCGTGTAGCTGTCCCACGCGGCCCCGGCGACGCGCCTGAAGATCAGGTTCTGCGGCCGGTCGATACCCGCCAGGTAGGCGTTCTCCATGCGGCGTTCTTCGATCAACGCCTCACGCTTGCCAGGAAGCGCGATGAACATCTCCACGTGGTAGTAGGCATTACTGCGAAAGGCTTCTGCCACCACGTGCGGCGCCGGGCCCAGCACGTAGACTTCTTCGCGCCACGCCGTGCGCTCGTCCACGGCGCTCACGAACTCGGCCTCCGTGGTGCCGGACGCATCCGCCGCTTCTTGTCGCCGCGCGATGCGCTCGATCGAGTAGTACTCGGTGAAGCTCCCCATCGTGGTGAGCAGCAACAGGTCCCACTGGTCGCCCTGGGTGTGCCTCATGATGAAGGCGCGTTCGCCGGCAGCGTCCCACACGTTCATCCGCTCCGTGTACAGATCGATCGTCTCGAGCAGCTCGCCCGGGGCTGCTCGAATCAGGAGGGTCCGGTAGAGGTAGTCGCCTTCCAGTGCGGCAGCCTGAAGAGCGAGCAGCGCAGCTATAAGTGTCGAGATCACGTTTACCACCTAACGGCTATATGGTTAACGGGAGACCACGGCTACCAATCGATCGGCACACAGGTGGCAAGTCAAGGCGATTCGGTCGAATCTGTCGGTCATCTCCAGCGCACGTTCGGCCACCTCCACGGCGCGGTCTTCGAGCTCTTCGTTGTCCACCATGTTGATGACTGGAACGACGGAAGCGTCGCCAGTGCCCTTTAAGGCGCCTGCATCGCTGGCTAGCAGCCGGGCGACGTGCTCCGGAGTGATCGCTTCGCCGTAGCCAGCGCCTGTCACGGCTTCGACCTGGTGCAGGCGGTGCGCGATCTGTTCGTTGAGCGGCTCGCCGATTGCCTTGGCAGAGACGATGGACAGCACCGTCGTCGCGCCCTCGGGGATGACGGGCTCGTCCTCATCCGGCGCCTTGATCCAGCGCATGCGGGCGCCGTCTGCTTTGACGAGGATCACATCAAAGGCGCCGGCGTCTCGTATCTGCGTGATAGTCTCTGACCGCAGACCGCCGTGGCGAGCCTTCTTCACATCGGGCCGCGTGAACGCGACTAGCTTGTGGGTCGCAGCGGCTTCGATCACTGCATCGACGATCAGTCCACCCTCGGCGATCACTTCGTGTGCACCTAGCGTGCTGGGAAAATGCGCCATCGGTACCGTCGATGTGACGCCCACGGAGCCGGGATGCGACATGGCGAGCTGGTAAAGAGTCGTCTTCTTGCCACCGGCGCCCACGGCGCAGACCAGGCCCGAGCGGGCCTCGAGTGTGTCAATCAGGTCAAGCAGCTCGCTCATGATCTCTTTCCCGAGATGACCAGGGCCTCCACCGAGAGGATGCGCGGCAGGAAACCCGCTATGACCTCCCAGCTGTTGCCCCGGTCTCGGCTGGCGAAGAGGTGACCGCTGGAAGTTCCGAAGTAGACGCCGCACGGATCGAGATCGTCGGTGTCGATCGCTTCACGCAGGATCGTCACGTAGGCGTCCTCCTGGGGCAGGCCGTGAGACAGCGGCTCCCAGTTCGCGCCC
>JBDHHX010000123.1:0-9554 GCA_039589155.1 Gemmatimonadota bacterium | reverse complement strand
AATGTGGCCCTCACACGCGATCCGCTCCATTAATTGATCCGAGTACCACCCCTGCCGACGTGCGAGGGCCACAAAGTCTTTATTCACATCGGGCATCAACGTGCCCGCCTGGTTTCGCATGAATGCCACCGCGAACAGCGGCTCGATACCGCCCGAGCAGTCCGCGATGATTGAAATCGTTCCCGTCGGGGCGACGGTCGTCAGATTGCAGTTGCGCAGCCGCCGCTCCGGCCGCACACGGTTGCCGCTCGCATCGCGGGCACACGTGCCGTCCGGACCCCAGATCGACTTCTCCCACTCGGGAAAGACGTCGCGCGACACTGCAAGGTGCTCTGACCTGACCTTCGCCTCCTCGTCGACGAAATGCATCACGCGCTCGGCAAGCTCCAACGACTCCTGCGAGCCGTAGGGCGTGCCCAGCCGCGCCAGCATGTCGGCCCAACCCATCACGCCAAGACCGATCCGCCGGATCCGCTGCGCCAGGTCGGTGATCTCCGGCAGCGGGTAGCGGTTGGCGTCGATGACGTTGTCGAGGAAGTGGGTCGACGTGTGGACCGCTTCACGCAGCCGGTCCCAATCGATCATTCCCTCGTTGACGAAGGCGCCCAGGTTCACCGAACCCAGGTTGCAGACGTCGAACGGGAGCAGTGGCTGCTCGCCGCACGGGTTCGTCGCCTCGTACGAGCCAAGGTGCGGGACCGGGTTGTAGTAGTTCGCGCGATCGACGAAGAAGACGCCCGGCTCGCCGTTCTGCCACGCGCCCTCGACTATGCTGTCGAACACTTCCCGGGCACGCAGACGCTCGATCACTTCGCCCTTGCGCGGGCTGACCACAGCGTACTCGTCGTCCGCCTCCACCGCCCGCATGAACTCGTCGGTCACCGCCACCGAGATGTTGAAGTTCGTCACGCGGCTGCTGTCTCGCTTGCAGCTGATGAACTTCAGGATGTCAGGATGGTCCACCCGCAGGATGCCCATGTTCGCACCGCGACGCGTACCACCCTGCTTCACCGCTTCCGTAGAAGCGTCGTAGACCTCCATGAAAGAAACTGGTCCGGAGGCGACACCCATCGTCGACCGCACCACATCACCACTGGGCCGGAGCCGCGAAAACCCGAACCCGGTGCCACCTCCGGATTGATGTATCAGCGCCATGTTCCGTAGCGTCGTGTAGATACCCTCCAGCGTATCCTCCACCGGCAACACGAAACACGCCGACAGTTGGCCCAACGGTCGCCCCGCGTTCATCAACGTCGGGGAGTTCGGCATGAACTGACCGTTGGCCATTATGTGATAGAACCGTTCCGCTGAGACCTGCGCTTCCGCTCCGCTCGCACCGTAATGCAAATCAACCGAGGCGATCGTGCGCGCCACACGCCAGAACAGCTCCCGCGGTGTCTCCACCGGACGCATCTCATCGTCCTTCACCAGGTAACGGCGCTCCAGCACCGTCAAGGCGTTCTCGGTGAGGTCCGGGTCGGGTAGATCCGTCGGTGGCATCACCGGCAGATCGACTTCGGGGCGCGTGGCGGTCGTCGTCATCAAACGATGGCTCTCGGGTCCTGTGTGTTCTGTATGCAATATTCGGTGAAGGGCAGAAAAGGAAAAAGATTTCATGCGCGCGATGGCGCGCTCCTGTCGTCCTGTCGCTCTGTTGTTGGTTGAGTCAGTTCCCGGTTCGGCCTCCGGTGCTGCAGCGGGGGGAGGAGGCCCAGCATCAACATACTCGTCGGGTTTCGGTCCGGTGCCACAATATGTTGTGCTCTCTTCAACTGCGCCCCACAAAATATAGGGCCATCCGCCAATTGTCAAGGATTTCCTTGTTTTCTGGCCGCCTGCTGCGTAGCTGCCTCCGCCCCTTGCACTTAAGCGCCCTGCGCCCCCGTAGCGGGCGGGAACTCGCCGGCCCGATGGGCGCGGGCCAACTCGAGGTAGTCGCGGACGGTATAGCGGATGCGTTCGCGGAGCTCCTCATCGACAGGACGTACGACCCTGGCGGGTACGCCCATGACGAGGGATCCCGAGGGCACGCGCGTGCCCTCGGTGATGAGCGAGCCGGCGGCGACGACGGAACCGGTCTCGATGACGGCACCGCTCAGAACGATGGAGCCCATACCGATGAGGCAGTCATCTTCGATGACGCAGCCGTGAAGCAGGGAGCGGTGTCCGACGCCGACACGTGCGCCGATGGAGGTTGGCAGACCCGGATCGATGTGGATGACGGTGTTGTCCTGGATGTTGGAGGCTTCGCCGATGGAGATGGGCTCTATGTCTGCTCTAACGACGCAGCCGAACCAGATGGAGGCGTCTTTGGCGACGGAGACACGGCCAACGACTGTGGCGTTAGGGGCGATGAAGGCGTCTGGATGAATGTCAGGGGTATGAGGCAATGCTCTTTCTCCTTTCCACTTCGACAGCCGACAGCCGTTAGTCGTCGCTCGAGGCTGAAGTTTTCCTTCAGCGAAGTACGACCGACTTACGACTCCCGACGTTCGAGACACTCTAGCGTCGAAACTCGAGAGTAGCGCGTTGATAGACGAAAAGAACTTCGAAGTCGAGCGACGACTAACGGCTGTCGGCTGTTCAAACGGCCCCTCCGGTAGCGACGTAAACGGTCGGATCGCCGAGGTCTGAATCAAACGGAACGGCGAACCCCAACCGAAGCCTATAGACCACTGAGTAGTTGAATCCCAAATCAACGCTCAGCTCGGTTCCAGTCGACGCGATGACATCGAAGTCGCCGGAGTCGAACCAAGCGGAGCCCGCATCTAGAAAGACGGCCGCCGATAACTTGTCGAGGAGCACAGGCCAAAGGCCGTAGCCGCGCCCGACGAGCGCCAGCGGAAAGCGGTACTCGATGCTGCCACTGGCCACGCGGTCGCCGAAGCGAACACCCTCGCTGTAACCGCGCACCGCGTACCGTTCGCCGCCGCCGTAGCCGAACCCGAAGCCGATGCCGATGGAGCTGCCGGGCACGCCGCCCAGCTCGAAGATCTCCGGGCTACGGTCCTGTGCTTCGCTGACGCCGAAGTTGAGGTGTGCCGCGATGACGTGGTTGGCATAGCCGAAGGCGGGAAACGACAGGTAGCCGCGGAGCAGGCCGTCGGCGGCTACCTCCCAGCGATCGAGATCGTCGGCCAACCGTTGGTGCGTCAGCAGAAGCGAAGCGCTCCATCCCCTCTCGTTGCTCACCGAGCGTGGGTAGGCACGGGCGCGGGTATAGCCCAGGCTGAGCAGCGCCTCGAGATCGGTGAAGGTCGAATCGGTCAATTGGATTCCGGGCGATGGTTCCAGGTGCACGTTCTGAACGCCGAGGCCCGGGGTGACCCGGAATGCACTCCACCACCGGCGTCTGAGGAAATCGGCCGTGACGATCAGGTCGCGCTCACGCTCCAGCGTGGTGAACAGGACTCCGTCGCTGGTGCTGCGGGTTCGCTCGTCCCACTCCTGGAGCACGGCGAGGCCGAGCACCGGGTTGCCGAGCCCGGCGTAGGAGTAGGAGAACCGCGCCTCTGGCTTTTTGACGCCGGTTCGCCACCCGCCGACGATGCTGTAGCGATGGCGGCGAATGTAGTCGGTGCCACTGATGAGGGCGCCGATGAAGTCGCCGGCCGAGTTGCCGCTGTTGATCGTGAACAGCGGCAGCCAGGCTCGCGGCCAGAGCGAAGGGAACGGGTTGTAGGCGTGGACCTCGCTTCCGATCGCCGACGAGTCGCCCAGTACGGGCGGCGGCTGGGGCGGCTGGTGAAGCGCGCGCCAACCGGGCCCGGCCTCCTCCCAGCCCGTGGTGTCGAAGGCGACTCGCTCGATGCGCGATCCGTCCGGGTAGAGCCCGGCGTAGGCCAGCCATCGTCCGTCGGGCGAGATCTCCGGGTCGCTGGCGCCGGTCACGCTACGTGTGACCCGCCAGGTTGGGCGACCGCCGCCGGCGCTCGACGCGGACGGCGACCACTCTGTCGCGTAGATGTCATAGGGTCCGTTGCGGTCAGAGGCCCAGAGCAGGTAGCGGCCATCCACTGACCAGGCCGGCGTCACATCGGCGGCTTCGTCTTCCGTCACCCGTCGGACGAGGCGACCCTCCAGATCGACCACGGCGATGTCGAGGATCTCACCCTCCGACCAACGCTCGGCGGCGACGTAGCGACCGTCCGGCGAGGCGCGGGGGTGCTCCCAGTTGACGCCATACACGTAAGGCGTGATCGGTCGGACCTCGAAGGTCTGAAGATCGACTTCGACCAGCCGGTTCGTCCCCTCCCCCGTCTCCACCGCGACGAGGGTCCGGCCATCACGGGATAGGTCGGGAGACGAGAGCCGCGCGGCGGCGGTGAGCCGCCGCAGCTTCCCGGCACCTGCGTCGAGGGCATAAAGGTCGCTATAGATGTCGTAGCGGTCGGCGAACTCGACCTGACTGATGTAGATGAACGAACCGTCGGCCGCCCAGGCGCTTCCGCCCGACCCATTTCGCAGAACCCGCTGCGTGACTGCGCCGGTCTCCACGTCGATGACCATGGTGGCCGGATCGTCACGCGGCGTGTTGAAGGTGAAGGCGAGGGCGCGGCCGTCCGGCGAATAGCGCGGGGTCGAAACGCTCCATGCGTAGCCGGTGACTGGCACGCCCTGGGTGACGCCGATCGCCCGCAGCGAGTCGGCGCGCGCGCTCGTCGCTGCCGAGAAGTCTTCGCTCCAATCGTTCCAGCTCCCTGTCAGGGTGCGTCCATAGAGCGAGCTCGAGGCCCAGTTGAGCGTGTAGGGAAGTCGCCGGGCGCCTTTGAGCGCCAGCTCGCCGATGACACTGTCGCCTTGCTCGTCCGCCACGTCACGGAAGTAGATGCCGCCATAGGCGTAAGGCGTGCTGCCGGCCGGGAAGATGGGCGCGAGTCCGTCCGCTGCGTCTATGGTCCTGAAGGCGCCGGCGTCGGCGTCGTTGTCCAGCAGCATGTTGAAGGCGCTGCCGTAGGCTCGGCCCGCACCGGTCAGGCGTGACTCGTAATAGGTCGCCAGCCCCTCGACCACCCACTGCGGCTGGTAGAACGCAGGGAAGAATGCGGGCAGGCGCCCGAAGACGAACTGGGCCGCGCCCCATACACCGTCGGCACGGTCAAGGTGGAAGATGTGAGTCAACTCGTGGACCATCGTATTGTTGACCCAGTCTGTGTAGTAGTTCAGCTGGCGGACGGCCAGGTGAGGGGCAGCGATGAGTACCACACGGTTCACGGGGATCGGCGTCGCCGAGGCGTTCGGCCGATCGGTGTAGTCGGTGATGACCAGGCCGATCCGGCCCTTGGGCGGCCCGATGAAGTCGCGCGAGAGCATGTCGTAAGCCCACTCGGCGCTGACGGCGGAGCGCCGGGCGAACGTCTCCATCGCTTCTGGAAAGATCACCCGGAAGTGCTCAGTCTCGAACTGCAGGTATTTCTCGTCCGGCGGGAGCTGGGCGGCGGCCGCGGAAGCCAGGACGATCGATAGTATCAGCGTGGTCCCGAACAGCAGACGGCGGGCACGTCTCACTCGAGCCTCCGGCGCACGAAGGCGCGCAAGCCCTCGAGCACGCCGCGGGCGTAGGCTTCCTGGAACGCCGGGTCCCTGAGCGCCGCCTCCTGGTCGGGGATCATCATGAAAGCGCCCTCGGTCAGGGCGGCCGGCATCCAGGTGGGCCGCGCCAGCGCCAGGCTGGCCCGCCCCACGCCAAGGTCGGCCAGCCCCATGGAAGCCAGCAGGCCGTTCTGCAGCGCGCGAGCCAGATCCAGCGCCTGGTCATGGAAATAGTAGACGCTGGTCCCGTGGTTCTCGAACGGGTTCACCCCGTCGGGCAACGCGTTGTTGTGGATGGAGACCAGAACGTGGGCGTCCAGTAGCTCCGCCAACTGGGTCCGGTCGTACAGCCGAACGACGCTGCGGTCGGTCCGCGTCATGATGACCCGTGCTCCCTCGGCCTCCAGCAAGCGCTTCAGCCGGAACGACACCGCCAGGTTCGCGTCGCCCTCGTACAGCCGCGTCGGACCGGTAGCGCCCACCGGTGGGTGCCCCGGATCGACGGCGACCTTCAGGCCGGCCAGCGGCCGCCTGGCTTCCACGGGCGGCGGCTTGCGGATCTCCAGCGTCAAGCCACCGCCGCCGTATCGGGCGCGGTAGCCCCAGGGACGCCCGGCCAACTGGAAGCGGAGGATGTAACGTTCCGCATCGACCTGCTCCCAACGAACGCTCTGAACGAAGTCATCCTCGGCCCCGTAACGCAGCCAGTCGGTGTTCGAGTAGGCCCCATAGAGCAGCAGCGAGAGCCGGTCGTCCTCCACCTCCACGTGATAGGGGACCGGCTCGCTCACCTCGACCCGCACCTCGACTCGGTCCGGCCTCCCTTCCAGCCGCACCGTCCCCACCCGAGCCCGCCATGGCAGCGATACGTCGTCCAGCGGCACCAGCTCGTCCAGCGCCGCCCACGCCTCCGTCCGACCATCCAGTCGCAGCCGTACCGACCCGTTCCGACGGCCCGTGGCCAGGGCCCGGACCCCGTCGCTCCACATCCAGAGCGTCGTAGCGCCCGGCGCCGCCCGGCCCACCACGAACCCGTCGCGACCGACGCCGGAGGGTTCCTCCCGCAGCTCTGCCGTGGAGCCCGTACCCTCCACGATCCACAGGTCCAGCGGGAGCGGCGCTCGTACGGTGTCGCCGGGCAACGCCACCTCGAGGATGGCGCACTCCGGCCACGCTCCCGCCGCGCTATCCTGCGCAGCAGTCTCGCGCCGGTTCGCCGCCGCGTTACTCACCGAAACTGCCAGTCTGTTAGTGTTCGCCGGATCCGCAACAGCTTCGCTACTGCCCTGTGGCGGTGGCGCACAGTGGGGCGCGATGCCCGACGCGTCCACGGAGACCGGCGGCAGAGCCGGGTTCAGCCGTCCCCGGCCCAGAGCTTGCCCGGCGACCAGCGCGCCCCGATAGAGCCCGGTGGAAAAGGCCGACCCAGATCCCACCCAGGGCACGCTTCCGAAGATCCAGTTCGCGGCGGAGCCCACCGCTTGCGTCCCGACCTCCTCCAACGAGACCGCCCCGCCGGCGGGCAGCAGCAAGCGGACCCGGGCACCGGGCGTGGCCCGGACGCCCAGCGGAATGACCTCTCCCTCCCGAACCCACCAGGCGCCCCGCGGCGCCGCGCTGGCCGGGTCTATGACGGCGGCGTCCGGCGCCAGTGGCCGGTCTGTCGGCCGCAGCCTCACCGTTCGCACGGCACGAACTTCCTGGCCGTTCAGGGAGGCGACCAGCTCGTAGTAGGTCAGCGAGTCGGTCGGGGCAAAGGGGACGGGGAGCCAAGCCAGGAACGAGCCGTTCGGCTGGACCCGGACCGTCCGCCCGTTGATGGTGAGCCGGGCGTCGCCGTTCCCCACCGACCCGAAGATGAAGTTGGAGTCGCGCGCCGCGATGAGCGCCGAGTCCCGCGGGTAGACTACATCTATGGCCAGCTCGCCATGATGCGGCGGGATGGGCGGCAGCCCCGCCATCTCGGGTCCGGCCTTGGCGCAGCCCACCACCATCGCCAGCCCGGCGGCCGACAACGCCGCCCGCGCCAACCTCCACTCCCCGCTCACTTTGCCCAGTATACGACCCCGCTTCGCTAGTGTTTTTGACTTGGATCGCAATGTATGGCCACTGTCAGCGCTCAGGCCAGCGACTGAGCCCGGCCGGCGCGTACCCGTCTCAGCACCAGGAGCGCTGCCGCCGCGGCAAGCAGAGCCGCCGCCGCATTGCCCCACACGCCCAACACCAGCCAACCGACGCTGAACATCAGCGAGAAGAGGAGCACGATCGCCGTGGCGCCGGAGCGCAGATCGGCGCCCAGCTCCTGCAGCGGCTCCAGTCCGGTGGCCTGACGCTGACGGTTCCAGCCCGGACCGCCGGGCCGCGTGCGGCGATAGAACTCGGTCAGCGTCTCCTCCGACTCGGGCCGGGTGAGCAGCATGGCGGGTATCCAGATCGCCGCCGAGCCGAACGCGGTGACGGCGAGCCGCACGCCGAAGTCCATGTCGCCGAAGGCGGGCAGGTACGACAGCAGCGCGATCCCCATCCCGGCCAGCATCGCCGCCAGCTCGGCCCAGGCGTTAACCCGCCACCAGAACCATCTCAGTATAAGTACCGCGCCGGGCCCCGTACCGATGGCGATCATGAAGCGGAAGACGGTGCCGATGTCCTGCGCGAAGAAGGCGGCGGTTCCGGCCAGAGCCACGATGACCACAGAGGCGGCGCGGCCGATCCAGACCCGCTCGCCGTCGCTGGCCTCGGGGTTCGCCCAGCGCACGTAGAGATCGTTCACGATATAGCTCGCGCCCCAGTTGATGAGCGTCGAAACCGTGGACATGAACGCGGCTAGAAACGAGGCGATGACGAGACCGAGCAACCCGGCCGGCAGGTAGTCGATCATCATCTGGATGTAACCGATCTCCGGGTCGGCCAGGTTCGGATAGAGAATCAGTGAGACCAGCGCGACGACGATCCACGGCCAGGTACGAACCACGTAGTGCAGGATATTGAACAGCCAGCCCGCCTTCTGCGCATCGGCTTCCGTCTTCGACGCGATGAACCGCTGGATGAACATGCCGCCACCGTCGCTGTTGCGGAACGCCCACCACTGGATGCCGATGTACGCCAGGAACGTCGTCATCGACAGCTGCGCGACGTCGGACCACGGCATGAAGTCCAGCCTGTCGCCCAGCCCCCGCTCCACCAGAGTCGCTTTCAACCCGGCGATGCCACCCACGTCGGGCAGCGCGAAGGCGGCGACCAGCAGTGCGCCGAGAAGCGCCAGCACGAACTGGATGAAGTCGGTGGCCACCACGCCCCAGAGCCCGGCCATTCCCGCGTAAACCAGAACGAAGATCGATAGCGCCACGACGATCCAGATGCGTGGCTCTCCCGGCAGCGCGATCGCAGCGGCGTCCCACAAGCCCAGCGCCTCGATCACCTTCCGCATGGCCAGCATCGCGTAGCCCATCCCGATACAGTTGATGGGCACGGCGAAGATGAAGGCGCGAGCGCCGCGCAGGACCGCCGCCGGTTTGCCGCCGTAGCGTAGCTCGGTCAGCTCGATGTCGGTCACGACCATGCTACGTCGCCACAAGCGGGCAAACAGGAAGATCATCATCACGTGGGTGATGGCGAACGCCCACCACTCCCAGTTCCCGGCAATCCCGCGGCGGGCGACCACACCTGTGACATATAGAGGCGTGTCGACGCTGAACGTGGTGGCCGCCATCGACGTGCCGGCGAGCCACCAGGGCAAGGCGCGGCCGCCGACGAAGAAGTCAGCGAAGCTCTTGGCGCCGCGGCGCGAGAACCAGATTCCTATGAAGAGAGTGCCGACGAGGTAGGCGGCGATGACCAGCCAGTCGACAGCGATCATCGCTCCGGCGTCTCCACCAGCCGTTGGGCGACGGCCTCCTGCATGAGCGGATCGCCGTTCCAAGCGCATACGATGTTGGATGCGGCGGGCAGCTGATCGGCGATCCGGGGATGACCGAAGAGGACCAGCGACGCATCGAGGGCGCGGTCCAACAGGTTCAGCGTCT
>JBDHHX010000122.1:0-9847 GCA_039589155.1 Gemmatimonadota bacterium | reverse complement strand
GCTTCCCGATGTCGCGCGCCGGCGTCGAGTCGTTTTACGATCAGGCGTTCACCGCTGCGACCGCATACAAACAGGCGTGGGACAACTACAACGAGAACAGAAGGGACTACCCGGTACCCCCGCGCCGCGACTTTCGGCTGCAAACGCTGGTCGATGTCATGGAGGGCGAGATCCTGGTCCACGCCCACTCCTACCGTAGCGATGAGATCCTGATGCTCATGCGCGTGGCGGAGAGGTATGGCTTCAGGATCGATGCCTTCACTCACGTGCTCGAGGGCTACAAGGTCGCCGACGAGATGGCGGCGCACGGCGCCTCCGGCTCTACCTTTGCCGACTGGTGGGCCTACAAGCTCGAGGCCTTCGACGCCATCCCCTACAACCCGGCGATCATGCACGAGCACGGGGTTCTGACCAGCCTGAACTCCGACATACCATACTTGCAGCCCTTCATGGTCTACGAGTTCAACAAGCCGGTGAAGTACGGCGGCATTTCGCGTGAGGATGCGCTACGCATGCTGACGGCCTACCCAGCGCGGCAGCTCCACCTCGAGGACCGGATCGGCACGCTGGAAGTGGGCAAGGAGGCCGACATCGTCCTCCTAAACGGCGACCCGTTCAATGCCTACTCGCGGGTCGAGAAGACCATCGTCGATGGCATCGTCTACTTCGACCTGGCGCGCGACGCCGAGCTGCGTGGTTCTCCGGTCAACCCGATGCCGCCGCTCACGCCGGCGCCGGTGGCGACGGCGCCGAGCACGGCGATGGCGTCGCAGCCGCAGGGGTCCAATGGCTCGAACGGTTCGACCAATGGCTCTGAAGGCCCGGCCATAGCGCTGGTCGGTGCCACCGTGCACCCGGTCTCGGGCCCCGCCATCGAGGACGGCGCCGTCATCATCACAGATGGCGTGATCTCCTACGTGGGGAACCGAGGTGGTGCTGACATCGCGGCCGACGCCGAGGTGATCAACGTCGCCGGCAAGCACATCTATCCGGGGATGATCGATCCGCTGACGCAGGTGGGGATGATCGAGATCGGTTCATTCGGCGCCGCGCACGATGACCGTGAAGCGGGCCGCTACAACCCGCACCTGAATTCGATATGGAGCGTTCACCCGCACAGCGTCGAGATCCCTGTCACCCGAGCCAACGGGATCACGTCTGTGCTAGCCATCCCGGCCACCGGCGTGATACAGGGCGCTGGTGCGGTGATTCAACTGACTGGCGATACGCCGGAGCGCATGGCCGTCCGCGAGCGCGCCGCAATGGTGGTGAACTTCCCGTCGCCGACCGGCAAAGCTTGGGACGATCCGGAAATCAAAGGTGATCGGCTGGAGGAGCTGGTCGATCTCTTCAACCGGGCCGTGACCTACGCCAGTACGCCCAGCGTCGACGATGACCCGACCGCGCCCTTCGATGGCAACGGCCGGCTGTTGAGGCGGACGCTGCTCGAGGCGATGGTGCCGGCGGTGACGGGCGAGGTGCCGGTCTTCTTCCGCGTCCGAGCCGAACGAGACATCCGCACGTTGCTGCTATTCCTGGACGAGTTCCCTGAAGTCGAGGCCGTGATCGTCGGTGGCGACCAGGCGTTCCGCCTGGCGGAAGAGATCGCCGAACGAGGCATCCCGGTCGTCGTCGGGTCTGCCGCATCGCCGACCATGGATCGTGACGATCCCATCGACGCCGGTTTCCGGAATGCAGCGGTTCTGCATGGGGCCGGCGTAAAGGTTTCATTCAGCACTCAGGACTACGCCAACGTGCGCAACCTTCCGTACAGCGCCGCCAAGGCGGTGGCGTTCGGTCTGCCGCAGGAGATCGGTCTGCGAGCGGTGACCCTGAGCACCGCAGAGATATTGGGTGTTGCGGACCAGATGGGTAGCATCGACGTGGGCAAGCGGGCCGACCTGATCGTAACCGATGGTGACCCGTTGCAGATCGTCACCAACGTCGAGCGCATGTTCATAGCAGGCCAGGAAGTGTCGCTGGAGAGCAAGCACACGCAGCTATACCAGCAGTTCATAGAGCGGCACTAGCTCGCTCGTCGCGAGCGCACCGCCAAGAAGAACGGCCGCCCATCTGGGCGGCCGTTTTTCTGTTCTCGTGCCTTACGGTTTGCCGACCGTTACCACCTTCGCAGTGGGCTGGTCGGCCTCACGATCGGGGACCGGTGATAGTTGATGAACCGACCACCCGGCCTGCAGCTATCGCCGCCGTGTCCGATTCCCGCGGGCCTCATGACGATGACGTGCAGACCGTCCAGGCCGTTGCCCCGGTCACCGCCACCTCCCATGGCCACCGCACCGGTCGGTATCGGCGTCCGGATCGGCGTCAGTCCTGTCTCAACGGTCAGCGGCTCGAACCGCGGCCGCGGCACCAGCGGTGCCATCGCAGGAGCGTTCCGCGCCCGATCGATCACGTAGGGGTACTCTGCCAACTCCGGGCCGACCGCCGCGCTCGAGAGCTCGAGCATTGCGAACATCTCGGCGGGCATCGGCGACGATTCGTCGGCCGTGTCTAACTCCGGTTTGGTTACGTCCGTCTCCGGGGGCAGGGTGACGACGCTCAGGGGTCCCTCCTCCGAGCCGCCCGAGCCAAAGCTCAGACGTCCCAGTCCCAGTAGCGCGCCATGCACCAGCAGGGATACGGCGAGGCCGACAACGAGTACCCTCGTGTAGCGTACCTCGCGACGCTGGCTGCGCATGGATCCTCCTCTCGCTTCGGTTGCGCTTCCGGTAACTGTAAGCATTATTGCGAGACCCGCTTTCCGGGTCAATAGCCTGCGTGATAGACAGCCAGGAGCCCTTGAATGTTAGCGCTCATCCTCGCACTTGCCCTCCAGCTTGCGTCGCCCGTCGTTTACGAGGTGTCGTTCCCAAACGCGGCTCACCACGAGGCCGAAGTCAGGGTCACCTTCTCGAACCTACCGCCGGGAACGCTCCAGATTCGTATGAGTCGCTCTTCGCCGGGGCGCTACGCCCTGCACGAGTTCGCCAAGAACGTGTACAGCGTGACCGCCCACGACGGCGCTGGTCGTGAGCTGCGGATCCTCCGCCCGGATCCCTACGGATGGGATGTCCCGAACCATGACGGCACGGTCGTCTTCGCCTATACGCTCTATGCCGACCGGGCCGACGGCACCTACTCCGGTATAGACATGACGCATGCCCATCTCAACATGCCGGCGACGTTTGCCTGGGCGCGCGGCCTCGAGGACCGCCCAATACGGATAACGTTCCAGCCGCCCCACGGTACCGACTGGAGGACGGCGACCCAGCTGGCGCCCACCGCTGATCCGTTGACGTTCACCGCGCCGAGCCTCGACTATTTTCTCGACAGCCCTACCGAGCTGAGCGACTTCGCGCTCCGCGAGTGGGCGGTCTCGGACGGCCGCGCGGCGTACACCATCCGTGTGGCGATGCACCATCAGGGCTCCGAGACAGAGCTCGAGCTCTACGTCGACTGGACCCGGCGGTTGGTGACCGAAGCGCGGGACGTCTTTGGAGAATATCCGCGTTTCGACTACGGGACCTACACCTTCATCGCCGACTACTTGCCCTGGGTCAACGGCGACGGCATGGAGCACCGCAACTCGACGATACTCGCTAGCACGCGCTCGCTCGAACAAGCGAGTATGGGGCTGCTTGGCACCGTCGCCCACGAGTTCTTTCACGCTTGGAACGTGGAGAGGATCCGGCCGCGTAGCCTCGAACCGTTCGACTTCGAGCGCGCCAACATGTCAGACGCGCTCTGGTTTGCCGAAGGGTTCACCAGCTACTACGGCGGCCTGTTGATGCGCCGCGTCGGAATGTTCGGCGATGCTGAATACGCGCGACGCATGTCGAACACCGTCAGCACCGTCTTGCTCAGCCCGGCGCGCGGCTTCTACAGCGTCGTTGGCATGAGCAGGCAGGCTCCGTTCGTCGATCAGGCGCGGTCGGTCGATCCCACTAACAGGGACAACACGTTCATCTCCTATTATACCTGGGGCTCAGCCCTCGCCCTCGCCCTCGACCTGACCCTGCGCACGGAGTTCGATCGGCTCGACCTCGACGCCTACATGCGCGCCGTATGGCAGCGCCACGGGAAGACGGAAACCCCGTACACCGTAGACGACCTGGAGGACATCCTCGGCGAGTTGACCGGCGACCCGGCGTTCGCCGGGGCGTTCTTCCGCGACTACGTCCACGGGCAAGAGGCCCCCGATTTCGAGGCGTTGCTGGCACACGCCGGCTTCTCGCTGCGCCAGGCACACCCCGGCCAGGCCAGCCTCGGCTGGGCCGAGCTCGACTACGACGACCGCGGCGCCGAGCTGACGTCGACGACGATCATCGGAACACCCCTCTACGATGCCGGGATCGACCGCGGCTCGGTCATTCTGCGACTGGATGGGGTCCGCCTCTCATCCGACGCTGATCTCAGCCGCGTCATCGGCAAGCACCGGCCCGGCGACGCCGTCGAGATCGTGTTCGAGGAGCGCGGCAGAGAGGTTCGAGTCGAGCTGACGCTGGAGGAGAACCGCTGGCTCGCCATCGTTCCCTACGAGGACGTCGGTTTGGCCCTAACGCCCGAGATGAGCCGCTTCCGGGAGTCCTGGCTGGGCGGGTTGGGCCGCTAGCGCCAAGCGCCGGCAGCGGCCCGCGGCAAGGGAACCGATCGCTCGCCACCGTGTACGTAATCTTAGCGGGCGTTGTAGCCTGACCCACAGCTCGCCCCCCCCGATTCGTCTTCATCCTACTGGAGTAGGCTTATGAACAGGGGAGCCATCTTTCTTGTGCTGGCGGCTCTAGCCTTTGCACCCGTCCAGGCAGCGGCGCAGAGCGAATGGGAACAACAGGTGATCGACCAGATCAACGGAGCGGCCCAGTTCCTTAGTTCGGAGGGCTACACGTTGGTCGGCACCGCCCAAACAGGATCGCTGAACGACGGCGCCGCGGCGGACTTCGAGGTCACGCTGCAGGCCGGCGTCCACTACTTCCTGATTGGCGTGTGCGACAACGACTGTCCGGACATCGACCTTTCGCTGTTCGACGGCTCGGGGAACCAGGTCGACTCGGACTACGAGGACGACGCCTTCCCGATGGTGGAAGTCACACCGTCAGGGTCGGGCGGCTTCGGCGTTCACGTGTACATGGCCAGCTGCGATGCGGAGCCGTGCTACTATGGCGTGGGTGTGTACGCGGAATCGAGCCTGTCCGGCGCCTCGGGAGCGCCAGCGAACCAGAGCTACCAGGACCGACTGGACGCCGGCGATGATCGGATCAGTGGAACGTACTACGATACGTATGTCCTGCATGGTAACCCCGGTGATGAGGTCGTGCTGGAGCTTCATTCGTCCGATTTCGATACGTACCTCGGGTTGGTTGCGCCGTCGGGCGAGCTGACAGAGAACGACGACTACGAAGGCTCTACCAGTCGTTCGCGGATCGAGACGCAGCTGAATGAGGCCGGCGAGTGGACCGTGGTCGTGACATCGTACCAGAGCGGTGCGACCGGCGCATACGAGCTCAACATCAGCACGCGCTCAGCCGGCAAGTCGGCGCCCCTCTCCAAGGGAAGCTGACCCGGCAGGACCTGCCGTCATAACGAAACTCTCCGGCCCGGGGCTCCGTCTGTATCCATAGCCCTAGCGGACACCTGGCCGGAGAGTTCTTATGGACAGCCTTATCGCGGACCTGCGCTACGCGGCCCGCAGACTGATACAACGCCCTGCATTCGCCTTCATCGCGCTCCTCACCATGGCGCTGGGCATCGGCGCTAACAGCGCGATCTTCAGCATCGTCAACGCCGTCCTCCTACGCCCCCTGCCGGTAGCGTCACCCGACCAGCTGGTCGAGATCTACTCGCAGGAGGAAGACGACTCGGAGCCGGTCACGCAGGCTTACCCGGACTATCTCGACATCACGGAACGTGAAGATCTCTTCACCGGCGTGATCGCCTACACGGCCGACTTCTTGAGCTTGAGTCAGGACGGCCGCTCGGAGATGCTGTTGGGCGAAGCGGTTTCAGGTAACTACTTCGATGTCCTCGGTATCCCGGCGGCCAGGGGTCGGACGTTCATACCTGCCGAAGACGAGCAGCCGGGAGCGCCGCCCGTCGCGATGATCAGTCACGGCCTGTGGCACCGTCGTTTCGCGGCCGACCCGAACATCATCGGCGAAGTCCTGGTGTTGAGAGGCCGGCAGTTCGAGGTGATCGGCGTCGCGCCCGAGGAGTTCACCGGGCTGTACGTCGGCATCTCGTCGGAGCTTTGGGTACTTCTCGATGCCGCACGCTATCTGAGCCCCGGCGAGGACTATCTGGACGACCGCGACCGCCGCTGGCTGATGGTGAAAGGGCGGTTGCGCGACGGCATCGAGTTTCAGCAGGCGCAGGCGGGCCTGGACGTTCTGGCCCGCCAGCTGGCCGAAGCGTACCCCGAGTCCAACGAAGGTCGTAGATACCCCATCCTTCGCACCAGCGACGTCCGCATCCACCCCATGGTCGACCGGGCGATAACGCCCGTGGCTGTCATGCTGATGGTCGTGGTCGGTCTCGTGCTTCTCATCGCCTGCACCAACCTGGCCAACCTGCTTCTGGCGCGTGCCCTGGCCCGGCGTAAGGAAGTCGCGATTCGTTTGGCTCTGGGTTCGGGACGTGGCCGCTTGATCAGGCAGTTGCTTACCGAGAGCCTGCTGCTGTCGTTGTCCGGCGGCGCACTCGGGCTGCTGATCGCCTACTGGACGTCCGCGTTCCTGGTCAAGCTGCAACCGCCCGGGCTGCTCACCGTCCAGCTGGACCTCAGCCTCGATAACCGCGTGCTGGCCTTCACCCTGCTCGTCTCCGTTGCGACGGGTCTGCTGTTCGGGTTAGCGCCGGCGCTGCAAGCGACCCGGCCCCAGGTCGTCCCGGCGCTCAAGAACGAGACCGCCGTCCTCGGCGGTGCCGGCCGCAAGCTGGGACTCAGGAATTCGCTGGTCGTCCTCCAGGTCGCGGTCTCGCTCGTGCTGCTCATCGGCGCCGGACTGTTCGTGCGCAGCCTGAAGAACGCCGCTGACATCGATCCCGGCTTCGAGCGCGATCGCGCGGCCATACTCACACTTTTCGTCGATCTGAACAACGACTACGACGAGGTGCAGGGAGAAGCCTTCCTCGACCAGTTGATGCAGAGAATCCAAAGTCGGCCGGAGGTCGAAGCCGTGGCTTTGGCCAGCCGCATGCCGTTGGGCGCGGCGATCCACACCAACGAGGCTTTCCCTGAGGGCGTCGAGCTCGCTGACGACGAGGGCCTCGATACGGACGTCGCTACGGTGAGCACCGGTTACTTCGAGGCGATGAACGTGCCGCTCCTGCATGGCCGCGACTTCGGCGAAGAGGACCACGCCGATGCTGAAGCCGTTGTGATCATCAGCCAGGCGGCGGCGCAGCGGTTCTGGCCCGGTGAAAGTGCGGTCGGCAAGCGGCTTCGTTTGGGTGATGCGGAAGACACACCTTACATGGTCATCGGCGTGGCCCGCGACACGAAGGTGCGGACGCTGGGCGAAGCGCCGCGTCCCTACGTGTACAGGGCCTTCTCCCAGGACTACGAGCCGTGGATATCGATGGTCGTGCGGAGTAGCGGCGCGGCCGAGGCTCTGCTGCCGATGATGAGGAGTGAGGTCCAGGCATTGGACGCGTCCATGCCGATCGTCGAGCTCAAGACCATGAATGAGCACCTGAAGCTCATGCTCTTCCTGCCGAAAATGGGTGGGATCTTGCTCGCTGTGTTCGGCGCACTGGCCATGCTACTCGCCACCACTGGACTCTATGGCGTCATCGCCTACAGCGCATCGCAGCGCACGCGGGAGGTTGGCATCCGTGTCGCTCTGGGTGCCAGCTCGAGCGATGTGGTCATGATGGTCGTGCGGCAGGGAATTGCGCTCGCCGCGGTCGGCGCCGTCATCGGGGTCGTGATATCGTTCGCGGCGACGCGGCCGCTCGGCAGCCTGCTCTACGGGGTCGGCTCGTGGGATCCGTTGACGTTCGTCGGGATAACGGCGCTGCTGGTCGCGGTCGCGCTGCTGGCGAGCCTGGTCCCCGCGTTACGCGCCGCTCGCGTCGACCCGATGGTGGCCCTGCGCTACGAGTGAGCGGTCTCGCGCACGCGGGCCACCACCATATCGCCCATGTCGGAAGTGGAGATGCCGCTGCGCGCATCCGCCGACGGGATCGCCTTGCTCACGAGCAGGTCGGCAATCGCAGCTTCGATGCGTGCCGCACCGCTCTCTGCGCCCAGGAACTGGAGCATCATGCTCACGGCCGAGATCATGCCCAGTGGGCAGGCGACGTTCTTACCGGCGTGCTTGGGCGCCGATCCGTGGATCGGCTCGAACATGGAAGTCTTGCCCGGGTGTATGTTGCCTGACGCGGCGATACCCATCCCGCCTTGAATCATCGCGCCCAGGTCGGTGATGATGTCGCCAAACAGGTTCGTCGTCACGATCACATCGAACCACTCGGGATTCTTCACCATCCACATGCAGCAGGCGTCGACGTAGGCGTGGTCCGTCCCCACTTCCGGGAAATCCTCCGCCACCTGCGCGAAGGCGCGGTCCCACAGATCGTGCTGCCGGATCGCATTGTCCTTGTCCACCAGCGTCACCTGCGACTTCGAGCCCCGGGCCGCCGCCCGCTGCTCCGCTAACTCGAAGGCGTACCGCGAGGCGCGCTCGCAGCCCTTCCACGTGTAGACCCCGTTGACAATCGCGACTTCGTCCGGCGTACCCTTCTTCAGGTGGCCGCCGATCTGCGAGTACATACCCTCCGTGTTCTCGCGCACCACCACGAAATCGATGTCCTCTGGACCCTTGTCCTTCAGCGGACAGAGGTGCTCCGAATACAGTTTGATCGGCCGCAGGTTGATGTACATGTCCAGGCCGAACCGCAGGCCCAGGATCACCGAGCGCTCGACCAGGCCCGGCTCCACGTCCGGGTGACCGATGGCGCCCAGCAGCACGGCATCGAGGTCGCGCCACTCGTCGATCACGCGCTCGGGGACCAGCTCCTTCGTCTTCAGGTAGTACTCGCCGCTGTACGGGTAGTCCACCAACTCGTAGCCGAACCCCTCGATCTCGGCGACCGTCTCCAGGACCTTGAGGCCCTCGCCGGCGACCTCCGGCCCGATTCCGTCCCCGGGTATCGACCCAATCTTGTACGTCTTCATTCCGCCTCCCTCGATCGACGCCTGCGGCGCCGCCTGCGGGTCCGTCGCTGCATGAGCAGGTGGAAACCTAGCGGACGAACCGGCGCCCCATCAAGGAGGCGTCTGAGGGGCAGCGCATGGCCGTCCGCCGGCCGCTGCGCTAAATTCAGCCGACTTCATTTTCAGGAGCGGTCAGGATGGAGAAACCGAGCATACCGTGGGGAGAAGGCCTCGAGAGCGGGATGATGCCCGCCGAGTGGAGCCATGCCCACGATTTGGTCAACCTGTACCTGGGGATCGCCCACTTCGCCGACAACGAGCTCTCACCCGAAGAGCAGCGGACCTTCATGTCGAAGTTCGGGGGCTGGATGGACGATGTTTCGCTCGAGCAGTTCGAAAAGGTTTGGGGCGACGTGGTGTCGGCCTATGAAGCCCGCAACACCCGGGAGCAGCGCTACGCCGCCTACCTGCAGTCGGCGGTCAACGTCGCCCGCTTCTTGGGCGGCAGCAAAGACAAGCTCCGGGCCATCATCCGCGACCTGGTCGACATCGCCGGCGCCGACAATAAGCTCCACGAGAACGAAGTCACCATGATCAAAGCCGCCGCGATCATCTACGGGCTGAGCGCCGACCTGCGTGTCAACGTCAAGACCGATCGCATCGAGCTGAATCTGACGGATGCGAACTAGGACT
>JBDHHX010000121.1:0-9910 GCA_039589155.1 Gemmatimonadota bacterium | reverse complement strand
GGTGTACAGGGCGTAGATAGCCAGGAACAGTGGGAAGACCGTGGCGGCCACCGCGGTGTGCGCCATGACCAGCGTGAGCGACGCCGTCATGACGAAACAGCCGAGATAGATCATGCTCGTCCGCTCTCCCACCAGCGACAGCATCTTGTACGCCATCCGCCGTGTGAGACCGGTCTTGGTGAAGACCATGCCGAAGACGAGCGAGCCGAAGATGAACCAGACCGACGGGTCCATGAAGTCGGTGAAGGCGGCACGCGCGGGACGAATCAAGAACAGCGCCTGGACGACACCGATAGCGATACTGGTAACGCCGATCGGGATGACCTCGGTCACCCACCACGTCGCCGCCAGAAAGAACAGAGCCAGCGCCGCCTTGCCCTCCCGCGTGAGGGGGAAGGTCGCGCCCTGCGGGTCCACCGCCGGGTCTGGCGTGGGAGCGAAGTACACCAGAGTGAAAAGGACGACACCGAGCAGGATGCAGGCGACCCTCTTCCAGTCGACCTTCTCGACACCCTCGGTGTCCGTCGGGCGAGCCAGCTCGACTCCTCCCGGAGCGGGCTTGGAACCGGCGCCGGGCATGGCCCTCACTCCCTCGGACAACACCTCATCGGTCATGGTAGTGACGATCTCGCGAGCGACCTCCCGGAGGAGGCCACGACTATCTCACCAGTTGGGCCAGGTCGTGAAACGCCTCGACCGACCGAACGACTCCCAAAAGCATTCCCTCTTGAAGCACAGGGATAAGGGGCACGTCCAGAGCGACCATCGCCTGCACCGCCTTCATGACGTGATCATCGGCGTCGAGGATCGCCTCGATCGGGCTCATCACGTCGCTCACCGGCCTGTTCGCCTGTTCCCTGATCCCACGCACGACCCGATCGTAGGAAAGTTCCGCCAGATTGGGATCGACGTCTATATCAAACAACTTCTTCTTGTAGTCCAGTGGCTTGCTCAACAGGTACTTCGGTTCCAGTCCCCGCATGATGTCCCGGCGTCCGGCGGTCCCGACCAATACGTTGATCTCATCGAAAACCAGGAGGACGCGAGGCAGAGACTTGCCCAGCTCGACCTCTAGCTGCGATTCCTCGATCCTCGCGATCGCCTCTCGCAGCGTGGCGTTGTCTCGCACCGCGGGGTACTCTTCCACGGGTATCATGATCTCCTTGACGCGCTTCATCGCCTCCACGTTCTTCACCAGCCCTTCTTTCGAATGATGTCGGAGACTTCGTCCTCGATGCGCTTCTCCTTGAGTGACGACTTCTTCGTCGCCGCCTCCTCGATCTTCGCCACCAGCGTTTCGATGTCCACCGGTTTTTCCAGAAAATCCAGCGCCCCCAGCTTCATTGCATCTACCGCCTGGCCCAGCGTCGCACGACCGGTCAGCAGAATGACCTGCAGGTCCGGGTTGATCTGGAGAAGCCCCTGCAGAGTCTCGATGCCGTCCATCCCGGGCATGGCCATATCGAGCACGATGGCATCGAATGGCCGTTTCCCCACTTTTGCCAGCGCCAGCTCGCCGTTCCCCGCCGTGTCCACAGTGAGACCGCGCGTCTCCAACCGCTCGGCCAAGACCTCGACGAACTCCTCCTCGTCATCGACGAGCAGCACGGTGCTTTCACTCATTCTTCCTTTTCCTCCTCCTCGCGGGCACAGGCGGAGAGCAGGACCTGGACCAACTCGCTGATCTTCACGGGCTTCATGAGGTAGTCGTAGGCTCCCAGTTCCTTCCCTTTCTTCGCGTCTTCCTCCGAGCCCCAACCGGTGAGCAGGATCACTTGAAGGCCCGGTCGCTCTTCCTTGATCCTCCTGATGACCTCCAGCCCGCCGAGCCCCGGCATCTTGAGATCCAACAGAACCACGTCGAACGCCGTCTCGGCAAGCAAAGAGAGCGCCTCGGAGCCCGTGGTCACACCGGCGGCCTCGAACCCCCGCAGGTTAAGACGCTCCTCGAGGGCGCTGACCAGTTCTGCTTCGTCGTCAACGATAAGAACACGTAAGGGGTCCATGTGCCGCTCCTAGGCGTGCGCCCGACGTATCGGCAGTGTGACTGTGAAACAGGTACCTACACCCGCTTTGCTCTCCACGGTGATGTGCCCACCCAGTTTCTGCACAATACCGTACGTAATGGAGAGACCCAGGCCTGTCCCCGCACCCTTCTTCGTCGTGAAGAACGGATCGAAGATGTGTACCAGTTGATCTTCAGGAATGCCAATGCCGTCGTCAGTGATGGTTACAGCAACGGCATCCTCCTTGACCTGTTCTATCCCTATCTCGATCCGCCCGCCATCCTCGACTGCGGCAAAGGCATTGTTGACGATGTTCAGAAACACCTGCTGCAACTGCCCCCGGTCGCTGACAATGGGAGGTGGTGAATCGGCGTGCTTAAACTCGATCTGAATATCTCGGTAACTGGCTTCCTTGCCGAGAAACTCCAGGACCTCCTTGAGCAGCAGATCGAGGTCGATCTTCCCCCACTGCACTTCCATGTGCCGGGCGAACCCCAGGAGCCGATGGGTGATCCCGCCACAGCGCTCTGCCGCGTTGAGAACCGAGTTCACCAGCTGGTCCATCTTCTCACGCGGCGGCAACCCCTCGTGAAGCGTGATCAGGTCCTTGAGCAGTCCCGCGTTCTGCGTGATGATCGACAGCGGGTTGTTGATCTCGTGAGCCACACCGGCACCCAATCGCCCGATAGCGGCCATCTTGTTGGTGTACTCCATCTTGTGATAGAGCGCGGCGCGCTTTGCGTCCGCATCGCGTAGGCGCTTCACCACATAGATCGAGCCCCAAATGACCACTGCCAGGATCAGCATGATACTGATCGTGGGGAACACCAACAGGTCGCGGCGCAGCGGCAGCCAACCTGTGTGCAGCGCGACCCGGGGACTCAAAACGACCAGCGTGAACGGCGAACGTTCGATCTGTGCGTAGGCAACGGTCAGTCGCTCTCCCTGCTCGTCCGCCAGATCGACGAGCTCCGCCTGGCCACTGTACGGAAGAGCCGGTAAGGGGGTGCGATCCAACACGTCACCGTAGAGCCGCGAGGAGCTTTGCAGCACGCCATCGCCGTTGATGATGAACGCGTCGCTGAACGGCTGGACCCCCAGCGAATGGCACCTGCTACAGACCGGGTCCAGCTCCGGACGCCGGGCCGTACGAGCGCGCACCAGCCAGTGGAATGCATCAGTATCGATCGTAGCACGTAAGATGAATCGATTCCCATCGGTGTCATTGTGCTCGATTGCGACAATGATCTCGGGGAGCTCACGGTCCCCTATGAACACGTCGCTCACGTACTCGCCGCTGGCGCTGGCTTCTCTGAACCATTGATCTTCCGCATGGCTAATCCCTTGTGCCTCCAGCGGACCGGCGTAAGCGACCAGGGTACCATCCTCGTCGATCAGTGCGAGCTCGACTACACCGCCAAAAGTCTGATTCAAGCTGGTAAGCGCCGCGCGCAGCCTTCCCTCGTCGCGGAGTTTCCTGAGCGTTGTTTCGCGAGCCACAACGGCGAGACCCGATAGTCGCTCGGAGAGGTAAGACTCGATTGACTGCTTCCCGGCCGAAGCGAACCGCACCATGGGACGGGTCAGCTCAGCTCGAAACGCTTCCTGGAACTGGTGGTAGGTGATACCCGACATGACGAGAAGCGGAAGCACGGCGACGGCGGAAACCGAAAGCACTGCCACGGTGACCATCTTGCGATAGCGCCGCTTGGAGATCAGCTGATCGTGATCTTCCAACGATCCGCCTAGCTGCCTCGACCTCTTCAGCATGAGCGAAACCTAATCAGCCGAACACCATCACCGCTCATTGGCGGTGCGGATATTCTGTGCGCTGCTCGTCCGATCGCTATTCATCGCTTCGATCCGCCCGACCGGCTCTCCTGACGACATCCATCAGGTGATTTATGTCGACGGGTTTCTGCAAATAATCAAACGCTCCCAAGCGGCGAGCCTCCGCTTCGTCCTTGTCCGATCCATGGCCGGTCATGATGATCACTTCTACCTGGGGATACGCCTTCTTAACGCGCCGCAGCACCTCTATCCCCTCGATCCCCGGCATTCGAAGATCGAGCACCATGACGTCGGGGACATCGTCCTCCAGCATCTGCAGCGCCTGCTCGCCGTCCAGCGCCACGTCGCTGCCGACGTCGCGCACTTCCATTCTCTCAGCGATGGTCCGTACAAAGTCTTCTTCGTCGTCGACGAACAGGACCTTGAGCGACTTTGTGGGTGACGCAATTTCGCCGGTAGTGGGCTCGTCGGCTTGCTCGCTTCGTTGGGAAGTAGACTCCTCCATCGTCTCCCTGGCCAGTTCGGGCGCGCCCGCTTCGGCGAAGGCTGCTGCGGCCATGCTCCGGTCGAAGTCCTCTTGCGAGTCCTTGAGGAACTCGGCGGCGGCCTTCAAGCTCTTCTTCCAAGCGGCCCTGACCGTACTCAAGAGATGGCCTGTATCCGCCGGCTTCTGCAGGTAGTCGAATGCACCCAGCCGGCGCGCCTCCTTTGCCTCGCTGTCGGAGCCGTGCCCGGTTAGGATGATCACTTCGATTTGAGGATGTTTCCTCTTGACCCGCTCCAGTACCTCCATCCCGTCGATGCCCGGCATACGGAGGTCGAGAACCATGACGTCAGGTGGTTCGTCCTCGAGCATCTGAAGCGCCTCCTCACCGCTCAAAGCCACCCGACTGCCGACATCGCGCATCTCCATCCGCTCAGCCAGCGTCTTCACATAGGCTTCTTCGTCATCGACGAGGAGCACTTTGATCTTGCTCATCACAGTCTCCCTACGGCCATGCTTGCGTCACCCTGAGAAGACGAGCCGAAAACCCTGAGCCGATTCGACTCTTTCGATCGATGCACTCAGGCCTTCGAGGACAGTGGCCAGCCTGTTCGAGGCGGTGGCTTCGGTTGGGTCCAGGGAAACAACCTGGCCTCCTGCCTCGCCATTGAACTCGAGCGACGGTCGCTGTTCGTGACGAACCGGGCGCAGTTTCAGCGTGCCGCCTTCGGGCAGCTGCTCCAGGCAACATTCGACGGCCGCATGCAAGGCCATCTGTAGCCGAAGCAAGTTGAGCACAATCGTGAGCCTCTGTTCTCCAGCCTGCGCCTCTATCTGGTACCTCCCCTTTTTGGCAGCGCGTTGGCACAGAAACGGGACCAGCTGAGCCGCGTCGTCGAGGTCGATCTCGTCCTCGGCGTGATCCAGGCTGTGAGCGAATCGATTGAGGCTGGTTAGGAGTTCCGATCCGCGCTTGACCTGCGCATCGATGCGGCCGGTTACCCGCATCAGCTTCTCAGATTGTGGCGGCCCGGGCTGGTTGGATGGATTGAGTATGTCTGAGATCAGTCCCGCAGATTCCTTGACGATGGCTAAGACGTTGCGCAGTTCATGCGTAGTGGCGGCGGTGATCTTACCTATGAACTCTGCTTCCCAATCTTCGGTCGTGCTCATGACTCCTGTTCCACGTGTGGGCTCGCGTGGACGCGCAAGCACCCGGGTTCACGCACCGTATTGTGCGCGAACGGCCTCGCACGAGAAGACCAGGCACCGGCAAGATACTACATCGCACGACCTTTCTCCAGTAATAATGCAAACAAAAATCATCGGAGCTTGACAGTGCACGCCGTTGAACGTATCTGGCAATGGGTGAATCGTGCTGATTTTCACGATTCGCCGAGGCACCCCGAGACAAGGCCGGCGAGGCGGAAGAGGATGATCGTTCTAGGAACGGACAGAACCTCCGGAAGACACCGCTGCCACATGAGAGCACACGCTCGTTCGTCGCTGATCCGTCTCATAGGACTCATCGCCCTCATCCTGCTGCTCCACCCCGGCATCATAGAGGCGGCCGAGGTGACGGCGCCTGCGTTGTCCAGCAGCCCAACGGCCTGGTGGGTGTGGCCGCTAGTGTTGTTCGTGCTGACGTTCGTCATGGGGATCCTGGCGGCCCTGGGCGGTGTGGGCGGAGGGGTGCTATACGTTCCCATCGTCAGTGGCTTTTTTCCCTTCCACCTGGACTTTGTCCGCGGCTGCGGCCTGCTGGTCGCGCTTAGCGGCGCGCTGGCCGCCGGGCCCGGCTTCCTGAAGATGAACCTGGCGAGCCTGCGGCTGGCGATGCCGGTGGCGCTGATCGCCTCGACCTGCGCCATCATCGGTGCGATGGTCGGCCTCGCACTTCCCACTCACGTAGTGCAGACAGCGCTCGGGGCGACGATCCTGGGGATCGTGGCGCTGATGATGGCGGCTAAGAAATCCGTGTTCCCGGAAGTCGAGCAGGCGGACAACCTATCCTCGGCTCTGCGGATCTGCGGAGTGTACAACGAGGCCAGCATGGGCCAGACGATCAACTGGAAGGTGCACCGGACCGTGCCCGGCCTGCTGCTTTTCATAGTGATCGGCGTCATGGCGGGGATGTTCGGACTGGGCGCCGGCTGGGCCAACGTCCCGGTACTGAACCTGGTCATGGGTGCACCGCTCAAGGTCAGCGTGGCGACCAGCAAGTTCCTGCTTTCGATCACAGACACATCGGCGGCCTGGATCTACGTCAACCGGGGCGCGGTGATTCCGATGATGGTGGTGCCGTCATTGGTTGGAATCATGCTGGGTTCATTCATCGGAGTGCGGATACTACGCATAGCCAGACCGACGTACGTTCGTTGGATTGTGATCGGGCTGCTGCTGTTCGCTGGGGCCAAGGCAATCACAAAAGGCTTGGGCCTGCCGTTCATCGTATAGTAGAGGGTGAGTCGAAACATGGAGACAAGTAGCGACTTTGAGTGTCCCAGCGCCGACGAGGAACAACTCCTTTACGCCAAGATCCTCCAGATCGGCATGTATATCGGGCTGGCGCTTCTGCTCCTGACCTTCGCTCTGTATGCTTCCGGCATAGTCGAGCCCGCCATACCTGTAGAACAGCTGCCCGACTACTGGACGATGAGCGTGCACGATTACCTGGAAGCCACGAACCACGACCACGTGCATCGGGAGCAGCCGGTAACGGGATGGTCCTGGCTCTCGGTCCTCGGCAAGGGAGATTATCTTAATTTCCTGGGTATCGCTCTGCTTTCCGCGGTGACGATCGTCTGCTACGCGGGGATCGTTCCCACGTTGATCAGGAAGAAGGACAGGGTTTACGCCACGCTGGCGCTGCTCGAAATTGCGATCCTGACGCTTGCGGCAAGCGGCATCTTGAGCGTTGGCCACTGAACTGGAACGGGTAGAAGAGCACTGGATACACCACGCTTCCTTCCGCTTGGACTCGACGTCCGCAACAAGAACTGCCTGGTTGTCGGCGGCGGAAGTGTCGGGACCCGGAAGGTTCTCACACTGGCGCAAGCCGGGGCGGCCGTGACCGTGGTCGCACCAACGGTCACGGAGCGACTCGCCGAGCAGCACGCCGCGGGCGCGATCCGCTGGGTTCAGGACTCGTTCAGACCCGAGCACGCGAGGGGAACGCTCCTGGTCGTTGCCGCCACCGACGACGATGAGTGCAACGCCGCCGTGGTTCGGGCCGCCGTCGAGAACCGCGCGCTGGCATGCGACGCATCATCAGGCGAGCGTTCTCAGGTCATATTCGGAGCCTTGCTGGAAGATGACGAAGTGAGCATCGCCGTCTTCACCGGCGGCCGCGACCCATCGCTGGCGCGCCGCACCCGCGACACTATTGCGGACCTGCTGGGTCGTGAACGCAAACGCGAGCGAGAGCCGTGAGCGCACGGGTGGAGTTGGATCTCTGCGACAGCGAGCCTCGGTCGCTGCTGATGATCGGCACTTCGTTCCGTGGCAGCGTCAATTCGCTCCACGGCCCACGCTTGAAGCACAGCGACCCGAACGTGTTCGGGAAAGTGAGGAAGACACGCAAGGAGGTGCGTGCGTTTCTGGACTGGGTCCGGGAGTTGCCTGAGATCAGCGAGGCATTGGTCTGGAGCACCTGTCAGCGGATCGAGTTCTACGGTTGGCTGACGGGTGCGAACGACTCGGCCGCGCTGGAGAATGCGGTGAGACGGATACGCGGTCGTCTGTACGGCCACCCCGAGCCGAACGGACTGGAGGTGAATACGCTGTTCGGCATGGAGGCCTGGCACCACCTGATGCGCGCCGCTTGCGGGCTGTGCAGCGCGCTACCGGGAGACAAGGATGTTGTGGCACAGTTGCAGACCGCAGGGCGGACCGCGAAGCGCGCCGGAACCGTCGGCCCGCGCGCGACCTGCCTGGTCAATACGGCGGTGGAGCTGTCGCGAGCTGTGCGGGCCGAGACGACGTGGGGCCACTTCAGCCCCGGGTTCTGCTTCGCCGCCCTCTCTCGGGTTCAACAGGTTGATGGTGCCCAGATGGACGGGTGCCGCCACGTGGTCGTCGGCGGGTCCGCCACGTCCCGTTCGATCCTCGCCGCGCTGTCTCAACACTTCCAGGTCCCTCAGACCCTAATGAGCCTGCTGTACAGAAAACATCATGGCCAGCTCAAGCTACTGCGACGGGCCATCGGCCGTGGGAAGCGTCTTCGCGTACAGTCATACTCCGAGGCTGACGTCCTGGAAGCCATCGCTCACGCCGACTTCGTCTACTTTGGAATCGACTATCAGGAACCCGTCCTCGACCTGGCCGCACTCGTCGGCCTGCGCGACTTCGATCAGCGACCCCTCAGAATCCTCGACTTCAACGCCTTCGGTTCCGTCGCCGGCCCTGAGCTGCCACACGGTATAAGCCTATGGACCGCCGATGATCTCGAGCGGGCGGTCGCCAGATTCGTCGACGTCATGTGTTCCCAAGACCGCTTCGAGCGAGCCGTTGAAGAGGCTGAAGCCTGGATCGAGAAGCGCCTCGGCTCGCTGCTCCTCTCCGGATCGGTCGACGCCAGCCTGCGATCCGGATAACACCGAAGCCCTCCGCAAGACAGCTCCGCCTAGCTCCTGAATCACCGTCGGACTCCCCCGCAAACGCGGTCCTTGCGCATCTGGGAATTCCTTGCCACATTAATCGTGACAAAAATCTCGGTTCCCAACCATAATCGTGACAATAATCGCATAAACGTAGAACGGCCATCGGGTCGCGCCCTGGCATAGGCCCTGCAATCGTGACGAAAATCGCACTAGCCCTAGCGTCCGCACCAGAATCGCGTTTCCAGCCAGGGGGAAGCACCCCGCGGACTTGCAGCCATAGCTCTGGAGAGGTGTTCGATAACGTACCATTCGAACGGGAGGCACGGAGATGCCGAGTTACGTGATTGTGGACAAGTGTGACGGATGCAAGGCGCTCGATAAGACCGCTTGCCAGCACATTTGCCCGAACGATCTCATGGTCCTGAACAAGGAGTCCATGAAAGCCTTCAACCAGGACCCACAGATGTGCTGGGAGTGCTACAGCTGCGTGAAGATCTGCCCGACCCAGGCGATCGAGGTTCGCGGCTACGCGGACTTCATCCCGCTGGGCGCGAGCGTAACGGCGATGCGCAGCAGCGAAGACATCATGTGGACGCTGCAGTTCCGCAGCAAGGACATCAAGCCGAAGCGGTTCAAGTTCCCGATCCGCAGGGGCGTCGCAGAAGGCAAGGCGCAGCCGTTCGATCACACGCCGACAGGCGACGATGACCTGAAGAGCCCGACGCTGATGGGCGAGCCGGAAGGGCTGAACACGGAGCGTGGGCCGGTGAAGATGGACAAGGTCCCGACGCTGTAGTCGGAGGCGGATAGCTGAGCAGCGAGTTTTTCTTCGCAAGAAGAACTTCAAGGAGAAATGCAAGATGCCGAAATTCGAAACCGTAACGGTTGAAACCGACCTGCTGATCTGCGGCGGCGGGATGGCCGCTTGCGGCGCGGCGGTGGAAGCGAGCTACTGGGCGAAGAAGCACGGACTAAAGGTGACCGTGGTCGACAAGGCGGTCATGGACCGTTCGGGCGCAGTGGCGATG
>JBDHHX010000120.1:0-9920 GCA_039589155.1 Gemmatimonadota bacterium | reverse complement strand
CGGTGAGCAGCGCGGCGACCCGGACCTGGCGCTGCGCGTCCTCTTCGTCGCCCGATCTCAGAGCGGTGGTCGCATCGACCTGCGACGGCAACTCGGGACCCATCGCGGCCAGCGGCACGGCGGTGATGGCAACGGCCAACACGATGCCGACCACGGCGGCCCGCGTAAGCCCATGTCGCTTGATGCCCGGCTCGAGGATGGCGAGCAGACGGCCCTCGAACTCGGAGCGCCGGGCCATCGGCTGCGCGACGGCGAGCGCCCAGGAGCGGCCGGCGACGCGAACGATATCGATCAGGTGCTCCACGTACTCGGACGGTTTGGTTCCGGACTGGATCACCAGGTCGTCGCAGGCCCGCTCGCTCTCCGCACGCAGGCGCCGCGCGGCGAGCCAGACCAGCGGGTTGAACCAGTAGACCGCGCAGGCAAGCTGCGAGATGATCTGGGCGACGACATCGCCACGCCGGAAGTGGGCCAGCTCGTGCAGCAACACGGCCAGGCGGCGCTCATCGCTCCACTCATTCGCCAACTCGGGCAGCACGACGATGGGCCGGAACAGTCCAGTCACGAATGGCACCGGCGCGCGTCGGCTGATCAAGAGGCGAACGGACGTCTCCAGCTGCAATCGTCGGCGCGCCTGACCCAGCAACGACTGCCAGTGTCGTCCGGTCAACTCCTCACCTCGCCTCGCGATGTACCACGTCGCGAGTACGCCGAGGGCCAGCCGGCCAGCGACGACGAGAATCCCCGCGATCCACAGCGTCGCGATCAACTTGGGAAGCTTCGGATACTGGAAGGCCGCCGGGGGCGCCGCCGCGATGCTGGGCTGCGACCGTTCCATCTTACCATTCGATGGGACGTCGCCCGGCTTCACCGACTTGGCGCTGTCGGTGCCGTCGGCGGCCGGAAGCGGATGCGACTCAGAGTCCGCGGCCGCTGGCTTCGACGATATCTCTTCGACTTGCGAGACATCCCCATCATCCGTCGGCAGAATGCCGATGCGCCACGGAAGCCCTACCGACAGGGCCGGTAGCAGAAGCACACCAACCAGGCCCACGCTCCAGAGCAGGTGACGAACCGCGGCAGGCGCGCGGCGCATCGCGCCCGAGACGGCGTAGAGCAACGCCAGGTAAAGCGCACCTTTGATCGCCGCATCCAGCAGAAGTGTCATCGACATGGCTATCTTCCTTCCTGCTCGGCGAGCTTGGCCAGCTCGGCCAGCCGCTCCAGCGATTCGTCGTCAATCTCGGCATCCGAGAGCTTGATCAGCGCCAGCGCCGCTCGCTCCACCGAGCCGTCGAAGAACGTATCGACCAGGTGGCGCAGCGCCGTTCGCCGCGCGCTGTCGGCCGGAACCGCCGGCATGTACACGTAGCGCGGTCCGTCCTCCTCGTGCCGAGCGTAGCCCTTCTCTTCCAGCTTATTCAGCATCGCCCGCACCGCCGAGTAGCTGGGCGGGTCCGGCAGATCGGCGAGCACATCGCCCACCGTCGCCCGCTCGAGACGGTACAATGCCTCGACGATCTGGCGCTCCCGGCGTCCGAGGTCTCCAAGTTCAGGCTGGCTCATGAGTCGCTCTCGTCTGCGAGTTATTAGGCCGGGCCGCAGGGCCCGCATGCTATCTGAGTAGCAGAGTGCTACTACAGTAGCATCACCCGCGCCAGACGTCAAGGACGAATATTCGGGAGTCTGAAGCCACCACGAAGATTAGACGCGCGAGGTTCGGCTGCGGGCTAGCCGATGGGTTCGAACCAGGCGGCGAATTCGGGGCTGAGTTCGAGGAAGTAGGACTTGAAGACGAGGTACTTGGCGCGGATGGCTGGGTGTCGCTGGACGAGGGTTCGCATGAGGGCGGGCTCGGCGAAGACGACATCGGCATAGGTCGCGATATCCTCGTTGGGAGCGGCACGGCCGTAAGACTTTACCAGGCCTTCCGGGAAGACGGACGGATTCTTCCACAGCAGTACCCGGTGTTCCGACTCGAGGAAATCCAGCCATCCATGGAGGTAGGAGAAGTCGTCTGGGACAGCGTCCATCCACTCTTCGAAGGGGAAGCGGTGGCGGGCTAACAGTTGGTGCATGAGCTCGTGATGAAAAGTGCTTTCCAAGCTGATGGCGGCCACGCGACTTCGCGGGAGACTGTGAGCGATGTAGATGACGTCGTCGTACGACATACCGGCCACACGTTTGCCGCGGACTTCGAGACGGCCGCAGAGGCGCACGGCGCGGAGGTTCTCTTCCAAGACAGGCTGAGGATACTTGTCGAGCCAGGTCGGTAACATGCGAACGAGGTCGGCGAACCTGCGCCATTCGATCTCGTCTGCGCGGGCGTTGATGGGGGCACGGACGTATTGATCGGGCAGAAAGCCGGGTTCAACACGGTACTCTACGGCGACGCCGTAGTCCTCCATGATCTTCCAGGCTGCGGCTCTGGGGTCGAACGTCTCGATGCAGGCGGGGAAAGCAGCGACGGTGGCGGTGACGGCGGCGAGGACGAGGGCTTCACGCAACTTAGCTAATCACCTCCCTGCGATGTGGCACTGTCGGCCGCAACGCTGTCCGCCTTGACTTCACGGAACCGATAGAGGATCTCGCCGTCGCGGATCATGCCGTAGTTCTCGCGAGCGACGCGCTCGATCTCAACGGGGTCGGACTCGATGTGGTTGGCGAGCGCCTGGAGCGAATCGATGGCGGCCTGGCGCACGGCGAGCTCGGCGGAGGAAGCGGCTTCGATCTTTTGCAGGCGCCTGACATCGAAGATGGAGTACTCGCCGCCGAAGACGGCGAAGTAGGCGGCGAGGAGCAACATGGCGACGATGGCGAAATCGACAAGGCGTCGATCGCGGCGGGATTCGTCGGCCTTCCGCCTGGCGGTTTTCTTTCTGCTTGCCTTGCCCCTCTTCGCGGGGCGTTTCTTCTTCTTCCCCATCACAACCCCCTCCACCCACTCATCATCATCATTCTCATCGTCATCTTCATCGTCATCGCACCGTCGATGATGATGACGATGATAATGAGGATGATGAAAACTACTTAAGGCGGCCCCTTAAGGTCAACTGCTTGGCGCCGTACTCGGCCTGGCTACCGAGTTCTTCTTGGATACGCAGGAGCCGGTTGTACTTCGCTGTTCGATCGGAACGCGAGAGGCTACCGGTCTTGATCTGGCCGACCGCGGTCGCGACGGCGAGGTCGGCGATGAAGGTGTCCTCGGTCTCGCCGGAGCGGTGCGAGATGACAGCGGTGTAGCCGGCAGTGCGCGCCAACTCGATGGCCTTGAGGGTCTCGGTCAGCGTTCCAATCTGGTTCACTTTGATAAGGATCGAGTTGGCAATGTCGGCAGCGATGCCGCGGAGCAGCCGCTCGGTGTTGGTGACGAAAATGTCGTCGCCGACCAACTGGACGTCGTCGCCCAGCCAGCCGGTGAGTTCTTTCCAGCCGTCCCAATCGTCCTCGCCCAGGCCGTCCTCGATGGAGCGGATGGGGTAACGGGCGCACCACTCTTTATAGAGCTCGGTCAGGTCGCCGGCGCTCATGCTGTCGCTGTCGCCGATTTTGTAGACGCCGTCACGGCCCAGCTCCGAGGCGGCGACGTCGAGTGCCAGCACGATCTGATCGCCGGGCTCGTAGCCAGCGCGCTGGATCGCGGCGAGCACGTACTCGATGGCCTGCTCGTTGGAGTCGAGATTGGGTGCGAAGCCGCCCTCGTCGCCGACGGCGACCGACAGCCCCTTCTCGCTGAGCAACTTCTTCAAGGAATGGAAGACCTCGGAGCCCCAGCGCAGCGCGGTACCGAACGAGTCGGCGCCGATGGGCATGATCATGAACTCCTGGATGTCGACGTTATTGGAGGCATGAGCGCCGCCGTTCAGGATGTTCATCATGGGGACGGGCAGGACGCGTGAGAGCGGGCCGCCGAGGTAGCGGTAGAGCGGCAGCTTGAGCTGCACGGCGGCGGCGCGTGCGCCGGCCAGCGAGATGGAGAGGATGGCGTTGGCGCCGAGCTTCGACTTGTTCTCGGTGCCGTCCAGCTCGATGAGTGCGCGGTCCAGGCCCACCTGGTCGACGGGGTCGAGGCCTTTGACAGCCGGCCCGATGATCTTCTCGACGTTCTCGACCGCCTTGAGTACGCCCTTGCCGCCGAAGCGTTTCGGGTCGCCGTCACGCAGTTCGACGGCCTCGTGCTCGCCGGTCGATGCGCCGCTGGGTACGGCGGCGCGGCCGCTGACGCCGTTCTTGAGGATGACGTCGGCTTCTATGGTCGGGTTGCCGCGGGAGTCGAGAATCTCGCGGGCGCGGACGTGGGCTATCTCGGACATGTTGGTATGTCTCACTTCTGGGCTACCGGTTCCGGTGTGAGCGGTTTGGGTCCAGCGTATCCATCGGGCGCCCTCAGCTCGGCCAGCATCTCGGCCATTATCGCGTGCACGCGGGTAATGAGAGCGTCCTTGTCGTCCAGCGTGTAGATCGATGTTTCCACGGGCGGGCCGAACTTCAGCGTGATCGGTTGTGGTTTCAGTCTAAAGCCCTTCTTCGGCAGGATCTCGAACGTCCCATCTATCACCGCCGGCACCAGCGGTACGCCGGCAGCGATGGCCATGATGAACGGTCCCTTTTTGAACTTCTGCAGGTCTCCGGTCAGCGACCGGGTGCCTTCGGGGTAAACGACGGCGGTGCTGTTGTCTTGCCTGATCCGCGCGCCCGCGACCTTGAGTGACTGGACCGCCGAGGTCCAGTTACCGCGGTCGACGAAGACGTGGCCGGCTGCCTCGGACGCCCTGCCAAAGATGGGGATCTTACGGATCTCTTTCTTGGCGACGAAGTGAGTGAGCCGCGGGATGTTGGCTGAGAGCGCCCAGACATCCCACATCGACTGGTGGTTGCAGGCGACGACCTGTGGGTTCTCGAGGTCGATGTTCTCGGCACCGATTACGGTGACCGGGGTTCCGGAGACCCGGAGCGTGACGCGCGAGAAGAACTTGCCGGACCAGTCGTAGAATCGGCGCGACAGGCCGAGGTAGGCACCGACGATGCAGATGAGGCCAAGTGTCGCGAGCATCGCGACGATGACTACGACCGTCCAGATCGACCTGAACATGGCCGCCTACCTACTCGCCCTTGAAATGATCGAAGCCCATGGAGTCGATCTCGACCTCCGCCCCGTCACGAAAAACCCGCACGGCGGAGCCAGCTACGGCCCGGCCGACGCGGGTGAGGGGGATGCCGAAGGCCTTTCTGAACTCAGCGATTAGCTCGTCATCCAATATGCCATGCGGCACAGCGACGAGCAATTCATAATCCTCGCCGCCGGCCATGGCGAGCTCGGTCTCGACGCCGTCGGCGGCGGGAACGGCGCTCCAGTCGATCTCGATCCCGATGCCGGAAGCGGCGGCCACGTGCCCGGCGTCGGCGAACAGTCCATCCGACAGGTCGATGGCGGCGGAAGCGCCCCGCTCCGCCAACCAGGCAGCTTCGGCCACCCGGGGCTGCGGCTCCCAGAAACGGCGCCGCCAGGCATCGCGTGGCTTTCCACCGGCCTTCCACTCGCGAACCGCGGCCGCAGCGGCGCCCAGCGACCCGGTCACCCATAGCTCGTCTCCGGGCCTTGCGGCGCTACGCAGCAGCGGGCTCTCGACCTGACCGAGAGCGACGACGTCGATGACGATGGTGTCGGCGGCGTGTGAGAGGTCGCCGCCGATATGGGCGGCGCCGCATCCCTCGGTGGCTGCGAGGCAGCCGCGGGCGATGCGCTCTGCGAGCCCGGGCCCGGCGCTCCTTGGTGTGTTGAGCGCGATGAGGGTGGCGAAAGGCTTCGCCGCCATCGCGGCGAGGTCGGAGATGGCGGCGCGGACGGCGCGCTCGCCGATGAGCTCGGGCGTGCCCCAGTCGGCGATGAAGTGTCCGCCCTCGACGGCGAGGTCGACGCTCAAGGCAAGGAACCCGTCGCCATGACGGATGAGAGCGCAATCGTCACCGGAGCCGAGGGCGACGTCGGCGCCAGGCGGCACGGCGTCCTTGAGGACGCGGCGGATGATGTCGAACTCGGCGCCGGGACCGAGAGGCGGAGAGCTCACCGGGGCGGCGGCTGGTCGAAGAGAACGCTGGGCAGGATCGGCGATTCGGCGCCCGGGTTCTCCATGGCGTCCACCAGGCCGTCGACCAGTTGAAGCGAGCTGCGTCCGATGGGTGGCCCGAGCATGGCGGCCCGTGAGCAGTAGAAGAGGCCGACGCCCAGCGCCTCGCGACGGGGCATGCGCGCGGCCAGCATGGCGCCGCAGGCGCCGGAGAGCACGTCACCGGAGCCGCCCGAGGCGGCAGCGGACGACGCGGCCGACGAGACGAGCACCGGCTCGTGACTGAGGGCGATGACCGAGGGTGCGCCCTTGAGCAGAACCGCAGCGCGGAGCTGCTGGGCGGCGGTGGCGGCGACGGCCACCGGGTCGCGGCGGATTCCCTCGGTGTTCACGCCGAGCAGGCGCGCCATCTCTCCCGGGTGCGGCGTGATGGCGAGCGGCCGCGTCTTGGCTACCTCGGCCAGTTCCTCGGAACGGCCGGCGTAGAGGTTCAACCCATCGGCGTCGATGAGCATGGGCTCGGCGCCCGTGCACTCGAGGACACGACCAAGCCGTATCTGGGCCCGCTTGTCGCGGCCAAAGCCAGGACCCACCACGACGGCGTGGGCCCACTCGCCGGCCTCCGACATAGCGCCTTCGTCATCGATGTCGACGAAGATCGCTTCTGGCACAGCGCTCTGGCAGATGCGGCGGTTGGCGCCGTCCGAAGCGATACGAACGATCCCGGCGCCCATGGCCAACGCGCCGCGAGCGGCCAGCACGGCGGCGCCTGCCATACCGCTACGGCCGGCAGCGATGAGCAGGTAGCCAGCGTCGCCCTTGTGAGCGTCGGGCGAGCGGCGCGGCCGCAGCTCGCGGGCCCAGTCGGGCGTCAGCACGAAGGCGGAGACCTCGTCGTCGGACACTGGCTGGAAGCCGATCTCCATGGCGATGATACGACCACAGCGCGAGCGGCCCGGCTGAAAAAGAAGCCCGGTCTTCGGGTAACCGAGGGTGATGGTGGTGTCGGCGCGGAAGCAGGCGCCGGCCACGGCGCCGGTGCTGAAGTCGATACCGGAAGGGCCATCGACGGCGACCCGAGAGGCGCGGCTCTTGTTCATCACGTCAATCAGCCGCGCCGCCCGCTCGTGGGGCGCGCCGGTGGTACCGGTGCCGAGGATCCCGTCGAGGACGACGTCGGCGGTGCAGAAGGCGATGTCGGAGGCATCGGTGGATTCGACGGGTACGGCCCAACGGTGGGCGAGGGCCGGATCGGGCGGCTGGCTGCCGGCCTGGATGGCCAACACTTCGCGACCCCAGCTCTGCAGCGTGCGCAGCGCGATGTAGGCGTCGCCGCCGTTGTGACCGCTGCCGACCGCGGCCACGACCTTGCCTTCCGGGTAGAGATGCTGGACGACCATGGCGATGGCCCGGCCGGCGCTCTCCATCAACAGCCGCTCGGGTATGCCATGCTCTTCCCGGGCACGGCGGTCGATATCCGCCATCTCGAGGGCCCGTGGCAACGGCAACCGTCCCACGCCGTAGAGGTCGCTCATGGCTTCACCGTATGGACAGGGTTCGGGCTTGGGGGCGAACCGGTGCCGCTACTTGTAGGATTGCTGAACGTTTCGGCCGAAGCTTATCTCGCCGTTGTCGATGCGAATGTTGAACCCACACTCCGGGTTGCTGCAGACCCACGCCTTGTACATGATCGGCGCGCCCTCACGACCGTAGTCCGACAGTGGAACCAGACACCCAGTGTCACACTTCATGCAGTTAGGGAATTCCCGCTCCCGGTCCAACTGACTCACCCCCTCACTCGCCATAGGTAGGACCTCATCCCGGGTCCCCGAGGCTCAACGCTTCGGTTTGACCCGTCCCCAAGGGTAGTTCTGCTCGAAGGCTTCCGCGAAATCGAAGACTTCGAGGAAGTCGGCCCGGCTGTCGGTCTCTTGCTTGGTCAGGACCCGGCACTCGATCAGGGCATAGACGATCTCGCCCATGTCGCAGGTCGAGTGGATCCCCCAATGCTCGAGCACCGTGCGGGCCATGGGCCCGAACCGGTCGATGGCCATGTCCCGGCAACCCCGGGCCAGCTCCTGGCCGGTGATATGGCGCGGCTCGTCGAGCTCGTCGATGACGTACTGAAGCGCGGTAAGGACAAACAGGTAGGCGGTATCCGAATAGCGCGGATTCTCCTCTTGGAGCCTTTCCAGCATGTTATCCCCTACCATACGGCCCACCCGTTAATCAGTGCGCTGATTCCCCGCAGTGCTTGACGGCTCCCGACATATGGTGCAACTCCCTCCAGTCCGCGCCCAAAAGGACACCCGTACATTCTCTGACGGGCTGAGCCGCCAGTCAAGGGCAGGGGGTTCGGCGCCTTTGGCGCCGCAATTCTCGAATAGCATTCGGGGAATCGGGGATTCGGGGAAGAAGGGAACCTCGAGAGGCGCTTATCTCGGGCTTCCCTAACTCCCCGAATCCCCGATTCCCCGAATGCTATTGAAGAATTCCGCGGCCCAACGGGCCGCGCGCCCTACCGTCCCATCCCCGCCGGCCGCGTAAACGTCCCTTCCACCCACTTTTCGTACAGCGGGAACTCGTCGCAAAGTCCCAGGACCTCTCTGCGGATGCGCTCGGCGACGGATTCGTCCGTGTGGGCCTTGAGGATCTCGTCCGTCCAGGCGCCGATCTGCTCCATCTCGGCGGTCCCCATACCCCGTGTGGTCAGGGCCGGGGTACCGATGCGGATGCCGGAGGTGACGAACGGCGACCGGGTCTCGAACGGGACCGTGTTCTTGTTGACGGTGATGTTGGCGCGGCCGAGCGCCTCTTCCGCTTCCTTGCCGGTGAGCTCGGTGTTGCGGAGGTCGACCAGCAGCAGGTGGTTGTCCGTGCCGCCGGAGACCAGCTGGTAGCCGCGCTCGACCAGAGTATCGCCCAGCGCCTTGGCGTTGGCTATCACCCGCTCCGAGTACTTCCGGAACTTCTCGCCCGCCGCTTCCTTGAGCGCCACCGCCTTGCCCGCGATGACGTGTACCAGCGGGCCGCCCTGCATGCCGGGGAAGACGGCCTTGTCGATGCCCTTGGCCAACTCCTCGGTGCAGAGGATCAAGCCGCCGCGTGGACCGCGCAGCGTCTTGTGAGTCGTCGTCGTCACCGCGTCGGAGTACGGCACCGGCGACGGGTGGAGACCCACCGCAACCAGCCCGGCGATGTGGGCCATGTCCACCATCAGGCGGGCATCGACCTCGCGGGCGATGGTGGCGAAGCTCTCGAAGTCGATGATGCGAGGGTAGGCGCTGGCGCCCGCCACGATGAGCTTCGGTCGGTGCTCCCTGGCGAGGTCGCGGACCTGGTCGATATCGATTTGTTGGTTGTCCTCGCGGACGCCGTAGGCGACGACATTGTACAGCACACCGCTGAAGTTGACCGGCGAGCCGTGGGTCAGATGGCCGCCGTGGGAGAGGTTCATGCCAAGGATGGTATCGCCTGGCTCGAGCAGCGAGAAGTAGACCGCCATGTTGGCCTGTGCGCCGGCGGGCGGCTGCACGTTGGCGTGCTCGGCGCCGAACAACTCACAGGCACGCGAGCGCGCCAGGTCTTCGACGACATCGGCGTACTCGCAGCCGCCATAGTAGCGCTTGCCGGGATAGCCCTCGGCGTACTTGTTGGTGAAGACCGATCCCATCGCCTCGAGCACCGCCGGCGACACGAAGTTCTCGCTGGCGATGAGCTCAAACCCCTCGCCCTGTCGGTGGGTCTCGTCGATGATCGCCTGGTAGACGTCGCGGTCTACTTGTTCGAGGTTCTTCACTGGCGTCAGCCTCTGTCTACATGGTCCTCGAGCGATGCAGCTGCCCGACTTTC
>JBDHHX010000119.1:0-9970 GCA_039589155.1 Gemmatimonadota bacterium | reverse complement strand
TGCCGGAAGAGGCTTACCGCTGGTATCTGGACCTGCGCCGATTCGGAAGTTTTCCTCACAGTGGTTTCGGCCTCGGTCTCGAGCGGACGGTGGGCTGGATCTGCGGCGTTCACCATATTCGCGAAGTCATCGCCTTCCCACGCACGCTCAATCGCATCTACCCCTAGGCCGGGCGGTTGATGGAGCGAAGGACGAAGAGGCGTATGTTCATCGGCGCGCTGGTTGCCGCGGCCCACGTCCTGGGCTTTCTGACATCGGTCCATGCCCTGTGGAACACGCGGACGACCCAAGGCGCCATCGCCTGGGTGATCTCTCTCAATACCTTCCCCTATGTCGCGTTGCCGGCCTACTGGATCTTCGGGCGCGCCAAATTCCATGGCTATGTGGACGCGCGGAGGGTCGGTGACCTGGAAATCCATGCGGTGTCCGCCGAAGCCGGCAGTTATATCGATCCCTACATCGTCGAGTTGGAGGAGACGGTGGGAGGCATCCGGGCACTGGAGCGACTCGCCAGCATGAGGATGACCGGACGCAACGAGGTCAGATTGCTGATCGATGGCGAGGAAACATTCGATGCCATCTTCAGGGGTATCGACAGCGCTGAGAACTATATACTCGTCCAGTTCTTTATCGTTAAGGACGATCAGCTCGGAACCGAGCTCAAAGATCGCCTGATCGCCAGGGCGAAGGAGGGCGTTCGCGTCTTCTTCCTCTACGACGAGGTCGGGAGCCACAAGCTCCCGAGCTCCTATACAGACGAGCTGCGGGCGGCCGGCGCCGAGGTCTCGGAGTTCAACACGCGTCGCGGCAGGCGAAACCGTTTCCAGCTCAACTTCCGCAACCATCGCAAGATTGTCGTCATCGACGGTAGAGTTGCGTACGTCGGCGGCCACAATGTCGGCGACGAGTACATGGGGCGCGACCCGAAGGTCGGCCCCTGGCGCGATACCCACGTCGAGCTCATCGGACCTGCCGTTATGGGCGCCCAGGTCAGCTTCTTCGAGGACTGGCACTGGGCCACCGACGGCTTGCCGGGTCTCAACTGGGTGCCCCAGGGATCGCCGGGCGGTAACCTGCCGGTCCTGGTCGTCCCATCCGGCCCGGCTGACGAAGTCGAGACCGCCCACCTGTTCTTCACCGGCGCGATCAACCTGGCGCGTGAGCGCGTCTGGATCGCCAGCCCCTATTTCGTTCCAGACGAGGCGGTGGTCGCCGCTCTGCAACTGGCGGCGTTGCGCGGCGTTGACGTGCGGATCCTGATTCCGGAAAGGCCTGATCACTACATGGTGTACCTTTCCGCGTTTTCCTACATCCAGCAGACCGAGCCTTACGGGGTGAAGTTTTATCGTTACCAGCCAGGCTTCCTCCACCAGAAAGCGCTGCTGGTCGACGGTAACTCCGCCGCGGTGGGCACCGCCAACCTGGACAACCGCTCCTTCCGCCTGAACTTCGAGGTGACGGTCTTCGTCGCCGATACGACGTTCGCCAGCGAGGTGGAGCAGATGTTCGAGGCCGACTTCGCCCGCTCCCGCGTGGCGACCGCGGCTGAGCTGAAGCAGAAGTCGTTCTGGTTCAAACTGGCGGTGAAGTTCGCACGCTTGTTGGACCCGATAAACTGACGGTGCAGTGGTTCGGTAGTACGGTGGTGCAGTAGTCGTTAAAGCAGTCTTACTCTCGCCACGACACCACCGCACCACTCACCGCCTCTTCACAGTCTCCCACAACTCGTCCAGTTCCTCCAACGTCGCCTCGCCCGTCACCAGTCCACGCTCTTTGGCTAGCTCCAGGACCTGTCCGAAGCGGCGCTCGAATTTCACATTGGCCATTCGCAGGGCGGTAGCGGCGTGGAGCCCGGAGAGGCGAACGACGTTGACGACGGCGAACAGCAAGTCGCCAAGCTCCTCCTCGAGCTCGTCCCGTTCGCCGGACTCCAGGTGCGCGGCGACTTCGTCGACTTCCTCGTGGACCTTGCGGAAAGCGTCGCGGGCGTGGTCCCAATCGAAGCCGACCCCGGCGGCTCGATCCTGGACCCTCTGGGCTCGTGACAGCGGGTCGAGGCGTTTCGCCAGCCCCTCGAACACATCCCGGTCCCCGCGTTCGCTCGCTTTGTGAGCCTCCCAGTCGGGACGCTCCTCGGCGTCTCCGTAAAGGTGAGGATGGCGGCGGCGCATCTTCGCTTCGAGGGTCGCCACCACGTCCTCCGCGGTGAAGGCCGCACGCTCTTCGGCCAGCACGATCTGGAAGGCGACGTTCAGCAACAGGTCGCCCAGTTCGCTGCGTAGCCTGTCACCCTCGGCCTCCTCCAGAATGGCGTCGGATAGCTCCAGCGACTCTTCCAGCAGGTAGGCGGTCAGGGAACGGGGCGTCTGGGCCGCGTCCCAGGGGCAGCCGGCCCTGAGGAAGCGGACGACAGCCAAGGAGCGGTCGAGGACCCCGGATTCCGGGGAAAGCCTTTCCGGGGGGGCCGGGTTCATATCTGGCCTTTCTTGCATAGGTTATGTGTGCCGGGTATACTGACGGCCGTAATAATAGGATGGATACTCGAGATATATCGACCGCGCGTGCCTGGGTCGACATCGATCTTGGCGCGCTCGTCTCAAACTACGACACTCTTCTGGCTCGGGCCAAGCCGCGGGTGGGCGCTTTGCCGGTGGTAAAAGCGGACGCCTATGGACTCGGTATGTGCCCGGTAGTCAGGGCTTTACAGCCTCGGCAGCCATGGGGTTATGGCGTGGCGGCGCTGGCGGAGGGGATCGAGCTGAGGGAGAAGGGGCTGGACGCGCCGGTCATCCATTTCTTTTGCACGCCAGAGGAGCTGCAGGGCGCCGCCGATGCTGGGATCACGCCGAGCATCGGCGACCTCGAGATGTTGGAGCTCTGGCGGGGGAAGGCCCGTGAGCTGGGGCGCCCGCTCGCTTTCCACCTGGAAATCGATACCGGTATCGGCCGCTGCGGATTCCTGCATGACGGGGTTGGCGGTTGGGTCCCGCAGGTGCTGGCGGCGTCTGCGGAGGAGCTCGAGTGGGAAGGGACGTTCACGCACTTCCATTCGGCGGATATCGAGGATCCGGAACCCACTCGCGAGCAGTGGGATCGTTTCAAGACCTGCGTAGCGGCGTTCCCTGAGGGTTCTGGAGGCCTGCTCCACTCGTCGGCCAGCGTGGCCAGCACGCGCTGGCCCGAATACGCCGCCGATTTGCTGAGACCCGGCCTATTCCTCTACGGTGGTGTCACCGGCACCGAGTCGATGCAGCCACGGCCGGTTGCCGAGGTGCGCGCACGAGTCGTAACCGTACGAGATGTACCGGTGGGTTGGACGGCTAGTTACGGCGCCACGCACCGGGCCGACCGACCGTCACGCTGGGCGACATTGGCCATCGGTTACGGCGACGGTCTGCGACGCGAGTTGTCGAACAACGGTGTCGTCTCGTTCGAGGGTCGCCAGGCTCCAATCATCGGCCGGATCTGCATGGATGTCACTGTGGTAGACGTCACCGATCTGCCCGACGTGAAGGCTGGTGATGTGGCTACCGTCGTCGGTGGCCCGGTGGACTCAGCCACGGGCCTGAGCGCGGTGGCGGAGCGCTGCGGCACGATCTCCTACGAGGTCCTTACCGGTCTGACCAAGCGACTCCCGCGGCGCCATCTGAATGCAGAAGCGGCGCACGCGACTGAGGAATAGAACGAGCGAAGACAGAAGAGAGCGTTCATGAGCGAAGAAACGGCACAAGTGAACTTCAACGGCCTGGTTACGGGTCTGGCAACTTCAGTGGTTGCCGTTCTCGGCCAGATCGAGACGATCCTCGAGACGGGCCAAATGCCCGGCGAAGGTGATGAGAAACTGTCTGCCGACGAACAGGCGAAGCGCGTGGCTGACGGACTGCTGGGCGCGCGTCAGTTGATAGACACACTCGCCGTGCTGGAGGAGAAGACCCAGGGTAACCTCGATGACGACGAGCGGGAGCTGCTGCAGACGGCCATCTCCGAGCTCCGGCTCCGCTATGTGAGCCTGGCGAACCGTACGGGGCGGCCCGAAGCGACGGAAGGGCAGGCCGGGTGAAGAACTTGATCCTCGTGCCGGCTCTGGCCGCCCTGTTTCTTATGACCGCCTGCGAGCGAGGTGGGGAGATCATCGTGGCGCCGGGAGAGGCGCCCGGAGTCGGCGCGCCGACGTACGAAGTCGTCCTATTTCCCGGGACAGTGCCCAACTGGGTCGACTCGTCTTTCTTCGGGTTCGCCGGACCTCAGAACGCTACGTTCTTGCAGATCGAAAACGGAACCGACCAATTGGTCAGCCGCGGCCTGACGCGCTTCGGCTTCCTCGAGGACTCGGCCTTCATCATCGATACCGTCTCTGCTGCGCTCCGCTTCGATTCGGCCCGCGTCGTCTTCACTCTGGACAGCACGCGCACAGTGCTCGCCTCCACTGGAACAACGCTGCAGATCGTAGAAATCCTCCAGGAATGGGATCGCGGCAGCGCCAACTGGGGCTTCGCCGTCGACAGTCCCAGCGTCCAGGAGCCGTGGACGGCGGGCCCCGGCGGTTCGTTCGGCGCCGTGCTCGGCGATACCCTTCTGACTTGGGAAGGCCTGGATGCGTCGAACGACAGCGTAGTCATCTGGCTGGACGTCGACTCGGATTCGCTGCTCAAGTCATGGCTGGACACCACGCAGGTGAACACCGGACTGGGAGTTCTGGTCGGCGATTCCGGCGCGGTCGTGCTCCAGTTGCCGAGGATCCACTACGAGCTGATCCCGGAAGTTGACCCGGACACATCAATCGAGTTCCGTGTGTTCGCCACCGACGGGACGTTCATCTTCGATCGTATGCAGGAAGGCTCAACAGCAGGGATCGCGCGCGTCGGCGGCGTTGACGGATGGCGCGCGTACACCGAGATCGTGTTGCCCGACTCCGTCGATGTCGAAGGTGTCGATGGCAAGGTCCTGCTTCGCGGTGCGACCATCAACAAGGCGCAGGTCTTCCTTGTCAGCCACGATCCACCGGATCCACCGTTCGCGGCCGATCAGGTCATCTTCACCACGTCCTACGATCTGGTCGATGATTTCACGGTACTCGGTGCCAAGACTCCCGTCGGTAACCGGATCTTCGGCAGCGATCTCCAGGTCGATGTCGACTCGCTGGTAGCCGGTGACACGCTGGCTCTCAATCTCACCGGACGCATTCAGCAGTGGGCCCTCGAGCCGCTTGACTCGATCGCGCTGCCCGTTCGCTTCACGCTCAGGGCGTTGCCCGAGGCCACCACGTTCGGATACTGGGAGTTCGGCGGCGCCGATGACGAGCCACAGTTCAGGCCGGTTCTCCGGATCGTCTTCACCCAGCGAACGGAGTTCCTGCTGCCATGACGTGCCGGCTCTCTTCCGTTATCGCTCTCGCCCTCGCGCTCTCGTCAGCGAGCGTGGCCGAGGCGCAGTCGGGGTCGGATGTGAGGCTGGTCGGCAACGTCGGCCTTGGCCGCCCCATGGTGCCGCTCGATTCGCGAGCGCGCGGTATGGGGAACACCGGTGTCACCGCGCACGGTGTGAACCTGTCGATGGTGAACCCCGCCGCTGTCGTCAGCATCTTGGTTCCAGGCGTCTGGATCGCTTTCCAGCCCGAACATCGCACGGTGGATGGCCTGGTTGCGCAGGGTGAGATCAACACGGCGGACTTCACGCTGGCCCGGATAGTGATCCCGTTCGAGCGGCGGTATGCGGTCGCCGTTGGCTTCGGCAGCTTTCTCAACCAGAACTGGACGGTTCAGTTCGTGGATACCGCCCAGCTATCGACCGGGCCGGTGGCGTTCCAGGAGACGCGTTCGTCCGCCGGCGGCATCTCGCAATTCCGTATCGATTTCGCCGGGATGCTCTCACCCAAGTGGACTTTGGGTGTGGCCGGCATTTACTACTTCGGCAAATCGGTCCTGGAGGTCGAGCGCGTGTTCCAGTCGGATGCCGGGTTCTCCCCCTACAAAGCCGCCGACGGAATCGAATACAATGGTTTGGGCGTGGCTGTGGGCGCCGAGTGGAAACCGCTACCGGAGATGATCGTCGGCTTGTCGGGCACATTGGGCTCCGACCTCGACCTGGAGTCCGACAGCACCGCTGCGGCGAAGAGCTTCTCGCTCCCGCTCGCCATCGATTTCGGCGCCTCCTGGGAGCTGGCCCCCGACTTCTTCCTCGCGCTGGCCGTGGGCTGGACCCGGTGGTCGGCGCTCTCCGATGAGTTGCCAAGACCGGGAGCCTCCGACTACTGGCGCTTCGGGCTAGGCAGCGAGGTCAAGCTGCTGGGCAGCGAGAACACGCGGGTCATAGGACGCATCGGCGCACACCTCGAACAGCTGCCGTTCCGCTTGCGTCGTGGGGCGCCGTGGGAACGGGCGATGAGTTTCGGGCTCGGCAGCTGGTTCCGACAGGGGCTGGGACGGTTCGATATCGCCTACGAGTTTGGCAAGCGCGGGCAGAAAGAGACCAACGAGATCCAAGAGGATTTCTCTCGCTGGACCTTCACGCTGGCCGTCTTCACGCGGTGACATGATCTCCAGGCAGGGGGCTCCGCGTCCGCAGCGCATCTACTTCCACACCTTCGGTTGCCGGGCCAACCAGTACGATACAGAGCGGATGCGCCAGCTGCTCGAGTTGCGCGGTTGCGAGACCGTCGGCGACCTGGCGTTGGCGGACGCGGTAGTCGTGAACAGCTGTACGGTGACACAAGGCGCCGACTCGGAGTTGCGACGCTACGTTCGGGCGGTCCCCCGGCGTGTTGGACGCCCGTTGCCGGTCGTCGTCGCCGGCTGCGCCGCGGCTGTGGCTGCCGAGGCGATCGGCGGATTGGAAGGCGTCACGGTGGTTGTTCCCGGTCAGGACCCCGAGGCTGTCGCCAATGGCCTGGGAGTGATGGCTCGTAGTTCGGCGGAAGTGGTCCCGGCGACTCTAGACAGAGCGGCCCGTGGCACACGGGCCTGGCTCAAGATCCAGGACGGGTGCGACCTCAACTGCTCCTACTGTATCATTCGCGTAGCCCGAGGTCGCAACCGCTCACGCACACCCGAGGAGATCGTCCAGGAAGCACTTCAGTTGGCGGAACACCACCCCGAGATCTCGCTCACCGGTATCCACATCGGCCTCTACGGCAAGGACCTTGAGCCGCGGCAGTCGATTGCGCGGCTCCTCGAGGCGCTCATCGAACGGGTTCCAGACATTCGCTTCAGGATCGGGTCGTTGGAGTGCAGCCAGCTCGATGACGATGTGATTGACCTGATGGGGGCCTTGAGCGGCCGGTTGGCGCCTCACCTGCACGTGCCACTGCAGAGCGCCAGCGACCGCGTGCTGCGCTTGATGCGACGCGCTTACCTTTCCCGACGCTACCGCGAGCGGGTCGACCGGTTGGCCCAGAGGGTAAGCCCGCTGGGGCTGGGCACGGATGTGATCGTCGGATTCCCCGGCGAAACCGATTCGGACCACCGCCGCACAGTTGAGATGATCGAGAGCCTCCCGTTCACCTACGTGCACGTCTTTCCCTACTCGGTTCGTAACGATACTGATGCCGAACGTTTGCCGGACCCGGTGCCGCCACAGGCCAAAGCGGAACGATCGCGGGAAATTCGTGAGCTCGCCCAAGCCCGCGCCGCGGCGTACAGGATGGCGCGCATCGGCACGGCAGCCCATGTGGTACTCGAGGGCGACCACGATGAGGTCGCCGTGACCGGCGACTACCTGAAGATGCCGGCGCTGGCTAGTTTACAGAGGAACGGCCGGCACCTGCAGCCGGCGCGCATCGAGTCCGACGGGGCGGGCGGCCTCGTCGCTGCCGCTTCCACCGCGACCTGCTGAGAATGACTAAGAAGTTCTGGGTCGAGACGTATGGCTGCCAGATGAACGTGGCCGACAGCGAGCTCATGGAGGGCGTGCTGGCGGCCAATGGGTATGCCCATGTCGCTTCGCCCGACGAAGCCGACGTCATCCTCGTCAATACCTGCGCGATCCGCGAGCACGCCGAGCAGCGCGTTCTGGGCCGGGTCGCGGAACTCAACCGAGTGAAGAAGGCACGACCGGAGACGGTGATAGGTGTCTGCGGTTGCATGGCCCAACGGCTAGGCTCCCGGTTGATCGAGAACGCCCAGTACGTGGATATGGTGATCGGGCCGGATGCCTACCGCTCGTTGCCGCAACTCATTGAGCAGGCATCCGCCAGAGGCAGCGTCGTCGATGTCGATCTCAAGCCGACCGAGAACTACGAGGGGCTCGAGATCCAACGCAAGTCCAGAGTCTCCGCCTGGATCCCCATCCAGCGCGGGTGCAACTACCGCTGCACGTTCTGCATCGTCCCCCACACGCGCGGTGACGAGAAGAACCGCGAGCCGCAGGCGATTCTGGAAGAGGTCGCAGCGCTGGCGGGGGACGGGATCACCGAGTTCACCCTGTTGGGCCAGACCGTCAACTCGTACCGTCACGACGGTTGGGATTTCCCGCGCTTGCTGCGTGCCATCGCGCAAACCTCTGGCGTGCGCCGCCTCCGTTTCACCTCCCCGCATCCCAACGACCTGACCCGCGAGCTTGCGGTAGTGATGGCGGAGGAAGAGTCCGTCTGCCCGCAGATGCACCTGCCCGTGCAGTCGGGCTCGGACAAGGTGCTCAAGCGCATGGCGCGGCGTTACAGCCGCGACGAGTACCTGGCCAAGGTCGAAATGCTGCGGAGTCTCGTCTCCGGCATCGCTCTTTCCACGGACATCATCGTAGGTTTCCCTGGCGAAGACGATAGCGACTTCGAGCAGACGCTGAGCCTCGTACGCGAAGTACGCTACGACGATGCCTTCACTTTTCGATACTCGCCCCGCGAAGGAACGCCGTCGACCCGGATGAGCGACGACTGGCTGATCCCCGATGATGTCGCTCAGGACCGGCTCCAGCGGCTCATCACGCTGGTCCGCGAGATTGCCGCCGAGAAGAACCTGGCCGAGGTCGGCAGGACAGTAGAGGTGCTGGTCGAGAAGCGCGCCCGTCGCGGTGAAGTTCTGCAGGCGCGTACCGAGACAAACAAAGTCGTGCTGGTTCCGGGCCCTGAGGATTGGATCGGTCGCTATCTGAGGGTAGCGCTCACCGGCACTAGCGGCGCAACGTTCACCGGTTTTCCCATCGATCAATGAACAAGCGTGCGATATTCATGCGAGTGGCGGGCGGCCTGCTGATCGTTGTGGCCCTGGGCTGGTTCGCCTACATGAACTCCGGCCAGACGGTGGACCTCAACTTCGGTCTGTTCGCCGTGCGTGCCATCTCGCTCTCCATCGTCATCTACGGCGCCATCGTCGTCGGCATGGTCTTCATGCTGGCGGTGAGCCTGCGTGGCGACCTGAGTACCGACAAGGCGCTCAAGCGCTACGATGAGATCGCCGCCGACGTGCTCCGCGACATCGAGGAGCCGCAGCGAGATGACGAAGAAGTCGCCGTTGTGGAAGAAGACGAGAGCCGGGAGAAGACCTGACGCCTGGGGCGCACGGCGCTGGCTGAGCCGGGTCAGCGCGCGGCCAGAGGGGATTCGGTCAAGCGCCCCAGGAACTCGCGGGCCCGATCGAAGCTGCCGGTCAGGGTCAGCGGGTCGTGTGTACCGCCAGCGTACAGGTAGCTCTCGAACTCCGGTTCGCCGCGGCCCAAACCCAACATCACTTCGATCAACCGCTCCGCTTCGCCCACCGGCACGGTTGTGTCTTCCATCCCGTGATGAACCTGTAGCTGAGGCAGCAGTTCGGCGAAGTAGACTGCCGAACGGCGGATCAACTCGGGCCGCACCTCGCTTACGGTCAATTCGCCGCGCTTTAGCGGTTGGATGAGCGTGCTGTCCAGGTGGGAGAGGCCGGGCAGATTGCGGAGCGTCCCCTCCAGCGCCTCTTCAGTCACCTGCTGGACGAAGGGGCCGAAGAAATCAGTGGGTCCGAAGAACTCCACCATCACATCGATGCGAGGATCGCGCTCTGCC
>JBDHHX010000118.1:0-9994 GCA_039589155.1 Gemmatimonadota bacterium | reverse complement strand
ACGGTGAAGGAGTGGCCGGAGGATGTTCTGCTGGTGGCGTCGTCGGACATGACGCATTTCGAGTCAGCGGAGCGCGCGGAAGAAAAGGACATGGTGGCGTTGGGCGCGATAGAGAGGCTGGACGGTGAGAGTCTGCTGGCGGCGTGCGCGAGGGAGCGGATCACGATGTGCGGGCGCGGGCCGGCGGCGGTGGTGGTGGAAGCGTCCCGGTTGTTGGGAGGCGAGCGGGGGGAGTTGGTGGATTATCGGAATAGTGGGATGGTTACTGGGGATTTGTCTAACGTGGTGGCTTATGCGGGGGTTGTTATCGGGTAGCGGAGCTTCGCTCTTGTCGAGAATCGAAATCGAGAAGCGAGAAGCGAGATGGGAATCGTGCTTCTCGCTTCTCGTTTCTCTCTCTCGTTTCTCGTCCTTTTCGTCCTTCAAGTGGCGGGTCCGGGGTGTCGGGCCCGCTCTCGCTTGGGAGGGGCATAGCGGTTAAGCTAGGCGCCATGCCTTCTGACGCGGCGGGTTCCACGCAGGCCCATAGCGAGAGGCTCCTTCTCAGGGATCCCAATCTTCACGTCATCTTCGGTGTCACGCTGATGGCTGTGCTGGGCGTCTCCAGCATCACGCCGGCGTTCCCGCAAATTGCAGACGCACTGGGGCTCACGCCGCGGCAGGTGGGGCTGCTGGTGGCGGTGTTCACGCTGCCGGGTGCGACGCTGACGCCGGTGCTGGGCGTGCTGGGTGATCGACTGGGCCGCAAGCGGGTGCTGGTGCCGTCGCTGTTGCTGTTCGCGGTGGCGGGGACGGCATGTGGATTTGCACGCGACTTCCAGATGCTGCTGCTGCTGCGGCTGTTCCAGGGCCTGGGAGCAGCGGGCCTGGGTGCGCTCAACATCACGATCGTCGGCGATCTTTACTCGGGACTCAAGCGTGCCACGGCGATGGGCCTCAACGCGAGCGTGCTGAGCATCGGCACGGCGCTGTATCCGGCGATCGGCGGAATGCTGGCGCTGGTGGGCTGGTTCTACCCGTTCTTCCTGCCGATACTGGCGCTGCCGGTGACGCTGTTGGTGATGCGGCGGTTGAAGAACCCGGAGCCGGCGGTCGAGGAAACGCTGGGCGACTACCTGCGGAACACGTGGATCAGCGTGAAGAACCCGCGGGCGGTGGGCCTGTTCCTGGCCAGCATGGTGACGTTCATCATATTGTACGGCGCCTACCTGACGTACCTGCCGTTCCTGGTGAAGAGCAGTTTCGGCGCGTCGCCGCTGGTGATCGGGTTGCTGTTCTCGGTGACGTCGGTGGCGACGGCGGTGACGTCGTTCCGGCTGGGTCGGTTGGCGCAGCGGTTCTCATCGCGCAGCCTGGTGAACGCGGGCTTCGTCATGTACGCGGTGACCATGCTGGCGTTGCCGTTGGCGCCGACGCTGTGGGCGATGCTGCTGCCGATCGTGCTGTTCGGTGTGGCGAACGGGATCGCGATACCGAGCATCTTGAACACGCTGACCGGTCTGGCGCCGACCGAATACCGAGCGGCGTTCATGTCGGTGAACGCGATGATCTTGCGGATGGGGCAGACGCTGGGGCCGCTGGTGGCGGGGTTGATGATGCAGTTTCGCGGGCTGCCGGGCGCCTACTACGGCAGCGCGCTGCTGGCGGTGGCGACGCTGGGCGTGTTCAGCACGATCGTGAAGCCGGAGCCGCGGCCGACCTCGTAGATTGGCGGCGATCTGGATTGGCGGTGGGCGGGTCTGTAGTTTGGGCGCCGGGAAAGTAGTAGACGAGTAGACGAGTGGACTAGTAGACAAGAGAGACGGATGCCGATCACATATCAGATAGACAAGGGCGCGGGGATCGTGCGGACGGTGGCGCGGGGCGACGTGGACCTGGAGGAGGAGCGCCGGTGCCTGGAGTCGTTCCTCGCCGACCCGGACCACCAGCCGGGCTTCGGAATCTTGCTCGATAATCGCGAGCGCGGGCTGCCGGCTTCGTCTGACCACGTGCGTGGGATGGCGGAGGCGTACGAGGAGCACCAGAACACGGTGGGCAACGCGCGCATGGCGATCGTGGTCTCGCGGGAAGTGTCGCTGGGACTGGCGCGGATGTTCGCGCTGCTCACCGAGCGTGCGACGGTCGAGACGGAGGCGTTCCGCGATATCAACGAGGCGGAGGCCTGGCTGCGAGGGCAGGGGAACTTGATCGCGGAGCCCGACCAGGCGGAGGACGGCGCCCGCGAGATGCTGGTGAGCACCGAGGACGGCACGCGGCTGTTCTGCCGGACGCTGGGCACAGGCGAACAGACCGTCATCGTTCCGATGGCGACCTATCACGGCGACCGCTTCGATCCGCTGGCCGAGAACTTCCAGGTGGTCCTCTACGACCCGCGGGGGCGCGGCCGCTCGGATGCGGTGCCGCCGTCGAAGGTGTCGTTGGACGGGCTTCTGATGGATCTCGACGCGATTCGCCGGGCGGTGGGCGCCGAGCAGACGGCGCTGATCGGCTGGTCGAGCCTGGGGATGGAGCTGTTCGTCTACGCGCTGCGGCAGCCGGGCCGGATCACGCGGCTGGTGCAGCTGGCGCCGATACCGCCGCGGCGCGACCCGTACGTCGATCAGATGATCAAGGACCGCGACGAGCGATCGGACGGCGCGGCTTTGCGGAAACTGGAGGAACGACGCGTCGCCGGCGAGTTCGAAAACGCGCCGTCGGAGCTGTGCCGCGAGGTGAACCGCCTGGTGTGGCCGGCGATGTTCGCCGAGCCGTCGACGATGGAAGAGGTGCCCGACGTTTGCTTCTACCCCAACGAGTGGCCGATCAGCCTCGGCCCCTACCTGGAAGTGCTGCTCGATTCGTACGGTAACTACGACTGGCGGCCCTATCTCAAGTCGGTGGAGATCCCGCGCCTGGTGATCCATGGCGCGAAGGACAATGTCCCGTTCGGCGCCAGCCGGGAGTGGGTGGCGGGGCAGTCGGACGCGCGGCTGATGGTGGTGGATGACGTCGGGCATTTTCCGCACTTCGAAGACCCGGAGGGGGTGCTCTCTGCGATCGATACGTTCCTCTCGGGGGAGTGGCCTGAGGGGAGTGAGGCGGTGGGGCTTAGGAAGGCGTAGTGCGGTGGTGAGTGGTGCGGTGGTGACGATCTAGTGGACGAGTAGACAAGTGGACGAGTAGGCGAGAGTGTTGGAGGAGATTGATCATGTTGGCGAGAGTGGTTCGTGTTGGTGGTCCGTTGCTGATGGTTTTGTTGGGGTTGGTTGCGATTCCGCTCGCGGCGGGCGGTCCGCAGGGGCCGGTCTTTGGGGAATATTTTCGGGACAAGACGATGCGGGTGGATTATTTCCATTCGGGGGATGCGGGGCAGGAGTTCATCGCGTTGGATCGGATCGTATCGGATGGTGTTTGGGCGGGGAGTCGGGTGCGGCTGATCGATGATACGTATTTGGGGAAGTACTATTTGGAGGTTTACGACGCGGGAAGCGATGCGCTCATCTACTCGCGTGGGTTCTCTTCGATATATGGCGAATGGGAAACTACGGGGGAGGCGCGCGAGCGGTTCGGGACGTTTCACGAGTCGCTGCGGTTCCCGTGGCCGAAGGCGCCGGTCAGGGTCGCGTTGAAGAAGCGTGGCGACGATCACGGGTTCGACGAGATCTGGACGACGGAGATCGATCCCGAGGCGCGCTACGTGAACCCGGCCGATCTGCCGCCGTTGGGCGAGGTGTGGACTGTGTTCGAGCACGGTCCGCCGAGCGAGAAGGTCGACCTGGTGATACTGGGCGAGGGCTACACGGCGGAAGAGCAGCAGAAGTTCCACGCCGACGCGAAGCGGTTGACCCACGTGCTGTTCGAGACGGAGCCGTTCAAGAGCCGGGCGTCGGACTTCAACGTGTGGGCGATCGATCTTCCATCATCAGAGTCGGGTGTGAGTCGGCCGCACGGCGATAAGTACCGGCGCAACCCGGTAGCGACGCAGTACAGCATCTTCGACTCGGAACGCTACGTGCTGACCTACGACAACCGTTCGCTACGCGATGTGCTGTCGGCGGCGCCGTACGATTTCGTCGAGATCCTGGTGAATGAGGCGCAGTACGGCGGCGGCGGCATCTACAACTTCCAGGCGACGTCGTCGGTGGACTCCGACTTCTCCGACTACATCTTCGTGCACGAGTTCGGCCACCACTTCGCCTCGCTGGCGGACGAGTACTACACCTCGCCGGTAGCGTACGAGACGGGCGGCGACGTCGAGATGAAAGAGCCATGGGAGCCGAACGTCACGGCGCTTCACGATCCGGCGAACCTGAAGTGGGGCGACCTGGTGGAAGCGGGCACGCCGCTGCCGACGCCGTGGGAGAAGGAAGAGTACGAGGCGCACGCCCGCGAGATTCTCGAGCGTCGCCTAGTGTTGATAAGGGGCCAGGCGCCGGAGGCCGAGTTCGATGCGCTGTTCCACGAGCAGCGCGGGATCGAGTCGGAGATGCTCGCCTCGATGGAGTACTCCGGGAAAGTCGGAGCCTTCGAGGGCGCTTCGTACGAGCCACGCGGTCTTTACCGTTCGGAGATCGACTGCATCATGTTCACGCGCGACGAGGTCGGTTTCTGCCGCGTCTGCAGCCGCGCGATCGAACGGATCATCGATCTGTACACCGGCAATTAACACTCCACATGCTGGGGCCCGGAACGTATTCCCGGATCTATGATGTCGTGCGACGGATTCCGCCGGGGCGCGTGGCGACGTACGGGCAGGTGGCGGAGCTGGCGGGGATGCCGGGTCAGGCACGGCAGGTGGGGTATGCTCTGCATGCATTGAAGGATGACGAAGTGCCGTGGCATAGGGTGGTGAATGCGCAGGGTCGGGTTAGCGAGAGGTCGGATCCGGGGAGTGATGGGTGGCAGCGGGAGTTGTTGGAGGAGGAAGGGGTCTCTTTTGATGACAGGGGGCGGGTTGCGTTGGAGGTGTACGGGTGGGAGTTGGAGCTAGGGGAGGTTTGAAGGGGATTCGGGGATTCCGGCATTCGGGTAATCGGGGAATTGGGGATTGGAATGGCGGTTCAGAATCTTGCAGGGCTCGTGGACTACCAGGAAGGCACAGTTGTCAGCCGTGCAATTGTGAAGAAGAAGACGGGGACGGTGACGCTGTTTGCTTTCGATAAAGGCGAAGGGCTGAGCGAGCATACGGCGCCGTACGACGCGCTGGTGCACGTGGTGGATGGGCGAGCGAAGATCACGTTGTCGGGTGAGGAGCACGATGTGGCGGCGGGGGAGATCCTCTGGATGCCGGCGAACGAGCCGCACGCGCTCCAAGCTATTGAGCGATTCAAGATGGTGTTGACGATGGTGAAGTCGGAGGAATGATTGGCGGATGAAGTTTCCTGACCGCTGGTTCACGTGGCTTACGGTGGCGCGGGCCTATATCGTCTGGCTGGCGCTGCGGCTGGCCGCGCTCTATGTGAGCCGCGGCGATCCGTCGGCCGATCTCTACAGCTCGGTCCTGATCATCGTGGTCACGGTTCTGGTCGTCACGCTGGATGGGCGCCGGCGGAACGAGCATTTCTTCCTGGCGAACCTCGGCGTGCCGCTGCCGGCCTTTCTGGTCGTCGCCGCGCTCCCGCCCACGGTCATGGAAATCGCCTACGGGGTCGCGTTGCGGGCATGGTGACACCAGTTCTCTCCGCGGAGTCGATCCACAAGTCGTTCGGCCGCAGGAAAGTGCTGGCTTCGGCCAGCCTCTGGGCGACGCCGGGCCGGATCACGGCGCTGCTGGGAGCCAACGGGTCAGGAAAGACGACTCTGCTGAAGGTCGCGGCGGGATGGCTCGCGGCGGACCACGGGACCGTGATCTTCAAAGGGCAGGCGTTCGAGCGACCACGGCTGCCCGCCCTGGCAAACATGGGCCTGTTCTATCTGCCCGACCGCGACCTGCTCTCCTTCACCGTCACGTTGCGCCGACACCTGGCGGCGCTGAAACACGCGTTTCCGACGGCGCGAGTCGAGGAAGCCGCCGAGTTGCTGGACATCGACCACCTGATGGACCGGAAGCCGAAGACGTTCTCCGGTGGCGAACGGCGACGAGCGGCGATGACCGTGGCACTAGCGCGAGATCCCGATGTTCTCCTCGCCGACGAGGCCTTTCTCGACGCCGAGCCCTCCGATGCCGGGCCGCTGGCCGCCGCGTTTCGCGCCCTGGCGGACCGCGACTGCGCCGTGGTGGTGGCGGGCCAGGAGGTCCGCGATCTGCTGGATCTGGTGGACGAAGTGGCCTGGATGAGGGCGGGAACGACGGAACAGCTGGGGCCGCCGGAACGGGCGCGCGAGGACGCGGATTTCAGGCGCGAGTACCTCGGGGAGCGCAATTAGGTTGTCCACATCACAGCTTTTAGGGAAAACCCCCGTAAGAAAGGCAAATCCGGGGCACTAGTCCTTGCATAGTTGCCGGAACGGTATACATCTTCCGCAGGAACGTGGCGCCAAGCAGATCTGCCCGGAGGGGCTGGGCGGGGCGGCGTTCACCTGGAATTAGGATCATGCGGGTCACGTGTAACGAAGTACCCAACCCATCAGGAGGTTCCAGATGAACAAGACGGAAATGGCGGAGAAGCTCGCAGGGAAGTGCGACCTGTCGAAGGCGAAGGCAGCGGAAGTAGTGAACTGCATCTTCGACACAGACTCGGGCGAGGGGATCATCGCCGTAGAGCTGGACGCGGGCCGCAAGGTAGCGATCACAGGGTTCGGCACGTTTGACACGAAGCATCGTGCGTCGCGTCAGGGCCGCAACCCGGCGACGGGCCAGGCGATCACGCTACCGGCGAAGACGTACCCGACGTTCAAGGCCGGCAAGGGTCTGAAAGACCGAGTAGCGAAGTAAGATCCTTCGGGTGTGGCTGTCGCCGCGGGCGGTAGTCACACCCATCAACACCTCTAGATGCACGGTTGGAGAGCGATCCGGACTCTGCGCTGGACGCGGAGATCCGGGTCGCGGCAACCGTGATTCGGCATGAAGCACTCCAGCTTCCTCACGCGGGTCTCCCTTTTCGTCTTGTCGCTTGCCCCGATCGCGTTCGTGGGTTGCCACGAGCGGCCGCCGGTCACCGAGATGAGAGATACGGTCGTCCTTCTGCACGGCCTGGGTCGCAGCGACCTGTCGATGCGGTGGATGGAGAAGCGACTGACCGACGCAGGCTACAACGCGCTGAACGTCGGCTATCCGTCGAAGGAGCACTCGATCGACTACCTCGCTGAAGAGCACCTGCGCTCGGCGCTGGAGGCGTGCTGCGCGGGGGCGGACGGCAAGGTCCATTTCGTCACGCACTCGATGGGTGGTATCGTGCTGCGCTACTACCTGTCGGGACATGAATTGGAGAACCTGGGCCGGGTGGTGATGCTGAGCCCGCCAAACCAGGGCAGCGAGATTGCCGACTGGATCAACGAGAACGAGTTCGTGCGCCGTGTGATGGGTCCGTCGGCGGAGCAGTTGGGGACGGATCCGGAAAGCGTACCGAACCGGCTGGGCCCGGTTGATTTCGAGGTGGGGATCATCACGGGCAACCGGACGCTGAACCCGCTGTTCTCGCGGATGATCCCGGGCGCCGACGACGGCAAGGTCTCGGTGGAGAGCGCCAAGGTGGAAGGGATGGCGGACTTCCTGGTCGTGGCTCACACGCACACCTACATCATGTTGGCGGACGACGTGGTCTACCAGACCGTGTATTTCCTGCAGAATGGCGAGTTCGACCGGCAGGCGGAGGAGGCGGCGGACTCGGGAGCGGCCCCGACCGCGGACTCGATTCCAGAAAGCGAGAGTTAGAGGAGACGGCAACGGCGGAGAAGACGCGGGCGCTGGGAATCTGGCGCAGCACGGCCCTCGTCACCGGCAATATGATCGGGTCGGGGGTCTTCTTGCTGCCGGCGTCGCTGGCGGCGTTCGGCGGCATCAGCATCGTCGGCTGGCTGTTCTCAGCGACGGGCGCGCTGATCGTGGCGCTGATGTTCAGCCGGCTGAGCCGGCTGATGACGAAAGCGGGCGGCCCGTACGGGTACGCGCAGCGCGGGTTCGGCGACTTCATAGGCTTCCTGGTCGGCTGGGGCTACTGGATATCGATCTGGGCGGGTAACGCGGCGATCTCGACGGCGTTCGCCGGCTACCTGGGCGTGTTCATACCTGGGGTGTCCGGCAGCGCGGCGGCGGCGGCGGCGACGGCGGTGGGCGCGATCTGGCTCTTGACCTGGGTGAACTCGACGGGCGTGCGGAACGCCGGGATCATGCAGGTGGCGACGACGGCGCTGAAGCTGCTGCCGCTGATCGCGATAGGGACGATGGGGCTGCTCTACTTCGACGTGTCGAACATGACGCCGTTCAACGTGAGCGGTCAGTCGACGTTCGGCGCGATCACCGGTACCGCAACGCTGACGTTGTGGGCGTTCCTGGGCCTGGAGTCGGCGACAATCCCGGCGGACGACGTGGTGGACCCGGAGAGGACGATCTCGAAGGCGACGGTGCTGGGTACGTTGGCCGCGGCGACCGTCTATATCCTGGGCACAGTGGGCGTGATGGGTGTGATCTCGTCGCCGGAGCTGGCCACTTCGCAGGCGCCGTTCGCCGACGCAGCCGCCGTGATGTGGGGCGGCTGGGCGACGTACGCGGTGGCCGCCGGCGCGGCGATCTCCTGCTTCGGCGCGCTGAACGGCTGGATCCTCTTGTCGGGCCAGATGCCGATGGCGATGGCGCGGGACAAACTGTTTCCCGGAGCGTTCGCGCGCCAATCAGGCCGCGGGATACCGCTGGTAGGGCTGATCCTCTCCAGCGTCCTGGCGTCGGTCCTGATCTTGATGAACTATACGCGCGGTTTCGTTCCGCTGTACACGTTCATCATCTTGTTGGCTACGCTGACCACGCTGGTGCCGTATGTCTTCTGCTCGCTGGTGGAGTTGTTGATGCGGCCGAACGAAGTGCTGCGGGGCGGCCGGCCGGCGTTGTGGACGCTGATTCCGGGGCTGGCGTTCGTTTTCTCGTTGTGGACGGTGGCGGGTTCGGGGCGGGATACGGTTTACTGGGGGTTTTTGCTGTTGATGGCTGGGGTGCCGGTATTTGTTTGGAATAAGTGGCGGGGAAGCGTGCGGAAATCCAAGGCGCCGATATTGTGATGTTGTGATTCAACAGCCAACAGCCGGCAGCCATCGCTCGACGTCCACGTTTTCCTTCAACTATCGACTGTCGACTTTCTACGTTCGACGAACAACGTGTTGAGGATCAAGAGATGGTTACTCCTGCTTTGGCCGCGGTGGTCTATGCCGTGGCCGGTTTTGTTGGGACGGGTCAGGTAGAGATGATCAATCAGGAAGACGCGCGGGTTGTCGTGCTGCCGGCGCCGGTGCTGGACGGGTCCACCTCGGTGGAGACGGCTTTGGCGCGGCGCGGGTCGGTGAGAGAATACTCGGGGCGCGCGCTCGGACTAAAGGAGGTCGGGCAGCTGTTGTGGGCGGCGCAGGGTATCACGGATGGAGGGCGGCGGACGGCGCCGTCGGCGGGGGCGCTATATCCGCTGGAGCTCCATGTGCTGGCGGGGAACGTCGATGGGTTGGAGGCGGGGCTCTACCGCTACCGGCCGCAGGGGCACGAGCTGGTTTGGACGGCGGACGAGGACCGGCGGGCGGCGCTGGCGTCGGCGGCGCTGGGACAGGAGCAGGTGTCGGCCGCGCCGTTGGTTCTGGTGATCGCGGGAGTGATCGAGCGGACGGCGGCGAAGTACGGGGACCGGGCGGAGCGCTACGTGCAGATGGAGGTGGGGGCGGCGGCGGAGAATATCTATCTGCAGGCGGGGGCGCTTGGGCTGGGTACCGTGTTTGTGGGTGCGTTTCGGGATGGCGGCGTCGCGCGGGTTTTAGGTTTGGGGGAGGGGGAGAGTGCGTATGCTATTCTGCCGGTGGGGTGGCCGGGTGGGTGATTCGACAGCCGACAGCCTTTAGTCTTCGCTCGACTTCGAAGTTGTATCGGCGCTGCGCGCCTCCG
>JBDHHX010000117.1:0-10052 GCA_039589155.1 Gemmatimonadota bacterium | reverse complement strand
TGGGGCCGAAGCCGGCGACAGTAACGCTGAAGCAGGTGATCATCTCCACCGAGGCGTCGGAAACCGAGAGACTCGCCGCCCGCGAAGAGGCGCAACAAGCGCTGTCACGCGCGCGGTCGGGTGAGGACTTCGCGCGCCTGGCGCGGGAGTACTCGGACGACCCGGGCACGCGAGATGACGGCGGCAACCTGGGCTGGCAGCAGAAGAATAACCTGGTGAAGGAGTTCGAGGACGCGTTGTGGGCGCTGCAGCCGGGCCAGATCAGCGACATCGTCGAGACTTCGTTCGGCTTCCACATCATCAAGCTCGAGCGCGTACGAGGGAACGACAGGCAATCGCGACACATTCTGATCCGACCCGAGATCACCGACGCTGACCAGGAGACGGCTCGCCAGCTGGCGGATTCGGTCGCCCGTGCTGTACGGGCGGGCGTCGACGTGGATTCGTTGATCATGGCGTACGGCGACCCGGCGGAGCGCGCGACCCTCACACGCTTCCCGCAGGAGCAGCTACCCGACTACTTCCGGCTGGCAATCGAGGGCGCGGGGCCCGGCGACGTGGTGGGGCCGATCGAGTTGGATGCACCGGGTTTACCGGCCAAGTTCTCGGTGGTGAAGCTGATCGAGTTCAGCCCCGCCGGCGAGTGGACGCTGGACGACTACCGCGAGGTGATTCACCAGCAGCTCGAACAACAAAAGATGATTGACAAGGTCGTCGAGGGGCTACGCGAGCTGACCTACGTGGAGTTCCGGATGGGTGAGTATTCTGAGACCCGATAGATCAGCCCTGTGAGACAAAGACGCCAGCGGCCGCGTATCGCCGTTACCCTGGGCGATCCCCGGGGCATCGGCCCCGAGGTCGCCGCGCGGGCGCTAACCGAGTCCGGCGGCGTCGATGCCGACGCGGTTATGGTGGGGCCCACGGGCCTGGCGGAGACCGAGGGATTCGAGCTGATCTCCGTCGGCGACTGGCGGCCCGGGACCGAGGCCGAGGAGGCCGGGCGAATCTCTGTGGCCGCCATCGAGCGCGCCGTCGAGATGGCCACCGATGGCGAAGTCGACGCCGTGGTGACAGCGCCGATCAGCAAATCGGCCATAGCTGCCGCAGGCTACCCGTGGCCCGGACATACCGAGATGCTCCGCGACCTGACTCGGTCCACGCTCACCGGCCTTTGTCTCGCCACGGATGAGACCCACCACGGCGCTCCGCTGCGTGTCGTTCTGGTGACCGGCCACATGGGCCTGGCCCAGGTGCCCCAGGCTTACACGGTGGACCGGCTGCACAGCAAGGCGCTGCTGGCCAATGCCGGCTTGACCCGTTGGTGGGGGATCGAGAAGCCGCGTCTCGCCATCTGCGCCGTGAACCCCCACGCATCCGACGACGGACTGTTCGGACACGAGGAAGCGCGGGTCTGCCGCCCGGCCATCGAATGGCTGAAGTCGGACGGGGTCGACGCATCTGGCCCCTTCCCGGCGGACACCGTGTTCGTGCGTGCCATGCGCGGCGAGTTCGATGCCGTGCTCGCTCCCTATCACGACGTGGGGATGGTCGCGATCAAGACGGCGGCGTTTGGCCGGGCAGTGAACGTCACCCTGGGACTCCCCTTCCCCCGCACTTCACCGGACCACGGTACGGCGTTCGACATCGCAGGATCCGGACAGGCGGACCCGGCGTCGATGCGCGCCGCCATCGAAACGGCAGTCACCTTCGCCCGGCGATCTTTGACGCTGGACGCTAACTCCAGTAGATTGGCGGACGGATGAAGGCTAACACCCCTGCCTTTGAATCCGCCCTCGGGGACAGGGTCCCGTGATCAAGCTCATCAACGTCTACAAGGAGTACCCTCGCTCGGGGCTCGCCCTGAAGAACGTCTCATTCCATCTCAAGAAGGGCGAGTTCGCTTTCATTATCGGGCCCTCGGGAGCCGGCAAGAGCACCGTTCTGCACCTCATCCACATGGCAGAGCAGCCCAGTGATGGAGAGGTCCGCGTCTCCGGTTACTCGTCCGCCAGAATGAAACGCCGCGACGTGCCCAGATTGAGACGCCGAGTCGGGATGGTCTTCCAGGACTTCCGCCTGCTGCGCGACCGCACGGCGGCTGACAACCTGGCGTTCGCTCTCGAGGTATCGGGCGCCAAGCGCAGCGAGATCAAGGGCAAGGTCCAGCGCCTGTTGGCCCAGGTCGGCCTCGCCGCCCGCGCGGGCGCCTATCCCGAAGAGCTGTCCGGCGGCGAGCAGCAGCGGATCGTCATGGCGCGGGCCCTGATCCACGATCCGGTTGTCCTGCTGGCTGACGAGCCGATGGGTAACCTGGACGAGCGCGCCTCGCGTGGCGTGTTCGATCTGATCCGCGACATCAACTCATCCGGCACGGCGGTCATGATGGCGACCCACGATTTGGAGTTGGTTCGCCGTTACTCCCAGTATCGCGTCATCGAGTTGGCCGAGGGCGCGATCGTCTACGACTCGGGCAATTCGAATGCCGAGTCATAGCGTTCGCGAAGCAGTCGCTGCGTTCCGACGGGCGCCCGGCCTGGCGCTGCTGTCGGCGACCAGCATCGGGCTGAGCCTGTTCGTGCTTGGAACGTTCGCGCTGGTTACGTACAACGTCGACGTCACGCTGCGGTCGATCGAACGACGCGTGGAGGTCGTCGCCTACCTGCGCGACGATATCTCGGCCGCCCAGCTGGAACTACTCCAGAACGACGTGCGCTCGTTTCCCGAAGTCGAGAACGTGACCCATGTCTCGAAGTTCGAGGCGATGCGCGAGGCCATGCAGCAGCTCGAGGAGTTTCGCGACGTCTTTACCGATCTCGAGATGAACCCGCTGCCCGCCTCGATCGAAGTCCAGATGCGGCCCGAGTACAGGGATCCCGAAGCGGTCGCCAGGGTGGCCGAGCTCATGGGTCTCTACCCGTTCGTCGAGGACGTGCGTTACGGCCGCGAATGGGTCAACAAGATCTTCCAGCTCCGACGCCTCGGCGGCGCCGTCGCCGCTATCCTCGGCACCGCCTTCGCCATCGTCGCCATCCTGATCATCGGCACCACCGTGCGAATGGCCGTGCTCGCGCGCCGGGAGGAGATCATCATCATGCGCCTGGTCGGCGCAACGGACGGCTTCATTCGCCGACCGTTCCTGCTGGAGGGTTTCATCACCGGGCTGATCGGCGGCCTGCTGGCCCTCCTCCTAACCTACGGCGCCTTCCTCGTGGTGGATGGCTCGCTCATCGACCTCGAGTGGGTGCCGACGGCATGGACCGCGGCCGGCGTGCTGGCCGGCGGCATCCTCGGCCTCGCCGCCAGCGGCATGTCGCTCAGGCGTCACCTGATCTCGTATGCCTAGCCCGGGCCGGCTGAAGCTGGCCGTGGCGGCCGCACTGACCGGACTCTGCATCGCCGCAGCGGCTCAGGCACAGGAAGACCCAATCGAACCGCTGGAGGAACAGATCCGTCTGAGCCGGCAGCGGCTGGAGCAGATCCAGAGCGAGAAGCAGCGCCTGCGCTCCGAGGCGACCGAGCTGGAGGCGCAGGTTCACGACGTGCGTGAGGAGCTCGACAACCTGAACGCACAGGCGCGGAATCAGGAGGCGCTGCTCCGCGAGCTCGACCACCAGCTCTCCATTCGCGACCAGCAGGTCGCCGAGTCCGTGGCCGATCTGTTGCGCACCCAGGACCAGTTGACCGAGAAGAACGTGCTGTTCGCGCGCCGCGCCCGCGACCTGTACAAGCGCGGCCCACTCGCCAACGTGCAGGTCATGCTGGCGGCGGAGAGCTTTTCCGATCTAATCAACCGCTACCAGTACCTGTATCTGGTGGCGATGCATGACCGACTTCTAGTCCGGGAAATCGATGAGCTGAAGAACGTGCTGGTCGAGCGATACGACGACCTGCGACGCGAGGCTGACGGTCTGAGGGATGTTCGCAACGAAAAGGTGCAGGAGATCCAGGATCTCTATTTCCTGGAGCGCGAGCGGAATCGCCGGCTGCGTACCGTCCAGGGGCTTCAAGCCACGACGGAGCGCCAGCTCGAGCAGCTGAATCGAGACGAAGAAGAGCTGTCGGGCCTGATCGACCGGCTGGAACGCGAGCGTGAAGCTGCGGAAGCCCTGGCCGCATCGGAGCCAACAGTCGGTACGCTGACGGAAGCCGAGCGCGGGAGGCTCGATTGGCCGGTGCAAGGTCGAACCCTGTACCGGTACGGTCAGCAGCGAAACGCGGACGGCACGGTGATCCTGCGGCGCGGCGTGGGGATCGCGGCCGAAGAGGGGACCTCGGTGGAGGCGGTGGCCGGCGGTACCGTGGTGTTCGCCCAACCGTACCTGGGGTACGGCCCTTCGGTGATTCTCAGCCATGGCGGCGGCTACTACACGGTCTACCTGTTCCTGTCCGAAATACTCGTCGTACAGGGCGAAGCGGTGATACTGGGACAGACAATCGGCCGCGTGGGTGGATCGGCGACACCGGAGGGCCCGCACCTGGAGTTCCAGATCCGCATCAACCGACAGGCCGTAGATCCCCTACCGTGGCTCAAGGATCGGTAGCGGGAATGGCTGAGCCGGGGTACCTCGCCGTCTTCGGGCACGACGACACGAAAGCGCGGCTCGCCGGGGCCGTCGCCGCCGGACGGCTGGGTCAGTCGCTCTTGCTCTACGGCCCTCGGGGCGTGGGCAAGCAGCGGCTCGCCCTCTGGACCGCCGCCGCCATCAACTGCGAGAGCCAAGCGCCGGGACCCTGCGGCGAATGTCACTCCTGCCGCCTCGCCGCACGGCTCCAGCACCCGGACCTCCACTGGTTCTTCCCGCTTGCGCGGCCGAAACGCGTCTCGGGCCCGGAAAAGCTGCAGCAGAAGCTGGAGGAGTCACGCGCCGACGCGCTGGCGGAGCGGCGCGAGAACCTTCTCTACCTGGACGAAGAGGAGGACGCCACCGGGATCTACGTCGCGGCCGTCCACGCGATGCGGCGCCTGGCATACAAGGCGCCCGCCATGGGACCGTCCAAGGTGCTGGTGATCGGTCGCGCCGAAGCCCTGGTACCCCAGGCCGCCAATCCGGAGGCCGCGAACGCGCTGCTCAAGCTTCTCGAGGAGCCGCCCGCGGATATGACCCTGATCCTGACCAGCGATGTGCCCGGCGCGTTGCTCCCCACGATTCGCTCGCGGGTCCAGGCCATCCGCGTGCCACCCATGCCAGCGAAGCAGGTCGCCTCCTTCCTGGCCGACGCACTCGAGGCGACCCCGGCCGAGGCCCAAAAGCTGGCCCGGCTGAGCGGCGGCTCCATCGGTGTAGCGCTCGGGCTGCAGGATGAGGAGCGGGACGGCGGGCGGTCCGAAGCCCTGGCGCTCGTCCGCGCCCTCCTGGACGGCCGCCCCGTCGCCCGCCTGGCCGTCGCCCACGGCTACCGTTCTTTCGGCGCTCGCGGTGGGTTCTCCCGCGTACTGGCCGAAGCGCGCGCGCTGCTCCGCGACCTGCTGGCCGTTGTCTCCGGTGCTGCCCCGGCGGATCCGGACGCCATAGCCGGCCTGGCGACCGACCGAGAGCTGGACCCCCGTCAATTAGTGTTGGCTCTGGACAGCATCGACGACGCCCGGGAGTTGGCCGACCGCAACGTCAACCCGCAGCTGATCGTCGTGAACCTTTTGCGCCGTTCCAGCGTTCTTCACGGAGAGCCACCCGTTCGTCAGGCTGGCAGAGGGGGCGGGCCCTGAGAAAAATGGCTGACGATAAGGGAAAACTGACACACGTTGACTCGGACGGCACGGCCCGGATGGTCGACATCGGCGACAAGGAATCCACCCGCCGGTCGGCTACCGCCGAGGGTTGGATCCGAATGCAGGCTGGCACGCTTGATGCCGTTCGTCAGAATGCCGTGCAGAAGGGCGACGTCCTCACCGTCGCTCAGATCGCCGGCGTGAGCGCCGCAAAGAGGACGGCCGAGTGGATCCCACTTTGCCACCCTCTCGCAATCGACAAAATTGATGTATCTTTGACCCTGGATGACAACCTTCCAGGTGTGAAGGTGACGGCCCGGGCCGATCTCACAGGCCGGACCGGCGCCGAGATGGAAGCGCTGGTTGCGACCAGCGCCGCCTTGCTGACCGTCTACGATATGTGCAAGGCGCTCGACCGCGCGATGGAAATAGGTCCCATCCAGCTGGTCGAGAAGCGTGGCGGCCGCAGTGGAACCTGGCGGCGGCGGGAGTAGTAGAATCCGAAGACCCGCCGAAGCCAGGCCGAAAGCGGTGAGTGTGGTGTGAGGGACGTGGTGTGGGCCAAAACTGTAGGATCCCGTACGATCCTCGTGTTCCCGCCTTTGGCCCGGCTGAAGGGGCAGAGCCCCGGCGAGTGTTACAGTCAGGGCCGATTTGGTCTTCCGAGCAACGGAAGCGCCCTTCTGCCGTGGAGTTTCAGGGAGAAACTCGAATAACGGCGAGGCCGTAAGGTAAGCGGAGCCGGCGAAAGCCGGCGCTCTACCGGGGCCGAGCCCGGAACAGGGTGGGAGGATCGTGAGAGGCCAGGAAGAAAAGAGAATAATGAGACAGTATTCAAATACATCGATGTGGGGAGACCAGACGGTCTCTTGGAAGTGGCCGTTGAGCCTTCGATTATCGGACGTGCCCTTCCCGGTATGGGCGCTGATGGTGGTCGCGGGAGCGCTGGGCGTTGCGGTGGCGTTAACGGGGCTGCCGGCGATGAGCAATCCGGCGGCTGAGCAGTTGGGTACTGAGCTATCGCTGCTGTCGGCGGAAGCGCGCGACCTGCGAAGCGACCTGGAGTTGAAGTCGTTGCAGGTGGAGCGGCTGCAGCTGGTACAGGGTTACTCGAACGAGTACCGGATCCCGGCGGACCGGGCGATGCTGATCTACGACATCGCGTTAGCCGAAGGTCTGAACCCGGAGCTGGCGTTCAACCTGGTTCGTGTGGAGAGCGGCTTCAAGCGGACGGCGGTGAGCTCGGCGGGCGCGATCGGCTACTCGCAGGTGCTTCCCAGCACGGCGAAGTGGCTGGACCCGACGGTACAGGCGAAGGATCTGTTCAACGCGGAGATCAACCTGCACCTGGGCTTCCGCTACCTGAACTACCTGCTCGACGAGTACAACCAGGACACGCGGCTGGCGCTGTTGGCGTACAACCGTGGGCCGGGTCGAGTCGAGGGGCTGACGGCCAGGGGAATCGATCCGGCGAACGGCTATGCGAAGGCGGTTTTGGGGGAGTAGCGCTGGGCTGTTGTTAGATATCGAAGAGGCCGGGGCGTTTGCTCCGGCTTTTTTCTTTCAACAGCCAACAGCCGGTAGCCATCGCTCGACGTCCAAGTTTTCCTTCAACGATCGACTCTCGACATCCGACGTTCATCTGGTCGCCGGAAGCCGGAAGTCGAACGTTGATCGATGGAGGCGCGAAGCGCCGATACAACTTGAACGTCGAGCGATGGCTGTCGGCTGTTGGCTGTTGAATCTAATATCGATCTGCTAATCACTCCCAACGTAGATCTTGACCTCATCCCCCGGATAGATCCGACTCGTCGTTAATCCGTTCCAGCGCATCAGGTCGCGGGCGCTGACGTCATAGCGCTGGGCTATGGCCCAAAGGCTGTCGCCGCCCTGAACGGTGTAGGTGATGAAGGGACCGTTGGGCGTCTGCGGCTCGACTCTCACCGGCTGGGAGCTGCTGCGACGGACGGTGGGCGTGGCGGAGGCGTAGGTCGGAATGCGGCCGGCGCGCGGGATGACCAGTCGCTGGCCGACGCGCAGGCGGCGTGGGTCGACGTTGTTGTTGGCGGCCCTGATAGCCGAGATGCTGACGCCATAGTCGCGGGACAGCTTGCCCAGCGTGTCGCCGCGGCGAACGACGTGCTGCACCCAGGTGACGCGCTCTGCAGGCGGCACGGCGGCGTAGGCGACCGCGAAGCGGTGGCTGGTGGCGGGCGGCACGCGCAGGGCGTAGGACTGACCGGGCGGGGTGACGCCGCGCAGGATCTGAGGGTTGAGCTCTATGATGGCCTGGACGGAGGTCCCGGCGGCGTCAGCGACGACGTCGAGGCTGGTAGCGTCCGGCACCTGTACGATCTCATAGGCCATCGGCTCGGCCTGCTCGATATCGTAGAATCCGTAGTGCTCGGGTTGTTTCGCGATGAGGGCCGCGGCGATGAGCTTGGGCACGTAGTTCCGCGTTTCACGGCGCAGGTAGCGCCTGGCGGAGAGCGTCCAGAAATCGTCAGAGCCGGTCCTGCTGATTCCCCGGCGGACGCGGCCGGGTCCACCATTGTAGGCTGCCGCCGCCAGGTACCAGGACCCGAACTCTTCGTACAGGTCTCTCAGGTGCGCCGCCGCCGCCTTGGTGGCGAGGATCGGGTCGCGCCGCTGGTCGATCCAGTGGGAGATCTGCAGGTCGTAGAGCCGGCCGGTACTGGAGATGAACTGCCAAAGCCCGACGGCTCGTGCCCGGCTGTAAGCGCGCGGACTGAAGCCACTCTCGATCAGCGACAGGTAGACCAGGTCTTCGGGCAGGCCGGCGTCGCGGAAGATGGCGCGCATCATCGGCTCGTACCTACCGGCCCGGCTCAGGTAGATGGCGAAATTCTCGCGACCATCGGTCTGGAAGTACTCGAGCCAGCGTTCGACCGCGTCGTTGATCGTGATCGGGATATCCCAGCTGGGCCCACTGGACTCCGGAGGCTCCAACTCCTCGAGTTCGGCCAATTCGCTGCCGCCGAACATCTCGCGGACTTCCGCTTCCACTTCGCCGTCGTCGGCGGCAGCGGTGCGTACGGCGCTCGCCTCCACCGCACCGATCAGAAACTCCAGGGTGTCGGGAAAACCCTCGAAGTTGATGTCCTGGCCGGGCTCGGGCACGGACGGCTCGGGCGCTGGGTCGGCGCTCCGCTTCGTGCACGCCGCCGCGACGATCACAGTCGCGGCCATCAGCGCGAGGGCCCAGCCAGTCCGCCTCATCCCCTGCCCTCCATCAGTACGTCCAGCGCGTTCAGAAATAGCGTCACGTTGTCCCAACGGCAGGTCTCACCCATCAGGCCGACGCGCCACACCTGCCCGGCCAGCGGCCCCAGGCCGCCGCCGATCTCTATGTCGTAGTCATCGAGCAGGGCGCGCCGGAACGTCTTGTCATCGACGCCGTCCGGCAGCCGTACCGACGTGAGTTGAGGCAACCGGTAGGGCTCGGCCACCAGCAATTCCATACCGCGTTCTACCAAACCATTCTGAAGCGCTCGGCCCAGAGTCCGGTGCCGCTCGTAGCGAGCTTCGAGCCCTTCCTCGAGGACGAGACGCAGACCCTCGTGTAGCCCGTACAGGGCATTGATCGGCGCCGTGTGGTGGTATGCCCGCTCACCGCCCCAATATGACGCGATCAGGTTCGTGTCGAGGTACCAGCTTTGCACCGGAGTCGCACGCGACCTAGCCCGCTCGACGGCACGCTTGGAGAAGGTAATCGGCGACAGGCCCGGTGGCACGCTCAGGCACTTCTGGGTCCCCGAGTAGCAGACGTCGATACCCCACCCATCGACCTGGACCGGCACACCACCCAGACTGGTCACCGCATCGACCAGGAACAAGGTGTCGCTGCCCCGCAGGTGCGCACCTAGCTCGTCCAGCGGCTGCAGCACGCCGGTGGAAGTCTCGGCGTGAACGACCGCCAGCAGGCGGGCGTCGGGGTGGGCGGCATGGGCCTCGATCAACGCGCCAACGTCCAGCGGCTCGCCCCAAGGCGACTCCACCGTGACAACTTTGGCGCCCGCTCGCTCGGCCACCGCGCTCATCCGCATGCCGAAGACGCCGTTAACGCCGATGACCGCCGTGTCGCCCGGCTCGAGAACGTTGACGAAGGCCGTTTCCATTCCGGCGGAGCCCGTCGCCGAGATGGCGAAGGTCAACTCGTTGGCGGTGCTGAACAGCTGGCGCAGTTGACTGGACACCTGGTTCATCATCTCGAGAAACTCGGGATCCAGGTGGCCGACAGTCGGCCGGGCCATGGCCAGAAGAACCCGCGGATCGACGTTGGATGGGCCGGGACCCATCAGTATCCTGCGGGGAGGATCGAATT
>JBDHHX010000116.1:0-10167 GCA_039589155.1 Gemmatimonadota bacterium | reverse complement strand
CCGCTTCCCCCCTTGCTTCTTCTTCAGACTGTTTCTCCTTCAACTCACCCAGCTAGAGGCGCCAGTCCGTAGCTTCGCGCTCGCTCTGGATCATCCTCAACCAGAGTGTAGTCCTGGTAGCGCTGTTTGGGGGAGAATCCAGCGTCTTCTATGAGGCGCCGAATCTCGGCTTCCGGCATGATGAAATCGGTTCCTGTCGCCGAAACGACGTTCTCCTCGATCATCAGCGAGCCGAAGTCGTTGCAGCCGAAGCGCAGGGCGATTTGCGCGACCTTTGGGCCCTGCGTCACGTAGGAAACCTGCAGACTGTCAATGTTGTCGAGGACGATCCGCGATGTGGCAACCAGACGCAGGTAGTCCATTGCTGTTGCCGGCGGCGTCCCCTCCATCTCTGTACCGTGCGCCTGTAGCGACCACGGGATGAAAGCGGTGAAGCCCCCGCTACGCGCCTGCAGGGCCTTCAGTTGCAGCAGGTGCTCGAGGCGGTCCTCGAGCGTCTCTCCTGTCCCGTACATCATGGTCGCCGTGGTCAGCATGCCGAGGTTATGAGCCACCTCGTGGATCGCGAGCCAGCCGGCCGTGTCGGTCTTCTTCTTTGCGATACGATCACGAACGCCGTCGACCAGGATCTCTGCGCCCGCCCCCGGCATCGAATCGAGCCCCGCTTCCTTCAGCGCTGCCAGCGTCTCTTCGATGGACAGTTGCGCGACCTTCGCGATGATCTCGATCTCCGAGGCCGAGAAGCCGTGCACGTGAATCGGATGCTTCTCCTTGATGAAGCGCAGCAGGTCGGTATACCACTGCAGCGGCAGGTACGGATTGTGGCCGCCCTGCATCAAGATCTGCACCGCCCCCAGCTCCTTCGCCTCGTCGATCTTCCGCCCGATTTCCTCGTGGTCGAGCGTATACGACTCCGGGTGCTTGGGCCGCCGATAGAACGCGCAGAACGCACAATCCGTGACGCAGACGTTGGTGTAGTTGATGTTTCGGTCGACGATATAGGTGACATGGCCCTGCGGGTGCCGCTCGGAACGCAGGCGGTCTGCCTCTGCACCCAACTCGAGCAGCGGCATGTTGCGATAGAGATCGAGTAATTCCTCGACCTCGCTGCGCCCGAAGCCCAGCTCCTGGCCGACCTCTACGACGCCCATCAGAGCTCGCGCAGCTCCCGGTAGAGCGAGTCGCGTTCGACGGGCCGCTTGCCGGCGTCTTTGATCAAGCGCACGATCTCATCGAGCGGCAGTCCGATCGGCGTCTGAGCGCCCGCATCGTGGGTGATCTTCTCCAGTACGACGGTCCCCTCCAGGTCATCGGCGCCGAAATGCAAGGCCACTTGCGACACCTTGGGCGTTACCATGATCCAGTGGGTCTTGATGTGGTCAAAGTTGTCCAGGAACAGGCGGCCGACCGCCAGGTTTTTGACGTCATCCAATCCGGTGGTTCGCCGGCCCACCCAGCCCATACGTTCTCCCAGTTCGTTATTCTCGGGATGATAGGCCAGCGGAATGTAGGTCAGGAATCCTCCGGTCTCGTCCTGTAGGTCTCGCAACGTCGAGAGGTGCTGAACTCGATCCTCGTGCGTCTCGACGTGTCCGTACAACAACGTGCAATTGCTGGGGATCCCAAGGTCGTGCGCCTCTCGATGAACCTGGATCCATTCCTCGGCGACCATCTTGCGATCGGCGATGTCGGCGCGCACCGCGGGACCGAATACCTCGGCGCCGCCGCCCGGCAGCGTGTCCACCCCCGCCTCCTTCATCGCCTTCAAGACATCGATCGTTTCCACACCCTCGATCCGCGCCAGGTGGCCGATCTCTACCGCCGTCAGCGCCTTGAGATGGACGCCCGGGTGCCGCTGCTTGAGACCCCGGAACAAGTCCAGGTAGTACTCCAGCCTCAGCTTCGGATGCAGCCCACCAACGATGTGGAATTCCCGGATACCCGCTTCGCTCGCACCCTCGGCTTCGGCGAACGACTCCTCCAACGTCATCGTGTAGGCGCGATCGTCTTGCGGCTTCACCGCAAACGAGCAGAACACGCACACCTTGTTGAGAATGCAGACGTTGGTCGGGTTGATGTGCTGGTTGGCGGCGAACAGTACACGGTCACCGTTCTTTCGCCGATTGGCCAGGTCGGCCATGGCGCCGATGCCCAGCAAATCCGTCGAGTGAAACAGCGCGGCACCGTCGTCCACAGTCAGCCGCTCACCCGCCTCGACCTTCTCGGCGATCCCGACAAGCGCCGGGTCCGTAGGCTGAACGGCGAGTTGTCGCTGTTCCTCTAACAACCTGGGCATCTAAGGCTCCGGGTCTGGAAGGTGCGAATCTCGTGATAGGCGGCGGATCGAGAATGAGAATCGCTCCTGCCGCACTCCAGATTAGATGAACAGGGGAGTTCGGAGTCGGAAGGGAATCTTTGCCTCCCGACTCGGCCGTCCCCTGTTAGAACCTACGGCGGCGGAAGCCTAAACGGCCTCCGGCCGACTACTCTTCCCAGCGCTTAACGGCCAAACAGACGTTGTGGCCGCCGAATCCGAACGAGTTCGAGAGTGCCAAGCGGACGGGCCGCTCGGTCATCTTGTTGAACGAGTAGTCGAGATCGCACTCGGGGTCGCGCTCGCTGAAGTTGATCGTGGGTGGGATTTTCCCCTCCCGAGTGACGAGAGCGCAGATCACACCTTCGACTCCTCCTGCGGCGCCAAGCGTATGACCGGTCATCGACTTAGTCGAGCTTACGACCAGGTTGTAGGCGTCGTCGCCAAAGACCTTCTTGATCGCCTGCGTCTCGCTCAGATCGTTGAGCTGCGTGGATGTACCATGGGCGTTGATGTAATCAACGTCGCCGGGTTGAACCCCGGCGTCCTCCAACGCAAGGCGCATAACGCGCTGAGCGCCTTCGCCCTCCGGCGCCGGTGCGGTCATGTGATGCGCGTCCGCCGTCAGACCGTAACCGACGACCTCGGCGATGATCGGCGCGCCGCGCGCTTTTGCGAACTCGAGCTCCTCCAGCACGACATAGCCGGCCCCTTCGCCGAGCACAAAGCCGTCGCGGTTGGCGTCAAACGGACGACTGGCAGATTCGGGGCTGTCATTGCGGAAAGACAGGGCCTTCATCGAGGCGAAGCCCGCCATGGTGAGCGGCGTCACCGTCGATTCGCTGCCACCGGAAATGATGATGTCGGCGTGTCCGCTCTGGATCGACTTGAACGCGTTGCCGATGGCATGGGCGCTGGAAGCGCAGGCCGACTGCGTGGTGTAGTTCGGACCCTTGGCCCCGTACTTCATCGAGATGAGCCCTGGTGCCATGTCTCCGATGAACATAGGCACGAAGAAGGGTGACACCCGGGCCGGCCCCTTGTTGAGGTAGACCAGGTGCTGCTGCTCCAGCGTATTGATCCCACCAATTCCGCTGCCCGTGATCACTCCGAAACGATCCGCCGGGATGTCCGGCGAATCACCGAGCCCGGAGTGTTCCATGGCCTGGGCAGCGGCGACCAGCGCGAACTGGCAGAACCGGTCCGTCCGCTTCACTTCCTTGCGGTCGAGGTACTCCGTGGGCTCGAAGTTCTTCACCTCGGCCGCCAACCGTACCGGCTGGTCGGTCGGGTCGTAAGCGGTGATGACAGCACCACCGCTAACCCCCGAAAGCAGGGCTTCCCAATTGCTGGACAGGTCGTTGCCGACGGCCGTGATCAGACCGGCGCCGGTGAAAACGACCCGACGTTTCTCCGAAGCCATGCGGACGCCTACGCCCCTTCCTTTTCTTTCTCCTCGAGATACCTGATCGCGTCGCCGACGGCTTCCATCTTCTCAGCGTCTTCGTCAGGGATCTCGATCCCGAACTCTTCCTCGAACGCCATGACCAGCTCGACCGTATCGAGCGAGTCGGCGCCGAGATCCTCCACGAACGATGCTTCTGGGGTCACCTTGGACGGCTCCACCCCGAGCTCATTGACGATAATATCCCGTACGCGGGACTCGGTGTCTGCCATGAGTGGTCTCCTTTACCTTTTCTCCCTAAGACTTGCCTGTACTATTGGTGCTGAGCACCCCGAAATTACATGACCATGCCCCCGTCCACAACAAGCACCTGGCCCGTCACATAGCTCGATGCGGGGCCGGCCAGGAAGCGGATGACGGTGGCGACATCCTGCGGCTGACCCAACTTAGCCATGGGGATTTGAGCCATCAGCATATTGCGTGCTTTTGCGGGCAATTTCGCTGTCATCTGGGTCTCGATGAAGCCGGGAGCGACGGCGTTCGATCTCACCCCACGAGGGGCGAGCTCCTTGGCCACGGCCTTGGTGAAGCCGATGATGCCGGCCTTGGCCGAAGCGTAGTTCGCCTGGCCTGCGTTGCCCATCACGCCCACGACGCTGGCCAGATTGATGATCGAGCCCGAGCGTTGCTTCACCATCCCCTTGATCACCGACCGGGTCATGTTGAACGTGCCCCTAAGGTTCACATCCAACACCAGGTCCCACTCTTCGTCTTTCATTCTCAGCAGCAGATTGTCACGCGTGACACCGGCATTGTTGACCAGTACGGCGATCGAGCCCACATCGCTCGTTATCGCCGCCACCGTCTCGTTCACCTGCTCCTGTTTGGTGACGTCACAGATATAGCCGCGCGCACCGGGCAGCTCGGCCTCAGCTGCTTCCCGGCCAGGCTCATCCAGATCAAGCAGGGCGAGTTTCGCCCCTGCGGCAGTCAACTGCTTGGCCGTCGCCATCCCGATCCCTCGGAACCCGCCCGTTATGACTGCTACTGCTCCTTCCAACTCCCGCATCACGCCCCGCCTTCACTGAAACGTTTAATGTCGTCTGGCGATCCGACTGCCCTGCCTTCGAGCTTACGGTCAATCCGTCGCAGCAAACCGGTCAGAACATTGCCCGGCCCAAACTCGAGGAACTGGCTGACCCCCGCAGCGGCGATCGCCTGAATACTCTCGGTCCAGCGCACGGGCGCTGTGAGCTGCCGGACCAATGTGGTACGCGCCGTGTCGGCATCGGTGATCGGCTGAGCCGTGGCGTTGGCAACCACCGCGAATCGTGGGTCCTTGAAGACCACGCTTTCGAGCGCCTCCCGAAGCCCCGTTTCCGCATCCGCCATCAGCGGTGAGTGGAACGCGCCGCTGACGGCGAGCGGCTTGACCATCTTCGCACCCGCTTGCTTTGCCTGCTCGCCTGCTCGCTCGACCGCCTCGACGTCGCCCGAGATCACGATCTGTTGCGGCGAGTTGAAATTCGCCGCTACCAACACACCGCCCTGCTCACGAACGCGCCCACAGACGTCTTCCAGGGCAGCCCCGTCAAGGCCGACGATCGCCGACATGGTGCCCTCGCGGGCTTCTGCCATCAGCTCGCCGCGCCGGCGCACCAGGCGCACGGCATCCTCGAACGTCAGAGAGCCCGCCGCGGCGTACGCCGCGAACTCGCCCAGCGAGTGACCGGCCGCGAAACGAACCGCGTCGCCGATGTCGGCCGCGACCACGCTCCAGGCCGCGAAGCCGTGAACCAGTATGGCGGGCTGTGCGTTCTCCGTCTGCTTCAGTTCGTCTTCGGGACCCTCCCAGCAGATCCTCGAGAGCGAGAAGCCCAGAGCTTCGTCGGCCCGCTCGTACAATTCGCGAGCGGCCGGGTAGGCCTCCGCCAGCTCTGCTCCCATTCCTACCTGCTGGCTTCCCTGCCCTGGGAATAGTGCCGCCAGACCGCTCATCCAGGATCTCCTACCAGCGCATCAGTGTTCCGGCCCATGTCAGGCCGGCGCCGAACGTCACCATCAGCACTACGGAGCCCTCCTGGATACGACCGGCCGCGTGCGCCTCGTAGAGCGAGACGGGAATCGTCGCCGACGAGGTGTTCCCGTAACGGTCGACATTGACCCAGACCCGATCCATCGGAACGCGGGCGTACTTCGCCGTGGCTTCGATGATCCGGATGTTGGCCTGGTGCGGAACGAGCAGATCGACGTCCTCTTTCGCGAGGCCAGCCTCCTCGAGCACGGCATCCGCCGCTTCGCACATCGAGCGCACCGCATTCTTGAACACCTCGCGCCCCGCCATGCGCAGGTAGCCGTCACGAGCGACTATCTCTACCACGTCTATGGGAAACGACGGCGTGTCATTGGGCTTGCGATAGAGCAGCTCCGCCAGTGTGCCGTCGGAACGCATATAGGTCGAGAGGATTCCCTGGCTCTTGTCTTCAGACCGCTGGAGAATCGCCGCACCCGCTGCGTCTCCGAATAGCACGCACGTGGTACGGTCCGTCCAGTCGACGATCGAGCTCATCTTCTCGGTCGCGAGGCAAAGGACATTCTGTGCCTGACCGGTCTGGACGAAAGCGATGCCAACGTTGAGGGCGTAGAGCCAGCCGCTGCAGGCGCCCCAGACGTCGAAGGCGACGGCATTGCGGGCGCCCAGCCTGGCCTGTACGTCGCAAGCCGTGGCCGGAAGCAATCGATCCGGTGTCGCTGTCGAGACGATGATGGCGTCGATATCGGAAGGGCTGAGACCGGCGTTTTCGATCGCGTCCAATCCAGCACGGTACCCCATCTCGACGACGCCCACGTCGTCCTCCGCAATCCGACGCTCCCTGATGCCGGTCCGCTCGATGATCCACTCGTTCGAGGTGTCGACCATCTGCTCAAGGTCGGCGTTTGTGAGCACCTTGTCTGGCACCCACATGCCGAGCGACACCATGCGGACCGTGTCCCCGAGCATCCTATGCCGTACCGCTCGCGAGCCCAGAGAGCTCACGTCTGAGATGTTCGACCATGTCGTTCTCCACTGCTCTCACAGCGACCTTCAACGCATTGCGTATCGCGCGCGCCGGGGAGTCGCCGTGACAGATGATGGTCACGCCATCCACGCCAAGAAGCGGCGCTCCGCCGTGTTCGGCGTAATCGAGGACGCCGCACAAACCCTGTAGATCGACCAGTGCCTCGGCGCCCGCCACCGCCTGGCTGACCAGACGGGCCACGTGTCCTGCCACGGACTCGTAGAACTTCAACACCACGTTGCCCACAAAGCCGCCGCACACGATCACGTCGCAATCGCCAGCCAGGATGTCCCGGCCTTCCACGTTGCCGGCGAAGTTCAATCCGCTGCGTTCCAACAAGCGGTAAGCCTCCTGGCTCACCTGGTCGCCCTTACCGGCCTCGCCGCCGATGTTCAGCAGCCCGATCCGCGGCTCGGCCCGGCCCTGCAGGTCCTGCACGTAGATATGGCCCAGGTGTGCGAACTGCGCCAACTGCTTTGGACTGCAATCCGCGTTCGCCCCCACGTCGATCAGCAGCGTCGGCTCCGCCGTCGCTGTCGGCAGAAGCGCCCCGATCGCAGGCCGGTCCGTTCCGGGGAGCGTTCCCAGAAACAGCATGGACGCTGCGAGGATCGCTCCGCTGGAGCCGGCTGAGACCAGGGCGTCGGCCTCTCCGCCGCTCTGCAGTTGAACGGCGCGTACGATCGAGCTGTCTGGCTTGCGTCGAACCGCTTCCACCGGCGGCTCGCCGTCCTCGATCGTTTCGGTCGCCGCCACAACCTGCACTCTACTCTTCGGGACGTCGAAGCTGTCGAGCTCTAGCTCGATCGCATCTGCGTCGCCGACGATCAGCAGCTCGAAGTCGCCTTCGATTTGTTGCAACGCTTCGACAGCGCCTAACACCGGTACGGCCGGCGCACTGTCTCCACCCATTGCATCGAGGGCTATTCGCATCGGCTACTGGGTTCACGCCGGTGAGTCCGGCCGTGGGTACGCACAGTAGCCGCTACTGACAACTCCCAACCGGCACGTGGCCGGTGGGAGCTTCAGCGTCGGATGCTACTGCGGAGTTTAGTATTCTGTTTCGACTTGAATGACTTCAGTGTTACGGTAATAGCCGCACGTCGGGCAGATCCTGTGAGGCATCTTGGGATCCCCGCACTGAGGGCAGGCCTGGGTAGCCGTCGCCTTGGCCTTGAAATGCGTGCGGCGCTTCCGCTTGCGCGCTTTTGACGTCCGTCTTTTCGGTACAGCCATCTTATCCTCTAAATCCGTCTTCTAGGTCTCGCGCTTGAGCGCCTGTAGGGGCCCCCAACGTGGATCGGGCTCCGGTGCGCCGCAGCCGCAGCCGCCTTGACTCAAGCTCGCTCCGCAATGGCCACAAAGGCCTGGGCAATCCTCCCGGCAGACCGAAAAGCCCGGGACCACGAGCAAGAAACGCTCACTCAACGGGGCCCGCAGATCCAGCTCTTCCGCCTTCGGGTCGAAGCCGTAGAGGGTCAGGTCCCCTTCACCTTCTGAGGTCTTAGGGTCGAACAGCAGCTCGAAATCCTCTGTGATCGGCAACTCGAGCGGCTGAAGGCAACGACGACAGGACGTCCGTACGTGTCCAGACATCGAACCCCGAACCCAAACCCCTCGGGTCGGAGATCCTTCAGCGATCGCCTCGACCGCCAGCGGCTCGATCAGCTCCACGCCCGCCTCAGACCACAGCGAGTCGTCGCTGGCGATCTCGCCCTCGACCTCCATCGGCGCCTGGCTCAGGCGCCGCAGATCTATGACTATCACGGCGCCCATAGTCTATCGGGGGGAGACACCCCTGTCAACGCGGGTACTGCTGGGATTTTGGGAATTCGAGAGTTCGGCAAGGCGGTTTGGGGATTCGCGGATTCGGGGGGTGCGGAAAACAGGGAAAGGTCGGGCTCCTTGTTCCCGTCGAACCGTGTAAGTCTTTAGTCCGCCAGCAGTTCTTGGTTGGAGAAGAAGAAGCCCAGCTCCAGGCTCGCGTTCTCCTCAGAGTCCGATCCGTGAATTGCGTTACGTTCCTTGTTCTCTGCGTACAGCGCTCGCACGGTGCCTGGCTCGGCCTCCGCCGGGTCGGTGGCTCCGATAACCTTTCTCAGGTGGCCCACCGCATCGACCCGCTCAAGGGCCATCACCAGGATGGGTCCGGAGGTCATGAAACGCTTCAACGCCTCGTAGAACGGTCGCTCACGGTGCACCGCATAGAACTTACCCGCTTGGGTCTCACTCAGGCGAGTGAAGCGGGCGGCCCGCATCCGAAACCCTTCTTCCTCCAGCTTGGCCAGAATCAGCCCCACCTTCCGGGCCTCGACAGCGTCTGGCTTGATTATCGTAAGCGTAAGACTCATAACGCGTTCTATACCGATTGATCGAGTAGTTTATGAATAAGATCCGTCCGCGACAAGAAACCGATCAACTTCCCTTCCTTCACCACCGGGAATTGTGAGACCCGCTCTGTAAGCATCGTTCCGAGCACGTCCGATATCAATTGATCCTCGGACAGGCACATGATGCTCCGTTGCATGACCACGCGTACCTCCACATCCTCGATCGGCTGTGGAGCTCCGTCATCGCGGGGCGCAGTGCCGAGGATTTGGGGGAGGAAGTACTGGAGCAGCTCCTGCTCGGTCACCATCCCAAGAACCTCGCCGTTGTCGCTGACTACCGGCAAGCCGCGACGCCCGTGGCGGACCATCACGCGCAAAGTCTCGGAGAGCAACGTCTCCGGGAGGACGGTGTGGACCGTGCGGCTCATCAGGTCTCTGACCATGAGCTCCGGTCGCAGCACCAGGTCCTTGGTCGACAGGATGTTGAGAAACTCCTCAGGGGAACCGGCCGTGGCCAACGAGTCTGCGAACTCGCGATCGCTCATCATCTCGCTGAGCGCGGCCAGGGTTTTCAGGTACCGCTTGGCGGCTCCGCGCGGAGCCAGTATCAGAATCAGGGTGACAGCCTCGGGCGCTATGGGTGCTGCGAAGCTGAACGGCTTCGTGGCCGTGCCAACGGCGACGGCGAGTTGCGGCACGGCATCACTGCGGTAGTGAGCAAGGACCACCTTCTCTCCGAGCGGGATGATCTCGCCAGGATCGACTGCTTCGCTGACCATCGCGTCGACGGCCGAGCGATCGCCAATCAACCCGGCGCGATCGAGGCGGTCGAGCAGCTGGCCCACCGCCTCGGCACGGGTTTTCGATTTCAGTCCGATGACGATCTGATCGGGGGTCAGCAGTCGAGAGATCGTGATCGGCTTATCCATTCAATGCACTCGAGAGAATCTCAGGCATGTCGGCGGGTCGTTCGGCTACCTCCACACCATTCTCCTTGAAGGTGCTGATCTTCTCTTCGGCCGTGCCCGAGGAACCGGAAATGATCGCTCCGGCGTGGCC
>JBDHHX010000115.1:0-10174 GCA_039589155.1 Gemmatimonadota bacterium | reverse complement strand
AGCCCGCCAGGCCGGCGTAAGCCGGGGCATAGCTCGAGTCCAACTGCACCGCTTCCTGGAAATGCTCGATGGCTTCCTCGTGTCCCTCCGCCGTGCCCTTCGAGGCTTCCCACCGCCCCCGCATGTAGGCCATGTGCGCGTCCGGATCGACCTCCTCGAGGGCGGCGAAGCGCGTCTCTTCCGCCGGCGTGATCTCGGCCTGGATCTCGCGAGCGATGGCTTGTGCGACTTCGTTCTGAAGCGCGATGACGTCGGTCAGGTCCCGTTCATAGCGCTGCGACCACAGGTGCGTGTCGCTCGGTCCGTGGATCAGCTGCACGGTGATCTGCACCCGGTCGCCAGAGCGAAGCACCGAGCCCTCGATGATTCCCTGGACGCCCAGTTCCCGCGCGATCTGCGGCGCCGTCCTTTGCGTCCCGGCGTACTGCATCACCGACGTCCGCGACACTACGCGTACGGAGGCGAGTTGGCTCAGCTGCCAGATCACCGCCTCGTGCATCCCGGCGGAGAAGTAGTCCTGCTCCCCACCCTCAGAGAAGTCGGCGAGCGGCAGGACCGCAAGCGACCGGATGGGGGCGTTGGGATCGGCGGAGACCGGCTGTACCGCACCGAGCGTCGGCTTGAACTCATTGCCCGTCCCCGCCCAATCGACGCCGGAAGACATCATCCACCAGCCGATGCCGGCCACCGTGACGAGCGTGACACCCAGAAAGGCCAGCCGCGGCCACAGGCCACCGGGCCGACCGCGGCGCTGCGGGCCCGTATCGAGATCCTCGGTCCGGCGGATGCCCTGAGGCGTGATCTCGTATATCCACGCCAGTACCAGGATCACCGGGAAGCCGAGCAGCGTCACCACGACCAGCAACCGCAAGGCCCAAGCGGGTGCCGAGAACGCCGGCAACACGATCTCGCCGATCTGGAGCAGGACAAACGATGCCGCCGCGTAGGCTATGGCGGCACGCCAGACGTGGCGCCGTTTTAGCTCGGCCAGGAAAAGACCGAATTTCGAAGATCTCTCGTTCATCGCATGGCTGCCTATCTATAGAAGATGATGCATCTCGGCCCCAAAAGGATGCATCCGGCCGTTTCGGTCAATAGGGCCGCCCGGGCCCCCTGTACTACATCGTTGCCGCCCACCATCAGCCGCGGTAAGCTTCGTCATCGAGGAGCTGCACGCGGATGTCTTCGGCAAAACTGACGCTCCGTCATCGAATGGCGTTGGCCCCGGCACTGATCATAGCGGCGGCTGCCGGGCCGGGGAGCCTTCACGCCCAGGAGGAGTCCAGCGTCGCTCGCGCGACGTTGCGCGGCTGGGAAGAGCAGGTGCGGCTGGCGGTCTTCGACCGCGGCGGCAGCTTCTACGGTCGCACCAGCGACCGGGGCATCCTCCAGCGCTTCAACGAGCTGATGGACGACGAGTACGACCTGGACGTCATATCCTCGATGTTCTCCCTCACCCAGACATACAGCTGGTACCAGCGAAACGATGGCGCTCGCTTCTGGGCGGGCAGCATCGATCACCTGCAACTGGTTCAACAAGGCGACTTCAAGACCGACGTCGCATTGGGCACGAGCTGGTCGGCGGCGGCCCGCTTCACACACGACGAGTCGTTGCGAACGAAGCGAAACCTGCTGTGGCTCGGGTTCGCCAAAGCGTTTTCCGGAGAGACCTACAGGCTATTTCTCCGCGGCACGCTGACGGCGCAGAAGCCCGAGGCCGACTTGGAAGCAGGATTCACATGGCAACCCGGCCGAAGCGAGTTGACTCTTGCGGTGGCGGCCCTTGATGTCTTTTCCGACCTGGTCTACCAGACACTGGAAGTGGACACGGCCGTGGCCGACACCGCGCTCGACTACCTCCGCCATCCGTTCACCGCGCGCATCGCACTCGAAGTGCCGCTGGGCTCGCGCATCCGGGCCGAGGCCTATGGCCTCGTCATGACGCCGACCACCGTTCTCGTACAATCGCAAGCGCGTCCTTCCGATGGCTTCGAGCAGGACGAAAGCTACGCCTACGCGGGAGGCTTGCTGGAGTGGGAACCGTCGCGGCTATCCGCCGTCGGTGGCTTTGCGACCTGGGTCCGGGCGCGTCTCGACCGCGCGGCGTTGGCCGACGGCCCGCCCGAGGATGACTTCGACCTGACGGAATCGAGCTGGAGTCTGGGGCTGTACGCGATTCACCGCTTCGATCGTCGCGTCTCGTACGAGGGATGGGTGGCCCGAGTCTGGCGCACGGAGGAACGCGTCCGCCCCGATACCTCGGTCGCTCCGGACGTCGACTACCAGGACCGAACCTGGGCCGGGCGCAGCAGCCTCATATACCGAGCGTCCAGTGGCTTCCGCGGCGAGCTGGGCTTCGACTTCACCGCCCGCTGGGCAGACGGCCCGGCGCCCGTCCCCAACGGCAGGCCGCTTGGGGAGGACAACTCCCGGCTACGCTTCGATCTCGGCTGGGAATTCGGCGGGCGGGCGATGTTCATGGCCGGCGCCAACCTGGACGTTGATGCCGGACGCTTCGACGGCGCTCACGGCAGATTCGCTTTCTACTGGTGACTGAAGGAAGAGAGATGACAAAGACAAAGAGAAGAGAGAATTATGGCAGTCTTCTCTCTTCTCTTTGTCTTTATCTCTTCTCTATCTAGTTCCCTAGTTCTTGGGGAGAACGTAGCCGTTGCGCGAGAAAAGCGATTCGAGCTCGGACTTGTCCACCGCCTTCCAGTACGCGTCTTGCGGCTCGACCTTGCCCGCTTTCACCAGCTCGAGCAGCGCGTCGTTCAGCGTGCGCATACCGGTCCCCCTCGACGTCTGCATCACCGACGGAATCTGGTAGGTCTTACCCTCACGGATCAGGTTCGATACCGCGTTGTTGATCAACAGCACCTCCAGCGCCGCGACTCGGCCGCCGCCCTTCGCCTTAACCAGGGTCTGCGATAGAACGCCGCGCAGGCTCTCGGCCAGCATGGTCCGGATCTGGTCCTGCTGCGCCGACGGGAACTGGTCGATGATGCGGTCGACGGTCGATGCCGCCGTGTTGGTGTGCAGCGTACCGAAAACCAGGTGACCCGTCTCCGCCGTCTCGATGGCGATCTCCACCGTTTCCAGATCCCGCATCTCGCCTACCAAAACCACGTCGGGGTCCTCTCGAAGCGCCGCCCGTAGTGCCACCTTGAAGCCCTCGGTGTGAACGCCGACTTCTCTCTGGTTGACCAGACATTTCTTGTTCGGATGGACGAACTCGATCGGGTCCTCGATGGTGATGATGTGGTCGGTGCGGTTCGTGTTGATGTGATCGACCATCGCCGCCAGCGTCGTTGACTTGCCCGAGCCGGTCGGCCCGGTGACCACCACCAGGCCTTTGTGCAGGTTGCACAGATTGATGATCTCCTCGGAGAGCCCCAGATCGTGGACCGTCATGATCTCCGCCGGGATGAACCGAAACACGCCGCCCATCCCCTTGCGGTCCATGAACAGGTTGCAGCGGAAGCGGGCGACATCGGGAATCTCGTAGGCGAAGTCGCTGTCGTTGCTCTTGTCGAACTCCTCGAGCCGGTGAGGCGGCGTGATGGAGAGCAGGACCTCTCGCGCCTGCTCGGCATCCATCGGCGTCTCATCGCCGAGCGGTACGATCTCTCCGTCTTTCCGGTAGAGCGGCGGCGATCCGGTCGACAGGTGGAGGTCCGAGCATCCTTCCTCGACCATCAGGGTCAGCAGCGCTTCCATTCGCTGACGCGCACGCGAGTCGGCGCCAACAGATGTTACTCCAGCCGCAGCGCTCGTGTCGCGAGCCGCGGCGCTGCCGTTATCCGGGCTGATCAACAGCCGCAGCGTACCATCGTCGCGGGTGAAAGCGACCCGGACCGGCCCTGTGGGCGCGTTGTAGCTGAACTGCTTTCCATCCGGCGAGTCGCTGAGCGAGCCCGGCTCTGAGGGCATGATCTCGCTAAGCAGCCGGTCGACCTGGTCCGAACTGACGGCCTGGGATGTGGCCGTCCGGCGAGCGCCGTTCACGCCCAGCATGATCTGGGCGTTGGCCGCGACTTCCAGCGTCTGGGCTTTGTACTTGTGAAGCGCTTCGATGAACTTGTCGATTTGTGCCATGAGCCGCCTAGCGTGCTACTACTGAAACGATCTTATCGCGATTGACGACGTGGACGATGTCGCCCTCGCGTATGCGAACGAACTGCTCCGACGTGTTGAGATAGTCCTGCAATCGGCGCTGACCCGGCGGCCGCCAGTAGGAGATAACTCCCTCGACTCGGGTGCCGTCCTCGAGCGTGAGCTCGAGCTCTATTGTGGTCGCCCCCTCCTCGCTTTCGCCCTCGTCGACCTGCCGCTCCTCGTGTTTCGCGGCGACCGATATGACCATCACCTCGGTTCTCTGGAACAGGAGGTGTCGCCCGTCGGCGTCGCGCGCCGGGATGAACAGGTCGTTCCCGTTCAGCACGTCGCTGGGATGCTCGGCGCCGGTGTGGCGCGCCGCGTGCTCCGCCAGGTAGAGCTCGAGCTCCTTGGGCGGCAGCCATGCGAGCTTCAGATTGATGGGGATGGGGTGCTTGGGTACAACAAAACCTTCGGTCATAGCGGGTCTCGGTCCGGTTAAGAGCTTGTGAACGTTGCCCTTACAACGAGCGGCGGGGATTTCGGCGCTCCGGTCAGCCGCGAGAGGCCGCACCGAAGGACCGCGCCGAATCTACTACTACTCTTAATATAGACATTTGGGTCCCACCTTGGTCCCGGGCCTACGAGCCGGAGCCGGGAACCCCAGGCACCCGCCAGGATGTTCCACCTCTCAGCCACCCGATGATCACGACAGCAACCCCATGAAGGAGGCATTAGCCCCATGCCCCACATAACGCTTCGCATCCATAGCCCCCGGATCGCGTTCTTGCTCGGCTTGTCGTTGGCGCTGCTGCCCGGCACCGCTCAGGCGCAGTTCCCACCCGACTCGTTCACCAACTTACAGGTACTACCTGAAGACATCGGAACGCGCGAACTGATCGGCACCATGCGATCCTTCGCTCTCGGGCTCGGTGTCCGCTGCTCGTTCTGTCACGTCGGTGAAGAGGGCCGACCGCTGGCCACCTTCGACTTCGCAGCCGATGACAAGGCCGAGAAGCTCAAGGCGCGGGAGATGATTCGGATGGCCCGCTCCATTAACTCCGAGCACCTCGCCAGCCTGGAGGAGAGGGTCGATCCACCGATCGAAGTCACCTGCGCGACGTGCCATCACGGCGTCTCCCAGCCGCGACCCATCCAGTCCATCCTGGTGGCGGCCTACGAGGAGGGCGGCCTCGACGCGCTCAACGCCAGGTACCATGAGCTGCGCGAGGAATACTACGGCAGCTACTCCTACGACTTCGGCGACTTCATGCTCATCGACGTAGGCCAGGCCGTCGGCGGAATCGGCGCGGCTGCCGACGCGTTGGAGATCCTGAGGCTGAACGTCGAGCAGAATCCGAATTCGATGTTCGCCAGAAACTCCTATATCAACCAGGCGCTGGAGATGTCGTTCATGCAGGGCAGCGAGGCCGGTCTGGCGCAGTACGAGGCGCTCGAGGGCGAGTTCGGCCGCGAAGCGTTTGCCCAAGGCATGATGAACGCCATGGGCTACCGATTCCTGCAGCGCCAGCGCGCGGTCGAGGCGATCGAGATATTCAAGCTCAACGTCTCCCTCTATCCAGAGTCCGCCAACGCCTACGACAGCCTCGGCGAAGCCTACATTGCAGGCGGAGAGAGAGACCTGGCGATCGAGGCTTACGAGAAGTCTTTACAGCTCGATCCGAGCAACGACAACGCCGTTCAAAAGCTCGAAGAGCTGAAGGGCAACTAGAAGGTATGAGACGCCGCGAGATCTTCCACTAGTGGTCGCTTCCGCTCGGAAGGGCCGGCCGCGCGATTCGGCCGGTCAGCGCGGTGAGGCGGTCCGCCAGCTCGACGAGTTGGGGCTTTCTCCTCCGCAGCATGGCCTGGATGACCCCGTTGGCGCCGAGAAACGCACCGGTCCCACCACCGATCAGGATCGTGAATATGAGCGGCGGTCCCTCCGGAATACCGAGGAAGGTGAGGGTACCCAGCGCGGCCAGCGCGCCCGCCGCCGCGCCCCAGCCGGGTATTACGAACTTCCAGCCGCCCAATTCGAATCGTTCCTCGACATGGATATGAGTGCGGCCGGCCTGCGGCGTAACGGTTACCACGACCTTGCGGCCCTCGCTACCCACGGCGGCCGGGCTCCATGTGAGCGAGCCTTCCAGCGCCGATGTATGACCGACGATGCCTAGCGTCGATTGTATCTGACGCACGAGCGCCGCGTGATCTGACTCGGAGATCTCACCGTCGATTGTCCGGTCGATCGTCAGCCTGTCTTTCACCCAGTTGAAGACGGGAGCCGCATCCCTGGCCGCGATGGGCAGCGCGGGCGCGCTTTCTAACTCCCGGATCGCCTCCCGTACCCGTGCCGGCGGGATACCCACCTCGGCGGCCACCTGCTCGAGGCCGCCGATGGAGAGCGCCCGCTCCTCGGTCGGGTTCTCGACCTGCAGCTCGGCGGCGCGCCCGATGATCTCGCGCACTTCGTCATCGCCGTAACTGGCGCCCTTCGCCGATCCGGCGCCCAGCGCCTTGGCGAACTCGTCCGGCGTGGCGAAACGGTCCGGCGGCCGGATCGCCAGTGCGACCACCAGCGCCTGCTCGACTCTTCCCGGCAACAGGTCCAGCTGTGATCGTTGCTCCGGCGGCGCCTCGAGGAAGCGGCCGACCCGCATCTCTTCGCGCGTCGGCCAGACCGCCGGCGTCTGTCCGATCAGCATCTCGAAGGCCACGCAGCCGAGGCTGTACACGTCGCTCCGCTCATTAACCTCGGTCACGCCCATCGCCTGTTCGGGGCTCATGTAGCCCGGCGTCCCCAGCGGGACGCCGCTGCGCGTCAGATGTTCGCGGCCCACGGCAGAGAGCGCCTTGGCGATGCCGAAGTCGGCGACGATGGCCAGCCCTTCGGAAAACAGAATGTTCTCCGGCTTCACGTCCCGGTGAACGACCCCACGCCCGTGGGCGTGCTCCAGCGCCGCCGCCACCTGCGTCGTGATACGGATCACGTCCGCGATCGGCAGCCGCGCTTCGCTGCAGAGGCGACGGCGCAACGAGCCGCCGGCGATGTACGGCATCACATAGAAGAGGAGATCTTGCGCTTCGCCCGAATCAAGGAGCGGCAGTATGTGGGGATGGTTGAGTTGCGCGGTGATCTTGATCTCGTGCAGAAAGCGGTCCGGCCCGATCGCCTCGGCTAGCTCCGACCGCAAGATCTTCACAGCGACCTGGCGCTCGTGCTTCAGGTCCCTGGCGAGGTAGACCGTGGCCATTCCGCCGCTACCGATCTCACCTTCGATCGCGTAGCGGTCGGCCAGCGCGGCTTTGACCGATTCGATCGCGTCAGTCATCAAACTCGAAGTTACGAATCACGGATCCGGGCGCCACCGTAGGGACCATTGCCCGGCGCGCCCCGGGGCCACAGGATTCGGTACGAGAATCACCGATAACGAGATTCGGGGCTGACCCCGCAACCGACGATTCCATGACCGCTCAAACGACACGCGCGATTCTGATCGAGCGCCACGGCCGGCCAGGCGTCCTGGTCGAGCGCCAGGTTCCGCTCCGCCAGCCGGGGCCTGACGAGGTGCAGCTCTCGGTGCAGGCGGCCGGCGTCAACTTCGCCGACCTGGCGATGCGGGCCGGGCTGTACGGAACGGTACCCGAGCGGCCCTACAGCCCCGGCTTCGAGGTGGCGGGCGTCGTCGCTCGCGTCGGCGCCGACGTGCGCGATTGGCACGAGGGCGATCGCGCGGTCGCTCTCATGCGATACGGCGGTTACGCCCACGACGTGGTGCTTCCCGCGGCCAACCTGTTCGCTTGTCCCGACTCGCTCACGCCGGTCGAGGCCGCGGCGGTCCCCGTCGTCTTCCTCACCGCGTGGGTTTGCCTGTTCGAGCAGGCGCACGCGCGCCCCGGTGAGACAGCGCTCATCCTGGGTGCCGGCGGCGGAGTCGGTACCTCCGCGGTCCAGCTGGCGGTGCGGAGAGGCCTGCGGGTCATCGGAACCGCCGGGAACGAGCGCAAGCGAGCCTTCGTTACAGATGAGCTGGGGGCAGATGCCTGCTATGACTCGCTGGGCGACTGGGAGCCGGACGTTTTGCACGCAGTCGGTGAACGCGGTATCGATATCGCGCTCGACCCGGTCGGCGGTCAGGCGACCGCGGCCTGCCGCCGTCTGCTCGCCCCGATGGGCCGACTGATCTTCTACGGGTTGAGTGCGGGGCTGCCGAAGGACAGGCGCAGTTGGCTGCGCGCGGCCTGGGCGTTCATCCGCACGCCGAAGGTCCATCCCTACTCGCTCATCGAAACGTGCAGCGGCATGTTCGGCGTCCAGCTCCTGCACCTCGGCCCAAAGGAGCCGCTGCTGCGACCGGCGTTGGAGGAGATTTACGAAGGGGTAACGGCGGGTGAGCTGCGCCCGATCATCGACCAGGTATTCCCACTCGACGGCGCGGGTGCCGCAGAAGCTCACGCCCACCTCCACGCCCGGCGCAACCTGGGGAAGGTGGTACTGGCCCAAGACCCGGTGCGATGAACGGCACGAGTCCTGCAAGAGAAGAGATGAAGACAAAGAGAAAAGAGAAGATTACGGGCGCCGGTCAGCTTCTCTCTTCTCTATATCCTTTCTCTATAAGATTGAAGGATGCTACGTCACTGCCTCTATTGTAGTCGCTCGCTTTCACGCGAAGGCGTGCTGGAAAGCCTGCGGGCCGGTGTCCGACTAGCGTTCGATTCCGGACAGCGCCGCGTCTGGACGATCTGCGACCGCTGCCACGGCTGGAGCCTCTGGCCGCTGGAAGAGCGTGCCGCCGCGCTCAAGCACCTGGAACGTGCCGCCGATCGAGCGACGCTGCTCTACCAAACGGAAAACGTGGCGCTGCTCGAGGCGAACGGCCGTGAGCTGGTGCAGGTGGGCCGTCCACAACTCCCCGAGGAGGCCTGGTGGCGTTACGGCCGCGAACTGCGCGGTCGCCAGATAAGCTACAAGAGCCGGATCTCGTTGGCGGGCGCGGCCGCCTACGCTGCCGTCTCCTATGTCGGCGCCAACCTTGGCATCCAGCGTATCACCGGCGACTTCCACCTCGAGGAGGACCTCTACGCCGGCGTGATGCGGTGGCGGCGCTTCGGCCGCACGGCGTGGAGCGGACGGGCGCCCTGCCCCTCCTGTCGCAGCGTGCTGCTCAAGCTCTTCTACTTCAGGACCAAGTACCTGGTCCTTATAAAAGGAGATGATGGACAGCTCGCTATCGGCCTGCCCTGCTCGCGCTGCGACCCGTGGGAGGACGACAAGCTCCACCGACTGGAGGGCCCGGCGGCGGAGCGCGTGCTACGCCGCGTGCTGTCCTATCAGAACATCAAGGGCGCCTCGGAAGAAGACCTGACCGACGCCGTCCACAACATCGAGAAGGTCGGCTCGGCCGCGCGGCTGGTCCACCGACTGACCGACGACTGCACGCCGCTCTACGAGCTGGACAAGACGGACACGCTGGCGCTGGAGATCTCGGTGAACGAGAATGCGGAGCGCCGACAGCTGGCGGTGGAGGGCGCCGCGCTCGAGGCGGAGTGGCGTCGCGCCGAAGAACTGGCGTCGATCATCGATGAGGAGATCGAGGGTGTAAACCAGCTTCGTAGGCGACTGACAAGCTAGAGAAAAGATAAAGACAAAGAGAAAAGAGAAGCTGCCTGGGAGCCTTCTCTATTCTCTTTGTCTTTGTCTTTGTCTACATAGAAGCGAAGCTTCCTATTACGGCACGATGAAGTCGACCCCCTCCCCCTGCACGTGAGTCTGCCAGCCGCCCACGCCGTCGGACTCGAAGGTCAGCTCGAGCGGGAAGCCGCCGATCTCGATGTCCATGAAGCCGCTGACGAAGGCGGGCAAGAAGGAGTACTCGACGGTGACGGCACCGTCGGTGATGTCTACCGTCGCCAGCGATCCGCTGAAGCTGCCCGACATCTCGGAGAAGAGTACCGCGTTGGTTCCGATCGACTGCGCCGTGCTCTGGGCGGAGCCGCTGACCGACTCGTGCTCTACATCGGTGACCTCCACCAGTGCCGGATCGTCCAACGACAGCGTCGCGTCGGCGAAGGT
>JBDHHX010000114.1:0-10184 GCA_039589155.1 Gemmatimonadota bacterium | reverse complement strand
GAGCGCCGACAGGAAGTCGAAGGTTGACTCGGCGGCCAGAACACAGACATCGAGCAATCCGTCATCAGGCTTTCCATCGGGAACCAGGTCGACAGGGCGCGCGAAGGGCGGCGCGGCGAGGCCAGGCATGTTGGCGACTTCCACGCCGATGCCGCGCAACTCGTGCTCAACGCCGTCGACGTTGATTCGCAGATCGGAAGCGCGCGGCGCGAAGGGGGCCCCGATGGCGGCATGAACATACGCCAGGTAGCCGATGCGGCGCTTGATCGCCGAAGGCGGCCGCACTACATCCGCGTCGAAGCCCGCGCCGGCGATGATCGTGAACGGATAGCCGTTCAGCATGCCGACATCGATCTTGCGCGGGCTGCCGTCCACCGCCACCTCCAGCATCTTCTTCAGACTCTTGGGAACACCGAGGTTGGCGGCCAGTTGATTGCCAGTGCCAACGGGTAGCAGAGCCAGACACGCATCGGTGCCGGCCAACGCCGTCACTGCTTCCAACACCGAGCCGTCGCCGCCAGCGACGAGGACGCGCTGGAACCCGCGCTCGAGCGCCTCTCTGGCCAACTCCTCGCCGTGACCGCGTTCCCGGGTGAAGGCGTACTCGTAGTCAACGTGCCGGGCGGTAAGCTCTTCTTCGACGCGGCGGCGAAGGCGCTCGGGATGCCGCGCGCCCGCCGTCGGGTTGTGGATGACGAATACGCGGCCATCAGCGGTTGCGTCGGCGCGCTGGTTGGGAGCCGGTGCCACCTGGTCAGTCACCCCGTTCGAGCTCCAGCAAGCGGGCGACGCGCTCCTGTGTGGGCGGGTGGGTGCGGAAGAGCCCCGAGAAGCCACCGCGGTGAAGCGGGTTGACGATGCAAAGGTGCGCCGCCGACGGGCTGACCTTCATCGGGGTGCGTCGCGCCCCTGCTTCGAGGCTTTCCAGCGCTCGCGCCAGGCCGCGTGGCGTGCCCGCGATTCCAGCACCAACCCGGTCGGCCCGGTACTCCATCTGCCGGCTGATCGCCATCTGCACCAGCATGGCGGCGAGCGGCGCCAGGATCAGCATGGCGAGCGAAGCCAGCAAATTGCGGTTCCGATCGCCGAAGAAGAAGGCGATTCGCGCCAGCATTGTTATTGACCCAGCCATCGTTGCCGCCACCGTTCCGGTCAGCATGTCGCGGTTCTTGATGTGCGCCAGCTCGTGGGCAGTAACACCCTCCAGCTCCTCTTGACTCAACGCTCCCAGAATGCCCTCAGTGAAGCAGACCACGGCGCGCTCCGGGTTGCGGCCAGTAGCGAAGGCGTTCGGCTGCTGGCTGGGCGCAATGGCCACCGTCGGCATCGGCAGCCCGGCGCGCTGGCGCAACCGGTCGACCATCTGGTACAGCCCGGGATTGTCTTGAGGCTGGATGATCTGAGCCCGGTACATGCGAAGCACGGCCTTATCGCTGAACCAGTACATGCCGAGGTTGAAGAGGCCCATCAGGATGAACGCTGGAATCATGGCGACCGGGCCGCCGGCCTGGTAGGCGATGGCGACCACGAGGGCGGTGAGGCCCGCCATGAGACCGAAAATCTTGACGTAGTTGCCCATAACACCTTCCCGGCGCGGCTGACCCCGGGGGGCAGCCGCACGGTAGTTCATTCCGCGTTCTTGTTGGCCCTTGAAGCTACACCGAGAGGGTATACTGTGTCGAGTACGATTACAATCACGATCACGATAAGGAGCAGGATTGCCAGGTCGCTCGCCCTCGTGCTCGCAATCGTGATCGTGATCGTGATCGTAATCGTACTCGACAGGGCGCCGAAGGCGCTCCGCTAGTAATTCCAGCCGTAGAAGAGGAACACTCCGATCGATTGCTGGATATCGGCGCCAGGGACCTCGAAGACCAGGCGTCCCGCCTCGCCGAAGCGCGGCTGCGTGACGCCGCGGAGCGTGAGGTTCTCGTCAAGCTTCCACTCGAGGCGCACGGTGGGTCGGACGGCACCCGCCAGGTGTTGGGCGACGCTGACGAAGACGGTGGGTGCCAGGTACCAGCCGACCTCGACCTGAGTCGCGCCGAACGACGGGCCGACGCCCTGTTGGTATTCGGTACTCTCGGCGCCACCCCAGTAGTTGACACGACTGACGTCGATGTAGGCGAGGCCGGTTTCACCGACGAGCAGCGAACCGAGGGCGTAGCCGAGAAACGCCTGAGGCACGTCGGCCGCGACGTCGGTGAGCAGGCTTCGCTCCTCGCTAGAGCGGGTGATCTCGTAGGAGGGTCGTCCGAACATCAGATAAGAGAGAAGGTCGGACTCCGGAATCGGCGGTTCGGCGTCGCTTGCAAGCGCGAGCGTCATCTCTTCCAGAGTACCGCCGATGATCAACTGGATTTCGATCGGCTTCTTCTGGGTGCGCAGGTTGTAGAGCGCAACGATACGCAAGTTCGGGTTCATCGCAGGTATGCCGACGAACTCGATGGTTCCTTCGGACACCTCGAAACGCTTGTTGAAGAGCCTGTAGTCGCCGCGAAGGGCCTGGAGCGTGCCGTCGATCCGCCACTCATCCTGGCCCGGCCGCATGTTGATCAGCAGGTTGCCGGCGATCGCCACGTTCGCCTCTGCCGAGCGCAGCCACGTGTCGTACTGCACGTCGACGTTTACATCGAGCGTCAGGTTATCGAGGAACGGGTTGCTGCGCCGGCTGCCGCTGCCATCGATTCCGAACAACGAATCGATGAGGACGAACCCTTCTTCGTACGGGTCGATGATCTCCGCCTGGCGGCCGATCTCGTCCATGTACAGCACACCACTGATGACCGCGAGGTTGCCTGTCACCACGGGCGCCTCGTACCGACCGATGAGCCGGGTTACACCGGTAACGATGAACCGCGCGTCCAACTGATCGTAGAGCGGCAATTCTTCGCCGGTGAGAGTGAGATCGAAGCCGGGGTTGCGGAGGTTGCTCAGGTTCATGGTGCCGCGTAGATCGGCACGGCCACCGGACGCGTTGCGCCGCAACGGAACGCCACTGAGACTCAGGTTAGACAGTTCCAGGTTCTGTCCGCGGAAGAACGCATCGCCATTCAGGTTCCGGTAGGTGATCCCACTGTATATGACCCGGAAACCGCCGTCCACCAGCACCGCCGGGCCTTCGAGGCTCAGGTTGCCGGGTGTTCCGCCGATGCTCACGGTTCCGAAGGCGTGGCCGTGCGGTTCGGCGATCTGGTTGCCGAAGAACAGCGTCGCCAGGTTGAGCGGGATGCTATCGCCTTCCAAAGTCAGCCGGATCTGGCGATCCGGGATGTCGACGGCGAAGGTGGGAAGCGTGAGGTCGACGGGATAGGTGCCGTGTAGCCGGAAGAGCGCCGACTCGCCGTCCCACATCGAGATATCGATAGCAGCATCGCCGTCCTCATACTCGACTACACCGCGCAAGCTGGTGAAGGGCACACCGACCAACCTGCCGTCGACGGCCTCGAAGGCAGCCCGGATCACGGGGAGCTCGGTGGTGCCAAGGACTTCTGCGCTGGCCGTCAGCCGACCGGCGAGGTCGATGTCGTCGGGCCAGAGCCCGGCGATGGCTGCGAGGTCGACGCCGGTCGCCTCGGCTGTCAGCGACGCTGGACCCGACTCCTCGATGAAGCCAAGCGCGGCCAGGCGGCCGGCATCACTGCTGACCCTGATGTCGCCTAGGTTGAACGCACCCGAGCTGGCGACGCGCACGAGACCCGGTCGATCCAACGTCCAGTGCGTTCCTTCCAGCTGGATCTCCAGCGAATCGATGGCGAGCGTCCGCGGCTCGCTGTCGACGCCGATGCGAACTCGACCGCTTGCGCTGGATGTCGAATCGGCCACCAGCTCAAAATCGATGGCCGCCATGCCTTCGGCGATGTTGCCCCGGAAACCGACGCTCTCGAGTCGCACGTCCCCGGCGCTAGCCCCGAGTGCAGTCACTGTACCCACGAGGTACAGCGAGTCGGGCAGTCCGGCGATCTCGAAGTCCTCAACAAGAAGGCTGTCGGCCGCCCACAGGCCATAGCGCAGGCCGGCGCCCTGCATATCCGCCCGGAACGCAACATCGCCCACTACGCCGTCTAGCGCGCCGCTGATGTGGGCCGACCCCTCAACCTGGGCCGCGACTCCAGCTTGCTCGGTCTCGCCGGAAGCACCTGTTGTCAGGCTGGGGCCCGTGAGCCGGCTGTAGCCGGGGAACACCCAGGGCGTGAGGCCGCCCAGGCTGTCAGCCGCGATGTCGAAGGCGAGTCGAGCTGCCGAGTCGGGAAGCAAGCCGATGCCGCCGGCCAGCCGGATCTCGCCGAACTCTGCCACCGCCGCTCCGCTATCCACCATGAGGCGACCGTCAACGATTCGCAGGTCGGCGTAGGCCGTATCCAGGCGAACGCCCCCGACAAACGAGGAGAAGACGTCCAGGTGGCCACGTGCCTCCATCTCAGAGAGATCGAGTCCGCGCCCGGTCAGCTCGGCGCGGAAATCGATGTCCGACTCCGGCAGACCCTCGCGGAACGGTACGACCCGCATCCGCCTACCTTCCATCACGCCGTCATAGGCGATCTCTTGATCGGCTAACCGGATCTCACCATCCAGCCGGATGGAGTCGCCCACGCCCGCCAGAAGTGCTTCAACCTGGAGGGCCCTGAGCGGTCCACGTGCATGCATGCTCCCAGCGAAGTCGCCGCGGAACAGTATGGCCGGATAGTACTGCGACAGCGTATTGAACGAGACCTCATCGCCGCGCACGTCCATGTCGAACACCATGCCGCTGGTGTCCGTGGCAACCGTGCCGGCGCCGCCAAGTCGGGTCGGTGTCAGTCCGCCATCGCGCTGCTCCAATTCGAATTCGACCTCTACGCCTTCGGCCAAACGCCCGTCGAAGTGAGCCCACCCGGTGACGTCGCCGTCCACCGCCATCTCGGGCACCAGGGCGCGAACCAGGTCGAGGCGGACGGTATCGAACTCCAGGCGCAGGTCCTGCGCGCCCAGCTCGCCTCGCCATACGTGATGCGCGTGCATCGTCCCGATGCCCGTGACCCGCGTCGGTTGGACAGCACCTTCGGGCAGAACGCTCAGGTCGGCATCGACGGCGAGCTCAGAGAGCGGGCCGTCCAAAGCCACTCTACCGGTCAACTGAGCTGGCACCGGGGAGTCCCAGCCCGCCAGATCGCTGATGAGCGATGTGTGCAGGCGATCCACATCGACGTCCAGCGCGTCAAACGCCAGCCCATCCGGCCGGTCGCGCAGCGACATGGCGAAACGACCCGTCGCCCGGGCGTCGCGCGATTCCCAGCGCGCGTTCTGGGCCTCGAGTGCGATGCCGTCCGGCAACGTTCGCATGTGGAAATCGAGATCAGCCTCACCGTTCGGCATCCAGGGAAGCAGCCACTGGATATCGGAGGTCGACATCGGGTTGCCACGCATCGTGAAGTCGTAGTCCGGATCGGACTCGAGAATCACCCAGCCCTGGCCGAATAGAGTTGATGCTGCCAGATCGCCTTCCCAGACATCGAACGAGAGCTTGTTGCCAATAACCTCGATGTCGGCCCTGAGCTGTTGGATCTCGAACGGGTCGTCGACTATGGTCGCCCGCGTTGTGAACTGGACGACCTGGAACAAGCGGCTCACGTTGCGCGGCGCGATGACACGCGCCACCGTGAGTCGCGAATTCAGTCGCTCGAACCGTAGTTCGCGCCACCACTCACCGTAGGCCTCGAGCACGTGCCAGCGGACAGAGTCCGGATCGCCACCCGGCTCGTGGTCCCACGGGATAAGCATGGTGACGTCGCCCGACCGGATCGCCACATCCCTGAGCTCGAGTCGTAAGCCGCCGCCGTCATCCTCGCGCCCGTCAACCGCGTCGCGGGAATGCGGACTACGGAAGGCTTCCTCGAAGTTCCAGCCGATGCCGGGCTCGGTCCTCAGCTGGACAACCGGGTTGACGAAGGTGACCTGGGCGAACGTCAGGTTGCCGAACAGGAAGTCGGACCAGCGGTAGTGGACCGTCAGCGTGTCGACGTCCGCGAACTTGCGGCCGTCTTCCTCGTAAACCCGCACTCCGGCCATGCTGACCATCCGGAGGAGGTCGCCCTCGAGGACCTCATCGATCTCCACGCGCCCGCGGATGGCTGCGTTTAGCTTCTCGACGGCATAGCCACGCACCTTCTCGCGGCCCCAGTCGGTGCGCGTCAGCATCATGCCGGCGACAGTGGCCAGCAGAAGCGCCGCGCCGACGAGCGCCAGGGGAAGCCCGATGAGCCGCTCTTTCCAGGTCATCAGAACGCGTGCCCTATCGAGAAGTGAAGGACCATCCGACTGAATACGCTCTTGCCGGCGAACGGGTCATAGCGGAACGGTATGGCCTGATTGTTCGCGTTCCCAAGTTGAACGATGTTCGACTGCCCGGTCTCGTCCTGTACCTCGGTGACCACCGGGAGCGGTTCGGCACCGCTGGCGGTGTTGAACCCGATATCGAGTCGCAGCGGCCCCACCGGGCTGATATAGCGGATCCCGAACCCCGGCGACCAGGCGAAGCGCTCTGCCTCGGGCACCTCGCCGCCCGAGTTCCAGACTCGCCCCAGGTCGACGAATACCACGGCGCGCCACGAATTGGAGCCGAGCGGAACACGAACTTCCGCGTTGGCCACCATCGAGTTCAGGCCACCCACGGCACGCGGGATGGCTTTGTCGGATTCCAGTCCCGACTCGTTCGGGTTGCAGACCAGCGTGTTCTCCGGGGTCACCGGGTTCCCGGCGCAGAGGGGAATGCTCGCGCTGTCGGTCAGCAGGACCTTCGGACCGAGGAGGTTCTCGTTGTAGCCCCTCACGGTGTACGCGCCGCCGGCATACTGCCGCTTGAGCGGGTTGGTCAGCGCCTCGCTTCCCGCCGTGAGATCGACGCCCTCGATTCCGGAACCGACGGGTCGCAACAGCCCACCGCGCAGCCGCAGCGCCAGCACGGCCCGCTGCCCCAACAGGTGATACCAGGCGACCTCGCCTTGCGCTCGGTAATAGGCCCACTCGGAGCCCGTGTACCGAGACGCCGTTTCCGCCTCCAGAGTCAGGCGATACCCACTGTTGGGATTCAACACATCGTCGATCCTGGCCTGTGCAAACGTGAACGTGATCGGTGACAGCCAGCGCGGCTCCTCCAGCGCCGCGATATCGGCGGGGTCGCAGATCAGGAAGTTGGCGCAGAAAAGGAAGTCAGCGCTCCCTTCCTCCAGCGTGTTCAGCGACGGGCGGTAGCTCCCGGTCAGCGCTGTACCCAGCGATATTTCGCGGCTGAACCGGATGTCGCCACCGTAGGACGTGGTCGCAAAGACGCCGGGCAGACTACGGCGCTCGGTGAAAACGCCCAGGTGCAGCCAGTTCTGGGTGCCGAGGAACCAGGGCTGCCGGAAGTCGACACGCAGCAGCCAGTTCACCCGATTGAAGACCGCGGCGTCGACCACCTCGGCGTCGGCGGGCACACCGGCCTGCGTGCACGGAAACTGCCGAGCCTGTCGGTTGGTGGCGATGTTGGACAGGAGGGCGTTGACCTCGAGCTTGCGCGTTGCGCCAAGGAAATTGCGGTTGGCCCACCCGGCCTGCAGCGTGATACACTCGGTGGTCGAGATGCCGGCGCCGAACTGGAAGCCGCGCAGTTTCGCCTCATTGACCTGGATCCGAACGTCAACGACCGTGTCGGAGCTCGACGGCAGCGCCTGAACGTCTACGTAGTCGAATACAGCCATAGAGTACAGGTTCCGCTGGCTGCGAACGATCTCTCCTAGGTTGTAGACATCGCCGGAACGGAAGCTGAGCATCCGCTTCACGTCGTCCTCGTCCAGGTCCACCATACCATCGACATCGATCGCGCCGATCGTGTAGCGCGGGCCCGGCACCGCCTCCAGTGCCACATGGGCGCCCATCGAATCGCTGCTGGGCCGGCTGGCGTGCAGTAGGACCACCGCGTCGGCATACCCACGATTACCCAGGTCGCGCTCGATTTGCCCGCGCGAGACTGTGAGATCCAACTCGCTGAACGGCTGGCCTGGCTCGAGCGTCACATCGGAGACGATCCCGTCCGCCCCCTCGACGCCCTCGAGACCCTGAACCTCTACGCTGCGCAAGATGACCGGCTCTCCTTCATCGATGATGAACGTCACATCGATGTGTTCGCCAGACCGGACAAGCGATGTATCGACACGAGTACTGCGATAGCCGCGTCGGAAGTAGAAGACTCTAATGCGCGCAACGTCGGTTCTCAACTCGCGTGGGTCGAGCCGCGACGTCCGCTTGAATGCCTTCAGCTGTAGCCAGCAGAGCGGGCTGAGGAACACCGACTTACAGCCACTGGCCGTTGTGGCGATCGAACGACGGATCTCTTTGTCGCTGAAGGCCGCGTTACCCTCGACCTCTATCTTGCGAACGATTGGCAGGGTATCGCGGACGCTGGTTTGGGCGCGGGCAGCGGCCGGCAGGGTCAGGAGCAGAGCGCAGGTGAATACAGCGAGGCGACGAAGGCGCCGGCCTGCGCACCGACGAACCGCGGCGGCATTCATTGCTGTATCACGGGTGCGATCCATACTGCCAAGCATCGACCCAGACGCTCGGCAACTGCCGAGCGACATGGGTGCCATCTAGTCTGCTACACTGACTCCCGCCCCCATCACCTCATCGAAGTACTGCCTGGCCCCGAGAGGGAAGACGTGCTCGCTGATCGGCATGAAGCGGGAGAGTTCTCCAAACCATGCATGATGTGCTACACGTATCGTTCCTTCTTCGATCCGAATGACGTTGAGTGTGTTCTTGAAGCGTTCGCGTCCCCGGCCGCGACGCGACGTCGTCGTGCCGCATTGCACGATCGCGATGCCGCGACGCCGCACGTCGCCGGGGAAGAAATCCAACGAGCTACCGACGTAGGAGCGGTGCATGTGGCCGGCGAGGATCAGATCCACGTTCAGCCGAGTGAACCGTTCCATTGCTCGACGCGCATACGGCATTACGGTTCCGCCGATGAAGTCGGGCGCAGGCGCCAGGTGATGATGCGTGACGACGACGCGAACCGCTGACGTATCGGCGCGCTCGAACGCACGGGCAGCGAACTCGAGCTGTGAGCGGCGGATCCTGCCATTGGTGAGCGTAAACCTGCGACTCGAGTTCAAAGTGACGATCGTCAGGCCCGAGAGCTCGGTGACGCTGTTGAGCTCATCCGAGATGTGCCGGCGATAGTGCCTGTACGGGCTCAGGAAACGCGACCAGATCCTGTAGAACGGCACGTCATGGTTACCCGGCGTAACCACAACCGGCGCTCGGAACTTCTCCAAGTATTCCGCCGCCTGTTGAAACTGCTCCGCCCTGGCCCTTTGGGTCAGGTCACCGCTGACGGCGACGACATCGGGCTTCAACTCGTGGGCGTAGGCCAACGCCGCCTCCGCCACGTCTGGGAGAAACGGCTTGCCGAAGTGCAGGTCGGACAGGTGCAGGATCGTTGACACGTCCTCGTCGTCTCCTGGCGTCAGGTGGCGGCCGCAGACCGCCGGGTGCGACTGAGCACCCAGGCGCCGTACAGGCCGCCGGCGATCATCGCGATGCTGATCATCTGCGCCAACGTGAGCGCACCGATGAAGCGATCGTCCTTGACGCGGAAGAACTCGACGATAAACCGCTCGAGCCCGGCGAGGGCCATCCAGAAGGTGAACAGCCAGGCCGCCTTGTAAGGGTGTTTTCGAAGCCGCCAGAGCACGAGGAAGACCACGATTGTCATGGCCACCTCATAGAGCTGGGTGGGGTGGACCGTGAGCACCTCCCAGTCGCCGATCGATTCGGGTAATTCAACGCCGAACGCGTTTCGCAGGTTGTCCGCAGTGGAAGGCGGTGACCCGTTGGGGAAGGCAACACCGACCCAACTATCCGTTGGTCGACCGTAGTCATCACCGACCAGGAAGCAGCCGATTCTGCCGACGGCGTACGCGGCGGGAATGGCGAGGGCGCCAACATCGGCAACGTCGGGGAACGGCAGCTTCTCACGCCGCTGCATATATATGACGCCAAGCGCACCGCCGAGCAGTCCGCCATACCAGACGAGCCCGGCGCGGGAGAACAGGGTGCCCAGCGGGTCACGCACCAGGTACGACCAGTTGAGAAACGAGTAATAAAGCTTGGCACCGACGATGCCGCCGATCAGAGCGCCCATCAGCAGGGTCCAGGCGACGTCC
>JBDHHX010000113.1:0-10296 GCA_039589155.1 Gemmatimonadota bacterium | reverse complement strand
CGATCAGCGTTCAACGCGCTACTTCCAGCGGCCGCTGAACGCTGGCTGTCGGGAGTCGATCGTTGAAGGAAAACTTGGACGTCGATCGATGGCTACCGGCTGTTGGCTGTTGAACTACAATAACTTCCTCTGTGGCCCCGAGTCCGGCTCGGCAAACGGCACCAGCTCGTCACCGTAAACCTCAAACAGCCGCTCGGGCGCGAGAATCTTCTTCCCGCGTATCATGGCCGCCAGCATCACAGCGTTGACCGCCGCCTGGCCGCGGAAGTGGTTGTTCGTTACCACATAGACATCATCTACCAGGCCGCCGTCGGCCAGCTCCTTTATCCGCTCTACCCAGGGCTCTAACTCGTCCTTGTTATACAGGTAGTCGTAGCGCGCGTCGCGGCCGGCGTCGGCGCGGAACCAGTCCTCATAATTCCGACCGTGCAGCCGTACGTAGCCGACGCGCCCGCTCGCCCGGGAGGACGGACCTATGGAGCGATTGAATAGCGGCTGGTCGATGTTGACGAAGCCGATCCCGCGCTGGTTCAGCCAGCCATAGAAGTCGGGTTCGTTCCACGACGCGTGGCGGACCTCTACGACGAGGGGATAGTCGGCAAACTGGGAGGCGACATCGCCCAGCCATTCGAGGGAGCCCTCCGTCGCTTTGAACGACCAGGGAAACTGGACGAGCACGGCACCAAGCCGGCCGCCATCAGCAAGCGGATCGAGGCCGGCACGCACAGCGCCGGCCTCGTCCGCCGTCCATGGCGTTTCTCTCTGATGAGTGAAGCGCTGCCACAGTTTGGCGGTGAATCTGAAGTTGGGGTTGTCGGCGACGCGGCGGACCCAACGCGGCGGCACATCGGGTCTCGGCGGTCTGTAGAATGTGGAGTTGATCTCTATGGTGTCGAAGTAGCGGGCGAGGAAGGCCAGGGGATCGAACCCCTTGGGTCGCGACTCCGGATAGACGATTCCCTGCCAGTCGTCGTAGCTCCAACCGGCGGGCCCGAATCGAATCAACGCCCTCCCTCGACAATCCTGCGGCGCACCGCTTCATCCCAGCTCGGCGGCTGGTCGGCGTTCGCCAGTGCCAGGGTGACCTCGTAGATCAACCTTGCGATGCGCGCCGCTTTTCCGGCCAGGATCTTGTCCGCCTCGTCCGACGGCAGGTGGTAGTCCTCGTGCACACCGTTGAAGAAGAAGACGGCCGGTATCCCCTTACGAGCGAAGTTGAAGTGGTCGGAGCGGAAGAAGAAGCCTTCGGCCGGCCAACGATCGCCGACGGTCGTAATGTCGATTTCCGGGTGAGCGGCCGCTACGCTGTCAATTAGAGCGCCGAGAGTCGAGTACGGCTTGCCGATGACGGCGATCGTGTCCCGCCAGTTACGCCCGACCATGTCGATGTTAAGGTTGGCGATCACCTGCTCGAGACGGATGGGCGGATGCTCGACGAACCAAGAAGAACCGAGCAGCCCCTTCTCTTCCCCGCTCACCAGCAAGAAGATGATCGACCGGCGCGGTGACTGATCGAGCGACGCCAACGCTTCCGCCACCTCGAGCACGGCAGCCGTACCGGAGGCGTTGTCGTCAGCGCCATTGTAGATCGAGTCGCCGTCCACCGGCCGGCCGACTCCGAGCCCGTCCATGTGCGCGCTTAAAAGCACGTACTCGTCACGCAAGCGCGAGTCACTGCCGGGCACGATCCCGATCACGTTGGGCGCCGCCGATGTCTCGACCTGCAGGTCAGCGGCAAGCTGGATGCGCGCGGTCGTGCCAGCGCCGCCCTCCTGGGCGGCGGCCGTCATCGCTTCGAGCCCCAACTGCTCGAACGCAGCCGTCAGCGCGGCCTCGGTAACCAGGGCGGCCGGCAGACTCGGCTCTACGTCGCCCAGTTCGTACATCGTCTCGTCGACACTCAGTCGGTGGCGGAAGAGGGCTTCCATGTCCGCCGGCAGGACGAAGACGATCCCCACTGCCCCGGCGTCCGTAGCCACGCTCAGCCACTCGCGCGGCTGGGTGCCCGGACCGAGGCGCGCGACCCAGACTGCGGCCTCGCCGTTCCCCACCAGTCCTACCGGCGGCCGGTCGCCGACAAAGCGCAGCTGACCTTCGACGCTACCCGCTGCCCATGGCAAACCCCAGAAGTCGGAGCCGTGGCTGAGCGTCGCCCTTCGGCTGCCGCGGCTGACGGAGAGTGCCCAACCGGAACCCATCTCGGTCATGACCAGTCCGTAGCGCTGCTCGAAGCCGCCGGGCGGCGGCTGCAAACCGAAGCGCTGGAACTCCGAGCGGATGTAGCTGGCGGCGATGTCGAGACCGGCCGACGGCGTCGCCCGCCCCCGCAGGCGATCCGCTGCCAGGAAGAAGACCCTGGCCCTCATGTCGTCGGCGGTTATGTCAACCGTTCGATCGGTAGAGCCCGGTGCCGCGCGGCAGCCCGCCAACCCAATCGCCACAGCGCCAATCAGAACGAACAACAAGTCTTGCGCCCTCACCACCTTCATCTCGTTTTCTCGTTTCTCGTTTCTCGTTTCTCGCGCCTCGTATCTCGAATCATAGCAATCGAGTCCAGTCCAGGGTAGCGGTGTCGAGATGCGAGAAACGAGATGGGAGAAGCGAGAAGCGAGAAAGGAGATGGTGGGTTATGTTTTTGGCTCTGATACCGGGCAACGGACGTAAACAGCGACGTACAACAGCCAGCCAAGAGAAGGGGTATGCCGCTCAGCACCGGCCGCCACCAGGACCGACCCGATCTTCTCGACCCCGCCGAGCTCGACGCGTTGGGCGGACTAGAGATCATCGCCCGGTCGGTCGTCCGTGGCTTCATCTCCGGTTTGCACGCCTCGCCCAGTCGCGGCTTCTCGGTCGAGTTCGCCGAGCACCGAGCCTACCGTCCCGGCGATGACCTGCGGTTCGTCGACTGGAAGATGTACGGACGCTCCGATCGGTTCTATCTGAAGCAATACGAAGAGGAGACCAACCTGGCGGCACACGTCCTGCTCGACGTGAGCGCCTCAATGGACTGGCGCAGCCAGGACAACCTGCTGACAAAGCTGGAGTACGCGAAGCGGCTGGCGGCCAGCATGAGCTTGCTGTTGATCCGGCAAGGCGACCTGGCCGGCCTGATCTGCTTCGCCGAGAAGACACTCGGTTCGCTGCCGCCGCGGGGCACGCTGGCGCACTGGATGGAGCTGACGGCGCGACTGGTCGACCAGTCAACAGGCAGTCTGAGCGAAGCCGCGCAGGCGCTGGAGGACGTGGCATCGCGGGTCCGGCGACGCGGGCTGGTGATTCTGATTTCCGATCTGCTGGTCGAGGAACGGCCAGCGCGGCGGGCGTTGCGGAAGCTGCGCCACCAGGGCCACGAGGTTCTGGTCTTTCAGATTCTCGACCCGGCCGAGTTGGAGTTGCCGGGAGTGGGTGACGCGCTGTTCGTCGATCCAGAGACGGGCGACGAGGTCATGGCGAGCTCGGCGGACCTAAGAGCCGAGTACCGAGAGGCGGTAGCGTCTGCCATCGACAAGTGGCGTCGCGCCTGCGGCACCCAGGGTATGGACTATCACCTGATCACGACCGACCAGCCGCTGGCGCTGGGGCTCGGCGAGTATCTTCACACTCGCGCACGCCTGGGATGATGGGGTTCCTCTATCCGCTGCTCGGACTCGCTGCGCTCGCCGCTGCGGTACCCGTCATCCTGCACCTGATCCGGCGTCGCGACGTCAGGCGCCTGACGTTCCCCGCAGTGCGTTATCTGCGCAGGGCGGAGAGGCGGCACGCGCGCCGGCTGCGACTGAGACACCTGGCGCTGCTGGCGGCCCGTGTAACGATCATCCTCATCCTCGCTTTCGCGGCCATGGGACCCTTGCTCGGGCGTGGCGGAGCCGCGGATCACCGTCCCACGGCGCTGGCGATCGTCATCGATGACTCCCAGAGTTCGGCACGCATCGCCGGAGATCGCCGGCTGCTCGATCAGTTCGTCGGCCGGGCGTCGCTCGTCTTGGAACTGGCGACCGGCGACGACCGAATCGCGCTCCTGTCGGCGGTGCGACCGGACCGTGCGGCGGTCTCCGGCGCAGCGGCAGCCCGCGCCTATTTATCGGACCTGCAGCCGACGGCGGGACGCGCCGATCTGGAGGTCGCGATCGAACGGGCGCACGCGTGGCTGACATCCGTGGCCGAAGGTCGAGATCTGGAGATCCACGTGCTCACCGATTTGCAGGCCGTATCCCTGCCGGAAGCGCCTGCGGAATCGTCCGCGGGGGATGCAGGAGCGGGCATCGCGGCCCTGGGTTTCGCACCGCGACTACCGGGGCCCGCCAACGGGACGCCGGGGCCTCCGGTACCGGAGGTCTCGCCGCTCGGTACCGGCCGCCACACGACCGTATCCGTGCCACTGTACTGGTACGGTCCCGAGCCTCCCAGCGAGGCGGTGATCGTCCGGCTGGTGAAAGGCGAGAACGTGATCGCGGTGGCGGAGGGACGGTTCGGCAGCCACGCTCTGGTCCGCCTGCCGCCGCAAGAACGCGGTTGGATACAGGGATACGTCGAGATCGAGGCCCAGGGGCTGGCGGCCGACGATCGGCGCTATTTCACCTGGATCGTGAGGCCGGCCGCACGGGTCGCCATCGTCGGTGAAACCGGCGGCTTCCTGACCAGCGCGCTGGCGGCACTGGAGGCGGGCGGCCGACTGGAGGTTGGCGCGACGGACGCGGCCGAGGTCTGGCTGGCGGAAGAAGCCGAACGCATCGACGAGGGGCTCACGGCCGGGCGATCTGTTCTGGTGGTTCCGCCGGCCAGCGCCCTCGACTTGTCGCGGCTCAACTCGCGACTTGTCCGCGCACGCATTCCGTGGCACTACGAAACAGACCAGACGCCCGGCAGCAACCGTCTGGCCGAGGACGCGGAGATCGACGGCCTCGGCGGCCTCGAGGTGCGCAGCGCCTATCGCCTGACACCCTCAGGCACGGCGTCAGCCGATACGGCGCTACTGAGACTCGCCACCGGCGCGCCATGGCTGGTTCGAGGAATCACGGACCAGGGCGCAGCGTACCTTCTTCTGGCCTCAGCGTTGACGCCTGAAGCATCCGATCTGCCGCTCAGCGCCGCCATGGTTCCGTTCCTCGACGTTGTGCTCGGCGATTGGGCACGGGGCGGCGTCTTCGCCCGTTCGTCGTTCGACGGCGCCAATCCCGTCCGATTGCCCGCCCGGGCCGGTGAAGTCCGCTACCCGGACGGCAGCCAAGCGACGGCGGAGGGCGGTGCGTGGCTGCACGCGACCCAGCCGGGGAACTACTCCGCCCTAGATGGTGCAGAGACAGTCCTCGCCTTCTCCGTCAACGCGCCGATCGCGGAAGCCGATCTAACCCGGGGTAGCGAGCGCTCGCTGGAATCGATCCTTCCCGCAGCCGACTGGCATTGGCTCGGCGGAGCCGACCTGGCCGACTGGCGAGAGGAGGTATTCCACGCCCGACGTGGACGCCTGGCCTGGAGGCCTCTTGTTGTGATTCTGCTGGTCGTGTCTATTGTCGAGGCTAGTCTCGCGGCAGCAGGTCGCCGTGGGGGCGAGAGAGGCTAGGATTGGACTAGTGCTAGGATAGGACTAGGACTACGATTGGACTAGGACTGGAACTAGGACTAAGAGGGCGGTCTCATAGTTCTAGTCGGAGTTGATAAGTATCCTGTGATCATAGATAGTCTACGCAGCACGCCGGAGTTTGACCGGCTTTCCGGCAATTTGCCACGGCCCGGCGAGGAGCGCGTTCTGGCCGGCCTCTGTGGTTCGGCGTCCGTCGTTCTGGCCGCCGGACTCGTGGAGTCCGGCGCTACCCGTGGCCTCCTCATCATCACCCCCTCAGCGCCCGTAGCCGAGGAGGTCGAGGCCGACCTCGAGGCACTCGCCCCCGGCTGGTCACGCGTTTTTCCACAACGCGAGACAGTCCACCCGGAACAAGACGATCCTCACATCGAGATCTCGGCCCGTCGCGTCGATGCGCTCCAGGCCTTGCTGTCCGGCCGCGCGCGCATCCTCGTCACCACCGGGCGGGCCGTCAGCGAGTTGTTCGCCTTGCCAGCCAGCTGGGCCGATCTGGAGATCCGCCTCACACCACGCCAGGAGGTCGACCGCGAGAAACTCCTCGTTTCACTCGAGAAGGCCGGCTACCGCAAGGTCACCATGGTGGAGGCGGTTGGAGAGTACTCGGTGCGCGGCGGTATTATCGATGTCCATCCAATCACTACGCTGGACCCGGTTCGCCTCGAGTTCTTAGGTGACGAGATCGAGTCGGTTCGTTCCTTCGACGTTCTCGACCAGCGCTCTATCGCCGAACTCGACTCCGTTCGCTTGCTCCCCGTCCGCTTTCCGCGCTCCGACCCGGCCGCAACACTCGAGGAAGCCGGGGCCGACGACCTGGGTAGCCTGCTCGATGTCTTGCCCGAGTCGACGTTGGTCGTCCAGCTCGACGCCGCCGGAGAAGAGAGCGAGCGGCGGAAGAGCTGGGACGAACTCAAGCGACGGTCGGAGACGCCGCACCTCTATCAGCACGCGCCCGACGGCACCAGCCAGCGGCTGGCCCGTTTCTCCCGATTGCGCCTGGCCCAGCCCGACGAAGCCGGCGACGTCGACTTCAAGACTCGGCCGGTTCCGGAGATCGACCGGCGCATCAACCGGCTCGTTGCCGCTGTATACGAAGCGCTCGAGGCTAACGCCCGAGTCGTCATCCTCTGCGACAACGAGGGGCAGCTGGAACGGCTCGAGGAGATTCTCGAGGACGCGGCCGGTACCGACAGCCTGAAGAGGATCTCGCTCGGGCTAGGTCCGCTCGCCGGCGGCTTCGTCGCGGAGGGCGCCGACCCGCCGTTCTGGCTGTTCACCGATCACGAGATCTTCCGCCGCGCCAGACGGCCACGCCGCCGGCCGCGGACCGTGAGCCGCGCGGCGCTGGACACGCTCACCTCTCTGGCACCCGGCGACTACGCCGTTCACCTCGACCACGGCATCGGCCGCTACCGCGGACTGGAACGAGTGAAGGTCGGCGGCGAAGAGTTGGAGACGCTGGCGCTGGAGTACGCCGACGGCGACATCCTCCGGGTGCCGCACTACAGGGCCGACCTCGTGGAACGCTGGATATCCGAGATCGAGGACGGAAGCGAGCGAGCGGCACCGCGACTGCACCGGCTGGGCAGCAAGAGTTGGCAGAAGCTCAAGAAGCGGACGCAGGACGCGATCCAGACGCTGGCCGCCGAGCTCCTCGAGCTCTACGCCCGGCGCCGCGTCACGGAAGCCCATGTATTCAGTCCCGACACACGCTGGCAGCGCGAGATGGAGTCCGCCTTCATCTACGAAGACACGCCGGACCAGGAGCGCGTAGCGAAGCAGGTCAAGCACGCGATGGAGGATTCCCGCCCCATGGACTTGCTGATCTGCGGCGACGTGGGCTTCGGGAAGACCGAGATCGCCATCCGCGCCGCGTTCAAAGCGGTCCAGGACGGAGTTCAGGTCGCCGTGCTGGCACCGACCACGGTATTGGTCGAGCAACACCTGCAGACGTTCCGGGCCCGGTTGGCCGAGTATCCGGTGGTGGTCGAATCGCTGTCGCGCTTCCGTACCAAGAAGGAGCAGGAGGAGGTGGTCCGCCGCCTTGCCGATGGCGGCGTCGATATCGTGATCGGGACACACCGCCTGGTCTCACCAGATGTCCATTTCAAGCGTCTGGGCCTGCTGGTGATCGACGAGGAGCAGCAGTTCGGCGTCGGACAGAAGGAGTACTTGAAGGCGCTGAGGCAGAGCGTTGACGTATTGACGATGACCGCCACACCGATCCCGAGAACTTTGCACCTGTCGCTGAGCGGGCTCCGTGACCTGGCGGTCATCCGCACGCCGCCACGCAACCGGCAGCCGATCATCACCCACATGATCAGCTGGGAAGACGAGACGATCGAAGACGCCATCCGCCTTGAAGTGGATCGCGGCGGCCAGGTCTTCTTTGTTCACAACCGGGTCGAGTCTATCCCGGAAGTCGCGGCCAAGGTGCGGCGGCTGGTGCCCGACTTGAGGGTCGAGATCGCCCACGGCCAGATGTCGGAGCGCAAACTCGAGAAGGTCATGACCGAGTTCGTTCGCGGTGACATTCACGTGCTGGTGGCTACGGCGATCATCGAAAACGGTCTCGACCTGCCAAACGCCAACACGATGATCATCCACCGCGCCGACTACTTTGGCCTCGCCCAACTCTACCAGTTGCGCGGTCGCGTCGGTCGCTCGCACCAGCGAGCCTTCTGCTATATGGTCGTCCCGCCCAATCTGCCGCAGGAGACCGAGCGCCGGCTCCACTTGCTCGAGAAGCACACCGAGCTGGGAGCCGGGTACCGGCTCGCACTCAAGGACCTCGAGCTGCGTGGCGCCGGTAACCTGCTGGGCGCCGAGCAGTCCGGCTTCGCACAGGCGGTGGGCTTCGACTCCTACCTGCGCCTGCTGGAGGAGACGGTGACGGCGCTTCGCTCCGGCGGCGACGGCCCCGCGGCACGGCAGGCCGTCCCGGAGGTCTCCGCCACCGGCGCCACGTATATCCCCGACAGCTTCATCCCCGACGAGGGACAGAAGCTCGACTTCTACAGACGGCTGTCGAAGGTGACGGAGCTGGACAGCCTGGAGCGGCTGGGGGCCGAACTGCGGGACCGCTTCGGGCCGCTGCCCAACGAGGCGAGCCGGCTGATCGCCGCCTCGCGGATCCGGATCCTGGGCGGCCGACTGGGGGTCGAGCGGGTACTGGCGACAGGGGAGACCGGTCGTGTTAATTTCCGACGTGGAACCATGCCCAAGCTGACGTCGCTGAGGGACGCCATGGCCGGCCGCGAGGTGGAGGTCGAGGTCCGTCGCCTCCAGCCCCTGTCCCTGGTGTTCCGCCAGCCGGGCTCCAAGGATGTGACGCCGATCATAGTCGAGGCACTGGAACGGATTCTGGAAGAACAACGCGAACTTGTAGTTACCGGACAAGGATGACATGAACCGACACACCGTATACCGCGCTGTTATCATCACCCTTACGGTCGCCCTCGCCGCGTGCTCGCAGCTTCGAGAGGGGATGGAAGGGCATAAAGATGCGGTCGCCATAGCCGAGGGCTATGCCCTGACCGTCGACCATGCCGCCCGGTTGATCACCATGGCGCCCGAGTCGGTGGCGCCGACGAACTTTATCGTCGTCGATCGGACCGTGGATCTCTGGACCAGCTACGCCGTGCTCGGCAGCGAATTCCGCGAGCAGGACGACTACTCCAGCCTCGACATCGGGCCGCTCATACGCTTCGGCACACAACAGGAGCTCGTCTGGCTGCTCCGTGACGATGTGGTTCGGAATCGCGTCCTGCCCGACGAGGCAACGCTGCGCGAATGGTACATGCGCGACCAGCCGCTGACCCGGGTCAGGACCAGCCATCTCCTACTCCGCGTCGCGGACGACGCCAGCGAGGTCGAAATCGAAAGCAAAAGGCAGCTGGCCGAGAGTCTGCACCAGCGGATCCAGGCGGGCGAACCCTTCGCCGAGTTGGCCCGGGAGTATTCGGAAGATCCGAGCAGCGCTCCAGCGGGAGGCGATCGCGGCTGGGTCCCGCGCGGCCGCCTGCTTCCGGAGCTCGAGGCGATCGTCTTCGACCTGCAGATCGGCGAGATCAGCGAAGTGATAAGGACGACTTTTGGATTCCACGTCATTACGGTGACCGACCGTGACGTGCCCGATTTCGAATACGCCCGCGAAGGCTACGAGGAGGACCTGATACGGGACGGCATCGCTGCCGTGGAGGAGTCTTACGTCGACTCGGTCTCAACGGCCGCCGACATCCGCATAGCACCCGGCAGCGTCGACCTGGTCAGGCGATCCGCTTTCTCGCCCCGACTGGCGCGACTCGGCACCGCCGAGCGCAGTGCGGTGCTGGCCAGCTTCTCCGGCGGTGCGCTGACCTACGGTGAATGGGCCGATTTCGTAATCAAGGGCGGCCCGAACACGCAGTCGGGGTTTGCCGGCTCCGATTCGGCGAATGTAGCCGCGCTGCTCAGGCGATTGGCAATGAACGAGGTCCTTTCGAACGCGGCGATCCGGGCCGGCCACGAGCTGTCGGAACACGTCAGCGACAGCATCAGGGCGGCAGCCCTGAGCGACCTGCGCATCGCTGCGCTGTCAGCAGGGTTCCGCGCAGACACCACGGGTGACCCTTACTACGTGGTGGCCGGCGTGGATCGGGCGTTCGACATGATGCTAGTCAGGAGTCGCAGTGCACGGCCATTGGATCGCGTTTCACCGGCGCTCAAGCGCAACGGGC
>JBDHHX010000112.1:0-10370 GCA_039589155.1 Gemmatimonadota bacterium | reverse complement strand
CTACTTTGAGGCGATGGGCATCACGCTGCTCTCCGGCCGCGCCTTCGAGGAGACGGATACCGAGGACTCGGGCAACGTGATCATCCTCGACGAATGGCTGACCAACCGCTACTTCCCAGACGAGAACCCGTTGGGCAGGCGAATGCTCTACGGTGCCGTGCCAGGCACACCGGACGCCGAGGACGAGGAAAACCTGTACACGATCATCGGCGTGGTGAGGGAGGTGAAGCAAAACGACCTGACCGCGACCGAGCAAGTGGGCGCCTACTACTTCACCTACAAGCAGCAGACGCCGGGCTTCGCCACGCTCGCGGTTCGCACCGCCATGGAGCCCACGGCCGTGACCTCTTCGATTCGCAGCGTGGTCAGCGGAATCGACCCCGACCTGCCCTTCTACATGCCGCGGACGATGGAAGACCTCATCGCGGAGTCGCTGGTCACCCGGCGGACCCCGATGCTGCTGCTGATGGTCTTCGCCGGCGTGGCCCTCTTCCTTGCCGCCGTCGGGATCTACGGCGTGCTCGCCTACACCGTTACGCAGCGGACGCGCGAGTTGGGAATTCGCATGGCGCTGGGCAGCAGCCCCAAGCAGGTGTTCGGCCTGGTTGTCTCACAGGGCGCGAAGGTGTTGGGGATCGGGCTGGTGATCGGAGCCCTCGGCAGTCTCGGCCTGGTGCAACTGATCCAGGCGCTGCTGTACGGCGTGCGGCCCACGGACCCGGGGGTGCTGGCTTCGGTGGCCCTGTTGCTCGCTGCGGTCGGGATCGGCGCCTGTCTGTTGCCGGCGCGCCGGGCGACGCGGATCGATCCAGTGGTGGCGCTGAGTAGTGAATGATTCTCAGTAGACAGTAGACGGTAGACGGTAGACGGTTCGTCGACGCGCCGCCTGTCTACCGTCCACTGTCCACCGTCTACCGTCTACCGTTCCCCACGGCGTGACGTGGCGTCGAATGCGTCTTAGTATTCTCGGTGCTCATTACCGGGAGATCCCCACACTTGGCCGCCGCAGTGCTCCTGCTGGTGTCTGGTTCCTTCGGGGAACTGCAGGCCCAGGCGGACGAGAGCGGCAGCGCGGCGCCTGCATTGCGAGCCCAACGCCTCACGGGCGATGCGGTCGTGCGCCTGGATGGTGAGTTGATCGAGGCGGTTTGGCAGGGGCCGGACTCGGCGTTCGGGTTCCGTCAGCGCGAGCCGCTGGAAGGTGAGGCGGCCAGCGAGTGGACGACGGTGCGGGTCCTGTACGACGACGAGTATGTGTACGTCGGCGTTTGGGCTTACGACGCGAACCCGAGTCGTATCGTAGCGCGTCAGCTGGAGCGTGACGCGCCGCTGGGGCTCAGCCGCTTCGGACCTTCCGGCGCCGACGACGCAATAGAGCTCATCTTCGACACCTTCCGCGACCGTCGAAACGCCTACTACTTCGCCACCAACCCCAACGGCGTCCAGGTCGACGGCTACATCACGGACGAGTCGGAGTCGCCCGACATCAACTGGGACGCCGTGTGGGACGTGCGTGCTCGGGTTACAGCGGACGGCTGGACGGCCGAGTTCGCGATCCCGCTGCGTTCGCTGCGTTTCCCGTCCGATCCCGGCGAGCAGGTCTGGGGCTTCAACGTACAACGCGTGATCGTGCGGCGGACGGAGCAGGCGCTGTGGACGTCATGGTCTCGCGACAACGAAGGTCTGCACCGCGTGAGCCGAGCCGGTGCGCTGACGGGGCTGGAGGCGTTGACCAGTCGGGTGAGCGCCTACGTCAAACCGTACGTGCTGGCGGAGGCCGGACAAGACTACCTGTCGCGGCCCAACGGAAGCATTGTCGTCAATCCAAAGATCGGCGCCGATGCGAAGATCGGCCTCAAGTCGGGCCTCAATCTCGACCTCACCGCCAACACCGACTTCGCCCAGGTCGAGGCGGACGACGAGCAGATCGACCTCACGCGCTTCAACCTTTTCTTCCCCGAGAAACGCGAGTTCTTCCTCGAGAATGCGGGGATCTTCGAGTTCGGCTCGCCGCAGTTCTTCGGGCCACCGCAAATCCTGCTCTTCTTCTCGCGCCGCATCGGCCTGCAGCGGACCGGCTTCGCCGGAGCCGTGCCGGTCCCCATGCTGGCAGGGACCCGGCTCAGCGGACGGACCGGCGGACAGACGATCGGCTTCCTCGACGTGGTGACCGGTCGTGACGAGACGCTGGGTTCACCGCTCACCAACTTCGCCGTCGCACGTGTGAAACGCGATTGGGGACGAGCCGGCTACGTGGGCGCAATCCTCACTCATCGATACGAGGAAGGTGGCGTCAGCAACCTGGCGGCAGGAGTCGACTGGGCCCGCTGGCTTGCCCAGCCTCTGGTCTTCGAAGGCTTCTTCTCGGGAACTGTGGACTCGCGGCCCGGCGGCGAGGACATCGCCTGGAGTCTGAAGCTCGACTACACCGGCGACTGGTTCGGCTGGCTGGTGGAGCATACCGAGATCGGCCCACAGCTACGCCCTGAAGTCGGTTTCGTGCAGCGGTTCGACATCGCCCGCACCAACGCCGGTTTCCGCCTGACGCCGCGACCGCCGGTCCGGGGACTGCGCAAGATCGACATCTTCAACCAGTTCCAGTACATCGTCAGCCAGAAGACGCGACAGGTCCGCGACCGCTCGTGGCAGCTGAGCCTGGCACCGCAGCTGGACAGCGGCGATCAAGCGCGAGCCGAAGTGACGTACCTGTTCCAACGGCTGGTCGAGGGGTTCGAGCTCACGCCCGGTGTGCTGGTACCGCCCGGCGACTACGAGGATTGGAACCTCGATGTCAGCTTGGAGACGGCGCGTAACCGGGCGTTGGCCGGCGAGCTATCCGGCGGCTTCGGTGGGTTCTGGGGCGGCTCACGCTGGAGCGCCGCAGCATCGGCCGCCTACAACAGCCCCCATGTCGGCGTCGAGTTGGGCTACTTTCACAACGACGTAGATGTGCCGGGCGGCGCATTCACGACCGACCTGGTACAGACGCGCATCAAGCTGGCGGTCAACACGCGGTTGTTCGGCGCTGCCTTGATTCAGTACAACAGCCAGACCGGCGCCGTCTCCGCCAACCTGCGGATCGATTGGATCCACCGGCCGGGCAGCGACCTGTTCATCGTGTTCAACGAAAGGCGCGATACGGAGGTTGGACGATGGAGCCCGGTGAATCGGGCGTTCATCGTGAAGTTGACGTATCTGTATTGGTTCTGAAGGCCGATTACGATCACGATTACGATCACGATCACGAGCGCGAGCAGGAACCCGCGTGTCTAGCTCTTGCTCCTGCTCGTGATTGTGATCGTAATCGAATGGGAACGTTACTCGGTTGCAGCTTCTTCTTCCGCCGCCTGCTTCGCGTTCGGATCGACCAGGGTGACGCTGACCTCGTAGTGGAGCGCCAGGCGCATCCCCACGTTCAGCGCCGTCCAGAGAAGGTTCAGTTCTTCCACGGTGGGATTGTGCAGGCGGACGGAAAGGTGCTCGAGACGATCGGCGAGCGCCGGATCGATGTGCTCCGGTCCAAGCAGCGGCCGCTGGTGGAAGGACTCCAGCACCCGCGACAGGCGACGCTGGGCTTCCACGTGGTCCATCGAGTTGAAGACGATCAGGTAGCGCAGGTTGAGGGCCAGCGCGGGCGCCTGGCCGGCGCGGTCGACCACGGCATGAAATTCGTTCCGCACGTAGGGGGCTTCCTCCACTGCGTACAGCAGGACGACCAATTTTTCGGCCGGCAACCCGGCGGCGCTGGCCGCTGACATGATTTCGACCCAGCCGTCCCCGCTGATCTCCGGGAATTCCGCCACGATGAACCTGCGAAGCGAGTTCGAGATCTCTTGGAGCATCTCCTGCCTACCTGTTGGTGAGTCAAGAACGGTTACGACGGGGGCGGCCCTAACCGGCCCCTCAAAGAAAGGCAAAGACCCGGGCTCCGGCAAGCGCCGGCCGGGACAGGAGGGGCGGCAATGATTCCCTCGGCTGGCGTGTACTGTATAATAGGACGAGAGCGACCTGACGGAGCCAACGCGAAAAGAGTCGAGACATGCGCTATCCCCTGGCGGGACGAGAGAACCTACAGTTGATCACCGGTGGCAGCGGCGCCCTGGCCGGGGCGGCAGGCCTGGCGATCTTCCTCACCAAGCGGGCGATTGTACCGTTCGCCGTTCCCCTGGCGGTGGGCGGCGGCCTCATGTGGCTGGGCCGGAATCTGGGCGACGCCTTCGTCGAAGTAAGCGATGCGGGCCTGCGGGTGAAGCTTGGCGCGCTGTTCGATCAGACGATCCCGCTGGCCGATATCGCCCGAGTGAAGACCACGAAGTGGAATCTGCTGGGTGGACTGGGCGTGCGCACCAATATGAAGGACATGGTGGCGGTGGTGACGGCGACGGGTCAGGTCGCCGACGTCAAGTTCTGGCGGCCGATACGGCTACCGGTCATCCCAAAGGTCTATCACGTGAGAGCGCAGCGGCTGATCGTCAGTCCTGAGCATCTCGACTCATTCCTATCCGATTTGAAGGGAAGACTGAGCGCGTGATTCTCTATTGGGAATTCTCGAATAGGAATCGGGGAATCGGGGATTCGGGGAAGAAGGGAATCAGGAGCCGTGTCGACTTCATCGAACTTCCCTAACTCCCCGGATCCCCGATTCCCCGATTCCTATTCGAGAATTCCCAATAAACTAACAACTCAGCACCTCTAGTCTTTGCTCCACACGCGACAGCGCCGCTTCAGCCTCCTCCAAATTCCCAAGCGAGTGCCGCGCCTGCCGAACCGCCGTTCCCAATTCCGAACGCAGCTCCTCCACGTCCGCCTGCAGGTGGGTGAGCGAGCCCAGCATCTCACGCGCGCTCTCCTGCAGCTGAAAGCCTCGCAGTCCCATCCGCACCACGGACAGGTAGGCGTGCAGAGTATTTGGCGAGACAGGAACGACGCGTTTGCGTTGGGCATACTCGGTCAGGGTGGCGCCATTTCCCTCGAGTCCGGCGACGGCTATCTCGTGGAAGACCGACTCGGACGGGATGTACATGAAGGCGATGTCGAGGGCGCCGTCGTCAGGCGAGATGTACTTGCAGGCGATGTCATCGACGTGCCGGACGACATCGCGAGCGAAGGCGCGACGACAGGAGTCCGCCTCGGCGTCGCCGGCACCGCGCAGCTCGATCCAGCGCCGGAAGTTGTCCAGCGGAAACTTCGAGTCGATCGGTAATAGCCGGCCCTCTCCCAGGAAGACCGCCGCATCCACCCTGGCGCCGCTACTGGGATAGCCGTACTGGAACTCGTAGTGCTCCCTCGGCAGCGTGTCGGCCAGCAACTCCTCCAGCAGCCGCTCGCCGAAGGCGCCGCGCAGCTGCGGCGGCTGCAGGATCTTCTGCAGCTCGCCGATCCCGGCGCCCAAATGCTCGACATTCTCCGTCGCCTTCTGCAGGCGGCCGATCCGCTGGCTGAGCTCATGCGTGTGCTGGATGTGCTCGCGCAGGCGCTCGTCCACCCCGGACCGCACCGCCTGGACCTCCCGCTGCAGCATCTGGAGGGAGGCCGACGGCGCTTCCGCCATGCGGTCCAGCTGGCCGCCGAGCCGTGTCAGCCGCCAGACGAACCACGCCATGATCGACGCCAACGCCGAGAAAGCAATGATTTCCGGGCTCATTCCTACCTCCAGTAGGGGCGGTGGTGGACGCCTACTTGAGCGACCCGGCCCCCCAGATTAGTTTCCTGCGTTACCTACCACCGCCCTTTACATGACAGGCGAGGTGTGACACGGGGCGCTGCGGGCGAACGGACCGATCCGCTTGCGTCTTGAACTACATTAGCTCAAAGGCCCTAAGTCTCTGGATTCTGGGGATATAGAGAGGCTGGAGGCTACACAAGACTAGGAACTGAGGCTCCGCAACGCAACACTCGCGGTCCGGCGGCGGCGGCCCTAGATTTGGTGGAGACTATGGCAGTAATGGAGCTACAGCAGGAGATTCCGATGAGCAGCGAAGACGAGTATACGTTCAAGGCGTTCAGCCAGCACGCCTTCTACAAGCAGGTCAACGAGGCGCTGATCGCCCGGGCCCATCTGGAGCGCGGGATGACGGTGGTCGACGTGGCCTGTGGCAGCGGCGCGATCACGCAGCTGATCCTGGAGAAGATCCGGGGCGCTCGTGAGGCGATGGTCATCGGGGTGGACATGTCGGCGACGGCGATCCGGGAGACCGGCGAGAAGGTGGCCGGAGTAACGGACGCGGTAGTGGAGTTCGTGCAGACGCGGGCCGAAGAGATGTCGAAGCAGATCAGACGCGCCGTGGACGCTGTCGTCTTCTGCAACGGCATCCACTACATCGAAGACAAGGACGAGTTGTTGGTGGAAGTGAAACGCACGCTCAAGCCGGGCGGCGTATTCGCCTTCAACACCGGGTTCTTCGATGGCGCGTTGCCGGAAGAGACGTTGCCGTACTACCGGCGCTGGATGTTGAAGTGTCTGCGCAAACTCAAGAAGGAGTACAACCTGCGGCCGGAGCACTCGAAGGTCGAGTCGCGGGTTACGCTGACCGCCGACGAGTACGTCAAGCTGCTCGAGGACAAGGGCTTCAAGATCGAGTCGGCGGAGATCTACCCCGGCAAGGTGACCGAGCAGGGCTGGATCGACCTCAGCCGCTTCTCCGATTTTATCGAGGGCGCGCTGCCCGGTATTCCGCTGGAAACGGCCAGCAAGGTGCTGGTGGAGTCGCTGAGTGAGACCTTCGAAGAGTTCGAGCTGACGGTCTGGCCCCGCAACTGGCTGACGGTGGTGGCAGCCCGGCAGTAACGACAAGCTCGACCTACACGAGATCAAAGAGCCGTCAGGCGATCGTCGCTTGACGGCTCTTCGCTTGGCTATCTCTGTCTGGCCAGGCGCGAGAACTTCTCGATCAGCTTGCGATCCTCGACGTTGAGCTGGGTCCTGCGGCCGCGGTCCTGCGCTATCAACATGTCTCTGTCGGGGCGCCCGAGGATGAAGTGCGGCACACAGTCGCCGCCGTGGAGGAAGAAGGCGACGGTGACCAGCGCATCCTTGACGGAGTGGATGCGAAAACTCTGCGGGTTGCCACCCAGTCCCTCGTACTCCGGGCCATGGCCGCGGTTCTCCTTCAGGTGCCGGTAGAGGCTGACGCTGAGTACATCGAAGTGGCCGCTGCCCGACCCGGTCAGTTCCGCCTCAGGCGCACAGAGCACGTAGGTCGCCCGGTCGACGAGCTTGTGAAAGACCAGGTTGATGGCGATCTCGTACAATATGCCGCCGAACTCCGCTTCCTTGAGCTCGTACGCGTCTTCGCCGATCTCCAGCCTGTATGCGTCCGGCGCTGCCATGCCCGGTTCCCTTCTATCGCAACTGCTTTTCAAAGCTAGGGACTGATCCCAGACGCGGCAATCTTTCTGCGGGGCGTTGGGTCGGGGTCGAGAGGACCGCTCGCTCCGGCGATCGGTCGGGGACGAGGAACCGCTCGCTCCGGCCTCCCCGGCGCTCGGCTTCGCAGAGCGCCGGGTCGCTAAAACCAGCTCCGCTCGGCGGTTCCTCGACCCCTCCCTTTCGAGCAAGACACTACCAAGTGAGATCGACGCGGCTCGCAGGCTGTTGCTCGCCTACCCTTGCTGGCGAGGCAAACGCGCATGCCATGGCAGGCAACCCTGCAAGACGGCACCAGCGCCCGCTTGTAGGGAGGGCGCGAGTGGGGCCACGAGCGGACATTTGGAGCGCTGTGGCCCGTCCCCGATGCGCACCCGTCCGGCGCGACATGAAGCGAGGGCCCCACTCGTGCCCGACCGGCGTCAGCGAAGCCGGCGTTCGATATTCCCCAGGTTTCCATATTGCGAGCGGAATCGACACGCGTCAGGTTTGTAGTGTGAACCCGAAAGCCACGACCGAGCGACCATGCCTGCGAACCTGACGCCAGCCTACCACACGGCAGAGAAGCAGTACCGGCAAGCGAGCACGCCCGAAGCGAAGCTCGAGGCGCTGCGCGAGATGCTCGCCGTGATGCCCAAGCATAAGGGCACCGACAAGCTGCAGGCGGACCTCAAGCGGCGCATGGCCCAGATCAAGGAGCAGGCCAAGAAGGCGCCGTCGACCCGGCAGGTCCCGCACTGGGTGATCGAGAAGGTGGGCGCCGGCCAGGTCCCGGTCATCGGGCCGCCGAACACTGGAAAGTCGGCGCTCATCGCCAAGGTGACCCACGCGGACGTAAAGGTCGCCGAATACCCGTTCACGACGCAGATGCCGGCACCGGCGATGATGCCGTTCGAGAACATCCAGATCCAGTTGATCGACGCGCCGGCTCACTCGGAGGAATTCTCCGTTCATTGGCTGCCCGAACTGATCCGTCGCGCCGACGCCTGCGTGCTGGTCGCCGATCTCTCCGACGATACGACGCCGCTGCAGATCGCCTACGTGCTCGAGTCGCTGGAGGAGCGGGACGTGGTGCTGATGGGCACGGTGCCGGACGAACGCGAGGGATTCGAGGTCATCATCCCGGCCCTGCTTGCCCCGAACAAGGCCGATGCGCCGGGCGCCGATGGCGTCCTGGCAGAGTTAACCGAAATGTACGGGGAGCGCTTCCCGATCGCGGCGATCTCGGTCGAGACGGGAGATGGGCTCGACGACTTCAAGCGAGCGCTGTTCGACGTCATGTGCATCTCGCGCGTGTTCACCAAGCAACCGGGCAAGGAAGCGGACCTGCAGGAACCCTTCGTGCTACCCGCCGGCAGCAGCGTTCACGAGCTAGCGCGCAAGATCCACAAAGAGATACTGGAGAACTTCAAGTACGCGCGGCTATGGGGCTCGTCGGGCCGGTTCGAGGGCCAGCGAGTCGGAGAAGAACATGTTCTGGAGGATGGGGACGTTGTGGAGCTTCACACGAGGTAAGTGCATCAACGCGGGCGTTAAGTATCGGGGGTTCAAGCAGTACTAGGTACACACGCGGTTGCGTCCCGCGTCCTTCGCCTTATAAAGCGCCTTGTCCGCCGCCTTGATCACCTTGTCCGGATTATCGTTCCGCCCGTTGCGTTCCGCCACACCGATGCTCACCGTGACCGAGAGGCTCCTGGTGTTCTTGTTCTTCGTCTTGCCACGGGACAGCGGGCCTTTGCGCCGGTCGCGCCCACGCATGGTGAACTTGGCGTCGGCGATCTCCTGGAGAAGCGCCTCGAGGTGTGATAGCGCGTCGCTCCGCGACTTGCCGGGAAACACGATAGTGAATTCCTCGCCGCCGTAACGGAACGCCTTCCCTCCGCCTGTCACCCTACTCAGGCGACTCGCCACCATGCGCAGTACCTGGTCGCCCACGTCGTGACCGTGTCGGTCGTTGAACTTCTTGAAATGATCGATGTCGACCATGGCGATGGCGTAAACGCTTCCCAGCGCCGAGAGCGTTTCGGGGAGCGCTCGGCGCGAGGGCAAGCCCGTGAGGTCGTCGCGGAATGCCATGCTGTAGCTCGTCTCCACGACGGAGAGGCCGAGGACGAGCCCGGCGGACGCGAAGTAGAGGCTCGACACGGTCGAGCCCGGCACGGCGTCCAGCGCCAGGAACGAGGCGAGCAGCGCCCAGGCGATGCTCTTCTCGACCGCTTTCCCACGGTAGATCGCGGCGCCAGCGGCCAGGGTGATGCCGACGCCGTAGGCGACGAGCGCCAGCTGTGGCAGCGCGACCCACTCGAACGATATGGGCTCCAGCGCCGTGTAGCCGAAGAACGCGGCCGTCGGCCCGGGCGCCACCGCCAGCAGTCCTCCCACCAGCGGGACCAGGACCACGACGCCGCCGACCTGCGTCGCGCCGCGGAAGGTGAGCAGCCCGCGGTCCCGCACCAGCGACAGGAGCCCGAGGGCGAGCGGTACCAGGAAGGCGACGGCGGCATAGACGGTCACCGCCTGTTCGCCGGCCGCCATCCTGAGCAAACGCTCGGCAACGGCGAGGGTGACGACGGCGGCAAGTACGCGACTGCGGTGGAACCGCCAGGCCAGCAAACCGGCGGCACCGAAAATGGCGTAGGTATAGCCGTGTCCTAGCTCGACGATGGTCGCCGGATCGGCGTAGCGGATGAACAGGAAGGCGGCCAGCAGGACAAGGCCGCTGGGCGCAATCCAGGATAGCAGGTGCTTCAGGTTCCTAAGCGACAATGGTTTACGGTGTTGGAAGGCCTTTGGGGGGGATAACGGGCGTGTCGGGCCTCTCTGTCTAGTACCAGGCGTGGGGCCTGGCGTTCCCCTGGTGTTGAGGCCTTCTAATGGCCAGTCCGCTAGGGCGCACCCACCGTGAAGACCCGCTCGGCAAACGCCTCCTGCCCCGTCGCCAGGTCGGTGATCCGGACCCGAACCGCGTATTCGCCTTCGTCCAGGTCGGGCAGCTCGACGCTCA
>JBDHHX010000111.1:0-10381 GCA_039589155.1 Gemmatimonadota bacterium | reverse complement strand
AGCCAACAGCCGACGTCCAAGTTGTTTTCGACGATCGATGTTCAACTCTCGACTTTCGACGTTCGAGGTTGAGGGTTGGTGTGGCTGAGCGGGCGTTGTTGGATCGGATTGCCCAAGAGTTAGAGGGGCGGGTGCCACGGCGGGCGGAGCAGGGCTCCTATGATACAGAGGCGGCGGTGGCGCTCATGCTGCGGCCGACGGGAACAGGACTCGAGTTCCTGGCGATCAAGCGGGCGGAGCATGACCGGGATCCGTGGTCCGGGCACATGGCGCTGCCTGGTGGGCGGCGCGAAGACGGGGACGGTGGCCTTTGGGATACGGCGGTGCGGGAGACGCTGGAGGAGGTCGGCGTTGATCTTGAGGCAGTGGGGCGAGCGCTGGGGCAGCTGGACGATGTGTACCCGCGGACGCGGCGGATTCCCGCGATAGCTATCACGCCGTACGTCGTGGCTGTCGATCCTGATGTAGTGGCGCGGACCAGCACGGAGGTGGAGCACGCGGTCTGGGTGCCGCTGCGGGTCGTCGTGGATGCAGAGCACCACGGCACGCTCGTGTTCGACATGCTGCCGGACAGGGAGTTTCCCACCATCGAATATGGCGGCCACGTCATCTGGGGCCTGACCCTGTCGATCCTACGACAACTTGAAGAAGTGCTGAACCGCGTCGGCTATGCCGGCGAGTGAGCGGCGGTGAAGCGAGCGCTGATCGTCGGCTGCGGCTATGCCGGCATCCAGCTGGGCGTGCGGCTGCTGAAGATGGGCTGTGAGGTCGTAGGCACGACGCGTCACGAGGCTCGGGCCGTCGGGTTGGAGGCGGCTGGCATCGAGCCGTTGGCCGGCGAGCTGGACGAGCGGCAGACGCTGGAACGGATCGCGTCGTACACACCGGACTTCGTCGTGTATCTGGTGCCGCCGCAGTCGGGCGGCGATCTACTGCTTCCCAAGATCCTCACCGCGACGACAGGTGCCGCGCTTCAGGCGTTTGTCTACGCGGGCAGCACGTCCGTGTACGGGGACCGCGATGGCGACTGGGTCGACGAGACGACGGCTGCCAAACCTGAGGGCGACGTGGCGCGGGCGCGCGCTGCGGCGGAGCGTCTCGCCGTCGACGCGGCAGCCACCGGCATACCGACACGAATCTGCCGCATCACCGGGATCTACGGTCCGGGGCGCACCTTGAAAGGGCTGCTCGCCAGCGGCGACTATGTCCTGATCAAGGGCCGCGACGCATGGGTGAACCGCATCCACGTAGATGACCTGGTGACCGGGATCATCGCTGCCGGGCGTCACGGTAGCGATGGCCGGATCTACAATATGGTGGACGATGAGCCGCACAGGGCATCCGAGTTCGCCAACCTGGCGGCGGATCTGCACCGACTGCCACGACCGCAGTGGATCGACGAACCGGAAGCGCGCGCCCGCTACGATGCTGAACGGCTGAGACGGAAGCTGGAGAACAAACGGGTGAGGAGCTTGAGGCTCGCGGAGGAGTTGGGGGTGGAGCTTGAGTACAGGAGCTATGTGAAGGGGTTGCCTGCATCGATCGGAAGTAAGCAGTAAGCGGTAGACGGTAGACAGAAGACCGTCCACCGTCTACCGCTTACTGTCTACTGCTTACCTGCAGCTACTCCACCCAGTCCGCGACGAACACATTCGTGTCGCCCTCGTTGGCGTTGTGGCGGTTCGAGCCCCAGACGAGCTTGCTGCCGTCGGAGTTGAACATGGGGAAGCCATCGAACTCGCCGTCGAAGGTGATGCGCTCGAGGTTGCTGCCGTCGACGTTGATCATGTAGAGATCGAAGTCGCGACCGCCGGCGTCGGCCATGTTGGACACGAAGATGATCCGCTGGCCGTCCGGGAAGAAGTAAGGCGCGAAGTTGGCGGCGCCGTTGTCCGTCAGCTGGACCTTGTTGGATCCGTCGGCGTCCATGACGAAGATGTCGAGCTGGCGGGGTCGGATCTGGTCCTGCTCGAGCAGCCGCAGATAGTCGGCTCTCTCTTCCTCGGTGTCAGGGTGGTGTGCCCGGTAGACGATCTTGGTCCCATCGTAAGAGAAGAAGGGACCGCCGTCGTAGCCTAGCTCGTCGGTCAACTGGACAACGTTGGAGCCGTCGGCGTCCATCACGTAGATCTCGAGGTCACCGGTGCGCAGCGAGGTGAAGACGATCTTTCCGCCGTCGCGCGAGATGGTCGCTTCGGCATCGTAGCGCCAGCTATCGGTCAACTGACGCAGGTTGCTGCCATCACGATCGGCGACGAAGATGTCGTAGCCCGGAAACAGTCCCCAGACATAGCCCTGCGAGAAGTCGGGCGGCGGCGGACAGGCGTCGTTGTCCAGGTGCGTCGATGCGTAGACGATCCGGTCACCGGCGGGAAAGAAGTAGGCGCAGGTGGTGCGGCCCTTGCCGGTGCTCACCAGTTCGAGGTCGCCGCCAGTCACGGGGACCGTGAAGATCTGGTCGCAGCCGTATTCGCCGTGGGTCGACTGCAGGATCAGGTACTGGTCGTCGGAAGAGAAGTAGGCTTCGGCGTTCTCGCCTCCGAAAGTCAGTTGCCGGGCGTTCCGCAGATGAGTCTCCTCTGGGAGAAGCAGCGCGGCGGAGCCGGCGGTCATCGTCGACCCGGCGTCGGCGGCATCGGACTCGGGCTCGGTGCGGCTGCAGGCCTGGCCGATTACGATGAAGATAAGGACAGAGAGAAAGAGAATGACACTCTTCTGGCCGCTCGTACTCAGGATAATACCTCCTTCAGGATCGTCTCGATCTTGGGGACGAGGTTGTCCCACTCGGCGGCTGTAGACTTGGTGACCGTAACGAAGTCCTCGGCGATGAGCAGAGAATCGACGCCGTCGACCTCGAACAGCTTGGTCGCCAGCGGGTCGGTCCGCGCCGTCTCAGGGTCGAAATAGGACATGCTGGCCCCGCCCTCCACGAGGGTGCGGTCGACGGTGAACTTGGCCGCGTTGGGGTTGGGTGTGCCCTGAACGGTGACGATCGGTCCGGGCATGGTTTCTCCTATCAGTCGGTCTGCTCCGCGAATCCTGTGCGGCAGGGAAACTAACCGGTCAGGCCTCCGCGAGTAAGCCCTCCAGGGTCGCCAGGGCGAAATCGAGCTGCGCCATGGTGATTGTGAGCGGTGGAGTCAGCTCGAGCGTGTGACCGCCGCCCAGCAGGATGAGCCCTTTCTCCAGCGCACGGACGGCGAGCTGCCCCGCACGCTCGGGGTCGGGAAACTCCCCATCTCTGACGATCTCCAGCCCGACCATCAGGCCGCGGCCGCGGACGTCACCGATGGCGGGGAGGCGGCCCTGCATGTCACGCAGCCGGCCCAACAAAGTGTCGCCGAGACTCGCCGCCCGATCGGCCAGTCCGTGCGTCTCGATCTCGTCGATCTGGGCCAGCGCGGCGGCGCATCCGAGCGGGTGGCCCAGGAACGTGCTCGTATGGATGGCCTCGCCCTCGCTCTGCGGCCAGGCGGCCATGACCGCCGGGCGCCCGATGCAGGCGGAGAAGGGCAGAGCGCCGGAGAGCGCTTTGCCGACGCAGAGCAGGTCGGGGACAATGCCCTCATGCTCGCAGGCGAACCAGCGGCCGGTGCGACCGAAGCCGGTGTAGACCTCGTCGAAGATCAGCGTAAGCCCGCGCGCATCGCAGAGCTCGCGCAAACCGCCCAGGAAGCCGTCCGGCGGAACGACGATGCCGCCGCGGCCCAGGATCGGCTCCACGATGATGGCGCCGAGCGAGCTATCGGCGTCCAGGCGCTGGGCGACCTGATCGAGCGCCGCAGACAACAGGTCGCCGCCTTCTAGCTCGGCTGCCGGCCGGTACGGGTTCGGGTAGGGCAGGCGCGTCACCTGGATGCCCAGCTGATCGGCGAACGGCGCTCTAAAGAAGTCGCCGTCGGTGACCGAGAGAGCGCCGTAGGTCAGTCCGTGGTAAGCGCCGCTGAAGCAGAGGACGCCGGGCTTACCGCTGGCGCGGCGCGCGGTCTTGAGCGCCGCTTCCACGGCCTCGGCGCCAGAGCTGGCCAGTATCGTCTGGCCCAGCTCGCCGGGCGCGATCTCGGCCAGTCGCTCGAGCAGCCTGACCTTGATCTCGGGCGGGTGGACGTCGCCCAGTCCGTGGGCTAGGGAATCGAGCTGTCGCTTGATGGCGTCGACGACGCGCGGATTGCGATGGCCGGCAGCGGCGACGCCGAAACCGGCGGTGAAGTCGATGTAGATGTTGCCGTCGACATCGAGGACGTTGGCGCCTAACGCGTCGCGCCAGAAGATCGGCGTATCGTCGGAGAGCTGAGTGATGTTGGGTGACTCGACGCGCCGCAATCGCTCGGCGAGTGCGCGGGAGCCGGGCCCGGGCGGCGGAACCGTGATGCTGGGCAGCTGGTCGCCCGCTATCAGTTCATTCATGGCGACCGGACCGTGTGGCTGGCCGGCTAGACCTTGGAGTGCTCCGGGTGCGCAATCTCCGTCCCGTCGTCGAGCGGCTGGATCTCGAAGTCGCCGAAGATCCCCGGCGCCTCCTGCTGGAGGACGCGCAGGGTAGCGACGGCGAGCTTGCGGATCTCGGCGTCGGCGGAAGTCGAGGCCCGGAGCTCGATGAAATGTCGCCAGGCACGCGCGTTGGCGGTGACAACGATCTTGGTCTCTGCCGAGTTGGGCAAGAGGGAGCGTGCGGCCTGGCGCGCCCGCTTCCTTCGCATCGTCGCGCTGGGCTCGTCGGCCACCTGCTCGGTTACCTGCTCGAGCAAGCTACGGTAGGATTGCAGCGACTCATTGCAGGCACGCTCCCAGATATCGTAGGCAGGTGTGCCGACTTCAATTTCGGGCGGCAGGACGAATGCGATATTCGATTCGTCGACGAAACGTTGCGAGAGTTGCGAATAGGCGAAGCCGGCGCGGTGACGGACCAGCTCGTGCGTCAACGCCCGGGAGATGCCCTCGAACAGGAAGGTGAAAACGGCGTGCTCGAGCACGCTGCCGTGCTTCACCGTCAATACATTGTTGATGTATTCCTTGTTCGTAGTGCGGCCCGCGATCGTCTTGTGGCCGCCGGCGACACCCGACTCCTTTCCGAAGCTCAGGTAGCACAGTCGGCCGGCAAACTCGACCAACTCCTGCGCCGGGATCTCCGAGTCGCTCTTCCAATCGATGTCGGGATGGTCCAGGTACTGCTGGCGCGCCAGCAGTGTGACTTTTGGCTCGTGAATGATGTCCATCTCTGTGCCGGTCGACGGTTGGAGTTCTTGTCTGGCGGTCTGCTCAGCGTCTGCGCCAGTATGCGGCGGCCAGCAGGCCGGCCGCGGCGCCGATGAGGGCGACGATCCACAGCTCGCGAGTCCCGGCCGACGAGGCCCAGTCGCGAACCGTATCAGATGAAGGCAGCCGGACGATGGGCTCGTCCGGCTTGACGGTCACTTGCTGCGTCTCCGAGAGTTCGGTTACAGCGCCACATTCCGTGCAGTGGCCGCGGCCCGCCTCCCGGTCGGTACGACTGCCGTAAACCAGCGGCGTACCGCAGCCCGAGCAGGTGATGTCGAGAAGGATCGGCTCGATCAGGGCGTAGAACTTGGAGCGCGAGACGCCAAGCTCGTCCGCCAGGCGTCCGGCGGGCTGGCTCGTGCCCCAGTAGAGCTTGTTGGCTTTTGCCGCAAGGCGGCTGGAGTTTCCCTCAGGCATAATCGCAACCAGGCTTCAGGCTCGTGCTGTCCCGTGCACGGCAATGTATGTTGAGAGTGGGCAAGGGAAAAGGGATTGGGATTCGGGGAATCGGGGAATTCTGGAATTCTGGAATTGTGGAATTGTGGAAGCAGTGAGGGTCCATGGCCGGGATACGGAAGCTGAAGGCGGTGCGGGCGCTGGTGCGGCCCGATCTAAGGGAGTACTACCTGGAGCGCTGGGAGGGCTACGCAGAGGCGGCGAAAGCGGCGGGTGCCCAGGTGTGGTTGTTCGAGGACCAGCTGCTGCCGGGCCGCTATCTGGAGTTCACGGAGCACATGGCGGCGGAAGGGATGGAGGACGCGCTGGCGGCGGCGTTCCGCGAGGCGGGTCTCACGAGGCCCTGTGTGCGGCGCGATGGGGATGACATTCTGTACCGAGAAGTGGTCCTGGAGGAAAAGTGATCGGTCACCGATAACCGGTTACCGGTTACCGATCACCAATCATAAACCGTCCAACGCCGGCACTCTTCGTTGCTGCAGACGATCCTGACCCGGAAGGAAGAGGCGCTGGCCGCCGGCGCATGACGGGTTTCGACCAGGCGAACCGTCTTTTTGCCGCACACCGGGCAGGCGGGCTCGCCGCCGGGGATAGGGTTGCCGCGGTCGGCGGACTCGAGCTTCTTCGAGTGATCGGAGTCGTAGAGCGGTCCGAGATCTTTATCGTCGTTGTCGGTCATGTTCTCCATCAATTCATTCTGATCCATGCCTAACGCTGAGCTTCACGAACTAGTCGAGGATTACCGTCCACAGTTCCCGATCTTCAGGTCGTCGATCTACCTGAACTCGTGCTCGTTGGGCGCGCTGTCCGATCGGTCGCGCGCGGCGCTGAACGAGTACGCCGATCTCTGGGACCGTTACGGGGCCTCGGCCTGGTACGAGCACTGGTTGAGCGCGGCGGCGGATGTACGCTCCGCGTTCGCGCGCATCATCGGTGCCGATGCCGGCGAGACGTTCTTGGCGCCGAGCATCTCGGGCGCGCTGGCGACGATCTCCAGCGCCATCGACTTCAACGAGCGCCCGAAGGTGGTGACCACTGAGCTCGATTTCCCCACGCTGGTCTACCAGTATCTGGCGAAGCGCGACCTGGGTGTCGAGACGGTGATACTGGAATCGCCCGACGGTGTTAGCGTCCCGCTGGAGGCGTTCGCCGATGTCGTGGACGAACGGACTGCTCTGGTGGCGACTTCACATGTCTACTTCACGACCGGCGCCATCCAGGACGTGTCGGCGATCGCCGGGCTGGCGCATGAACATGGCGCGCTCTGCCTGGTCGACGCGTACCAATCTATCGGTCAGCTTCCCGTGAATGCCAGTGAGCTGGGCGCCGACGTCCTGCTGACCGGCGGCCTCAAGTGGCTGCTGGGTGGTTCCGGGCTCGCCTATGGCTACGTAAGCCAACCGCTGATTGCCGGCCTCGAGCCGGCGGTCGCCAGCTGGTTCGGCGTCGAGGAGCAGTTCGAATTCGATTCGACAGCGATGACGCTGCGTGAAGATGCCCGGCGATTCGAGCTTGGAACGCCGGCGGTTCCAACGATATACACCGCCGGGGCAGGCCTCGAACTGATCGAGGAAGTCGGCGTCGATCGGATACGCCGGCGGGTCTCATCGCTGACTGAGGACCTGAGGGGGAGGGTGACGCAGGTGGGCTTCCGCGTCCGTGGCGCGACGCGGCCCGAGGATCGATCGGGGATCGTCATGGTGGAGCATCCCGACCCGGCGGCCGCCGTGAGCCGGCTGAAGAATGCCGGTGTGATCTGCGATTTCCGGCCCGGCGCGGTTCGCCTGTCCCCGCACTTTTACAACACCACCGACGACAACCAGGCCGCCGTCGCCGGCCTGTCCGGGTGACGCAGCGGACCCGCTGTCCTGAGAGTGAGCGCCGGTGTAGCTTCTAGGCTCGCCAACAGGAGGGTGCCGTCATGCCAAAGTACTTCACGGTGGACGAGGCCAACCTGACGCTGCCGCTGGTGCGGCGCATCCTTACGGACATCGTGGCAGCGCACGAGCAGCGCGTGCGACGGATCAAGGACTACGGAGACCTCGACCACGGCCTCTCGAACATGAACCGCCTGCGGCGTGAGCTCGACCTCGAGTTGCGTGAGCTGACGGACCGCATCAACGGATACATCGAGGAACTGGAGGAGGTCGGCTGCATATTCAAGGGCTTCGATCCCGGGCTCGTCGATTTTCTGTCAAAGCTGGACGATCGAGACGTCTTTCTCTGTTGGAAGCTGGGCGAGGGGACGATCGAGTACTGGCACGAAATTGAGACCGGGTTCGCGGGGCGGCAGAAGCTCCCCGAGCACCTTGCACCGAAAGATAGCGATGGCGATGAGGTTGACGATGAGGGTGATGATGAAGAGTGAGTGCTGTCTCCTGAAATCTTCATCCTCATCATCATCGTCATCATCATCGCCATCGACCACAAGGAACTGAGATGGGAATGAAGCTCGAAAACACACCCGACGGTCCAGCGGTACGCTTCGAGGGTCGCATCCTCTTTCTGACGGAGGACCCCGAGCTCATCCGCAAGCAATTGGCCGGCGAGGACCTTGACTGGGATCCTTCGATAAAGTTGCGGGACGACATCTCGACGGACGAGATCACGCCGGTCTGGGTCTGCTACCACTACGACGAGAAGCTGGGCGATTATCCGTACGTCGGGCTCGAGTGTCAGGGCGAAACGCCGATCGGCGAGAACGATGTGAAGAACGGCGGCTTCGTCGCCTGCGTGTCGGGCAAACGGCGCGGCAAGGGCTCCAGCCGTGAAGCGTCGCCGTTCGCCGAGTTGAACGCTGGCATCCGCATCGTCATCGCGGAGAACATCGAGCGGATATATCGCGAGAACTGTCAGAACCTGGGCCTGCTCACCGCTACCGACTTCGGAATGATCGAGCGCGTGCGCATGGGCGTGCCGATACCGTTGTCGGAATTCACTGAGGGCGCCGATCCGATAACCCGGGAGGTGATCGAGCGGGGCGGCCTATTCGCTTACAACAAAGCGCGTTCTGCCGGAGAAGTCTCTCCGCCGTTACCGCAGACGCCGGCGGCCCGACCGATGACGGTGGCGGAAAAGGTACTGGCGCGACGCTGGATCGCTGACCTGGCGAAAGGCGATGTAGGCGTACCGGCGGTGAAGCCGGGCGATACGGGCTTCGTGCGAACCGACATCCGGTTTTCCCATGAGTACGTGACGCCGATGGCGGCGGGCCTTTACGATCAGTACACGCCAGGCGCGGAGATCATCGACAAGGAATCTGTACTGCTGTTCCGCGACCACCTGGGCATGCTCGACCTGGTGATCTCGGAGGAGAAGAAGACAGCCGGCCTGCTGGTTCTGGCCAACGGGTTGTCTAGGCGGCAGGTCGAGTTCTCGGAAGAGCAAGGCCTGCGACTCCACGGCGACTTGAAGGACCGTAAGGGCTCGGAGGGCATCTGCCACACCATCGTCTACGGGCGATACGGGCTGCCGGGCCAGGTGATCGTGGGCAGCGACTCGCATACACCGCACTCCGGCGCCCTGGGCCTGGTCGCGTTCGGGGTCGGCTCGACGGCGATCGCCAGCGCCTGGACGACGCAAGACGTGCGGATCTCGGTACCGGAGACCGTGAAGGTCCAGATCACGGGACGAAAGCCCGATAACGTGACGGCCAAGGACATGGTGCTGGAAGTGCTGCGCCGGCCGTTCGTGAGGGAGGGTAAAGCGCTGGCGAAGATCCTCGAGTGGACGGGCCCGGCGATGGCGGCGCTAAGCGTCGACGAGCGCGCCACCGTCACCAACATGTCCGCCGAAATCGGAGCGTTCACTGGCATCTGCGAGGCCGACGAGAAGACGGCCGACTTCCTGGTCGAACGACGCGGCATGGATCGGACGGATGCGGAACGGCTGTGCGAGGGCCTGAAGAGCGATCGCGACGCCGAGTACGTCCACGTCATCGAGGTCGACGCGTCACAGCTACGCCCCATCGTAGCGTTGCCGGGGGATCCGGGCCGCGGCGTCTTCGTCGATGAGCTGGACGACCCGGTGAAGATCGACATCGTCTACATAGGCTCGTGTACCGGCGCCAAGCGCGAGGACATGGACATGTACGCGCAGGTATTCGGGCCGGCGGCGAAAGCTGGCCGGCGCATCCCTGACGACGTCACCTGCGTCATGCAGATGGGTTCTATCGACGTGGAGGACTACTGCCGCTCGCAGGGTTACCTCGACGTGTTCGAGGCGGTCGGTGCCGACTTACTGGCTCCCGGCTGTGGCGCCTGCATAAACGCGGGTCCCGGCGTCAGCACGTCGCCGGAGCAGAACACGATATCGTCGATCAACCGGAACTTCCCGGGACGTAACGGGCCGGGGAAGGTTTATTTGGCGAGTCCGTACACGGTGGCGGCGAGTGCGTTGGCGGGTGAGATCGGGGCGTGGGAGGCTCGGTAGTGGTGCGGTGGTTAGTGGTGCGGTGGTGCGGTGGTGGGGAGCAGGGGGTGGGGGTAGGCTAGCGGGCTGAGAGGGCTCGCAGGTAGGTGGTTTCGGCGAGTTTTAGGGCGTGGCCGCCGGGGCGTCCAAGCCTGAGTGCGATTCTGGCGAGTCTTCCTTTTGCCGACTTGGTGAAGTTGGGGATGTTGTCTTGGGCGAAGTCGAGGAGGGTTGCAGCGCCACCCTTGTCGCCGCG
>JBDHHX010000110.1:0-10467 GCA_039589155.1 Gemmatimonadota bacterium | reverse complement strand
ATCAACCTGGGCGGCCTGGCTCTGGTAACCGAGGGCGCGCTGACCGGCGTGAGCGTCGGCGGCCTGGCGACGGTCTCCAAGGGCAACCAGGTCGGGATCAACCTGAGCCTGTTGGCTCTGGTTGCGGACGGATCGCTAACCGGAGCGAACGTGGGCGGCCTCGCCCTCGTTGCTGATCGAGAGATTACCGGAATCAACGGATCGCTCTTGGCGAGCGTGTCGAACGAATCGATACGTGGCATCAGCGTGGGCGGACTGGCGCTGGTGGCGAACGGCGACATCTCCGGACTCAGCGTAGGCGGCCTGGCCGCAGTCGCTGGTGATGGCCGTATCGAGGGCCTGGGGGTCGGCGGCCTGGCGTTGGTGGCAAACGGGTCCATCGACGGGATCAACGTAGGCGGCCTCGCCGTGGTGAGTGCGGACCGGATACGCGGCAGCGCGCTGAGCATCGGAGCGGTACACGCCGATGAAGCGGTCCACGGTTTCACTGTTGGCGGGTACATGGTGCGAACATCTGACTTCCGAGGTGCCTCGTTCGGGGTCATTCGCACCGACTTCGAGGACCTGCGCGGGTTCGCTGTCGCCGGTTACAACCACGTGAGGCTCGAGCAGCGCGGGCTGACTATAGGGATCTACAACCGCACCCGCGAGCTGCACGGCGTTCAGATCGGTCTGCTGAACTATGCCGGGAATAACCCGCCCGGCCTGCGCTGGCTACCGCTGGTGAATTTGCACTTCGATTGATTAGCAGCAGGCCGGCGCACTAGTTTATAGACATGACCACGCGAGCGGGCAGGGCGGCGTTCACGCTGGTTGTCGCAGCGGCCTTGGTGGCGTGCCCGGATCGACCCATCGAGCTGGGTAGCGGCTACCGGGAGCTAGGCGACTTGCCGGCGCTGCACGAGCGGGGCGCGATCCGCATCCTGTCGCCCCGGCTTTCCACCAGCGAAGGCCTCCCACGCCACGGACACCTGGCGCGCCTCGAGCACGAGTTTGCCGAGGCCTTCGTCCACGCCCAGGGCCTGGAACCGATCTGGGTTTGGGTCAGAGGGCGCGAGAACCTGATCCCGGCGCTGCTCGACGGGGAAGGGGACCTCGTCGCCGCCATGCTGACCGCCACACCGGCACGGCAACGGCAGGTCGCGTTCGCCGCGCCACTCGACCTTGTCCGTGAACGTGTCGTCAGTCGTTTCGATTCCCCAGCTATCGAGAGCGTGGCCGACCTGGCCGGACGCGAGCTGGTAGTACGCCATTCCTCCTCGTATTGGGAGACGCTCGCGGCTCTGCTCGTCGAGAATCCCGACATCATCGTCGAGGCGGCGCCCGAGGACATGGACACCGAAGAGATCCTCTACCGCGTCTCCACTGGCGCGTTTGATGCCACCGTCGCTGACGACAGAATCATCCGCGACGTCATGGCCTACATGCCGGATCTGGTCGTCGGCCCTGAATTGACCGGTGATCGCCCGATCTCATGGGCGTTTCGGCCCAACAATCCCGAGTTGATCGCCGCCGCCAGCGTCTTCGCCCGCGAGTACAATCCGGAGGGCGGTCGGCCCGACCGCTACACAGGAGATCTACCCGATATCAAAGAGCGCAAGGTGCTCCGGGTTCTGACGCGCAACAACCCGTCCACCTACTTCGTCTACCGCGGCATCGTCATGGGCTTCGAGTTCGACCTCGCCCGCGAGTTCGCGAAGCGTCAGGGTCTGCACGTTCAGTTCATTGTCGTTCCCACACGCGCCGGCCTGCTGTCATGGCTGCGGCAAGGACACGGCGACATCGTGGCGGCCGGGCTCACGGCGACCGAGACGCGGAGCGAGCAGGAGGTTTCATTCTCTCGACCGTACACCTACGTGTCCGAAGTGCTCGTCGGCCGGCCGGCCGACTCAGCCCTGGTCGGACCCGCGGATCTTGCCGGTCGCACCATCGCGGTGCGGCGAAGCAGCTCTTACTGGGAGACGGTGACGGCGCTGCGCGATGCGGGCGTGACGGTTGACCTCATACCTGTTCCGGAGGATCTCGAGACGGAGGAGATCATCGACGGCGTGGCCCTCGGTGACTACGATCTCACGATCGCCGACAGCAATATCCTCGACATCGAGCTCACCTGGCGCGATGACGTGACCGGCCTCTTTTCGCTCCGCGACTCGATGCCGCACGCTTGGGCGGTACGCGAGGGCGACGAGGTGCTGCAGGCAGCCGTCGACGACTTCTTCAGTAACACGTACAGGGGCGAGTTCTACAACATCACCCACCGGAAATATTTCGGCCGTTCGGCGCGCGTCAGGCGTCACGCGACCGCACGTAGCGCCAGGACCGGCACCCTGTCACCGTACGACGATCTGTTCCGAACCTACGCCGATCGCTACCGGTTCGACTGGCGGTTGATCGCTTCACAGTCTTACCAGGAGAGCCGCTTCGACCCCACCGCCGTCTCGTTTGCTGGCGCCGTCGGTCTGATGCAGGTGATGCCGCGCACGGGTAGAGAGATGGGCTTCAGCGCCCTACATGAGCCCGAGGTCAGCGTCCACGCCGGTGTGCTGTACCTTCGCCGCGTCTATGATCGGCTGCAAGACGTGCCCAACCCGGACGATCGCCTCTGGTTCGCGCTCGCCGCTTACAACGCCGGCCTCGGACACGTGAACGATGCGCGTCGGCTCACTGCCGAGCTGAGCGGCGACCCGGACATCTGGTTCGGAGGTGTCGCCGACGTGATGCCGCTTCTCAGAAAGCGCGAGTATTACAGCCGCGCCCGGCATGGCTACTGCCGTTGTCTGGAGCCGGTCCGCTACGTCGAGTTGATCAGAGATCGGCAGCGCGCTTACGTCGAAGTGGTTGAGTAGAATCACACTTCCCTTGACGGAGACCCGAAACGGAGTAATTTAGGTCACTCAAAATATTTTATTTTGTTGCCCTAAGTTCTATGCGTCTCTTCAGTCTCGCCATCGCTTTCCTCGGCCTGGCTCCCGTAGCCGTCGACGCCCAGGTGCGTAGCCCTCTGGTCACTGACCGACCCGACTTCACCGAGAGCCCTCTCTCGGTGGATCCCGGCCGCGTGCAGCTGGAGGCGGGCTATACGTTCTCGCGCGCGAGCGAGGTTACGCTTCACTCCTTTGGCGAGGTTTTGGTAAGAGTCGGCACGTTGAGCAGGCTCGAGCTGCGCCTGGGCCTGAATTCGTTCGGCCTGAGTGACGCGGAAGCGACGGAGAGTGGGTTCGAAGACGTTGTGCTGGGCGCCAAGGTAGAGCTGGCGGAAGGCCTGGCGCTTCTCTTCGGCGCCGCGTTTCCTACCGGATCGGGTCCGTTCGGCGAGCGCGGGGTCAGGCCGCAGGCGACGCTGGCGATGGGGTGGTCGCTTTCGCCGGCTCTCTCTCTGGGTGCGAACCTGGGGGGTGCATCGGCTCGCGTTGGAGATGAGCGTTACGGTCTTTTGTCCGGTAGTCTGGCAGTGGGGCTGGGCTTGACGGAGTGGGCTGGCCTCTACGCCGAGGTCTTCGGGTTCGCCGCGCCGTCGGCCAGTGAGGCAAACATCGCGTTCCTGAACGGTGGCGTCACGGTGCTGATCACCGACGATCTTCAGCTCGACGCCCGGGTCGGCGTATCGTTGGATGATCCCGGACCGAACTACTTCTTGGGCGCCGGTTTCGGCTGGCGGATCTAGCCCTCGGAGGGTTGGGCGGTGGAGAAGAAGACCAGAACCTTGAGCTCTTCCTCGATATCGTAGAATCGGTGGTCGGCGTGAGCTTTGACGTAAACCGTGCTCCCCGGGCCCACGCCCATGCTGTCGCTCTCAACACTCAACTTCGCCTTGCCGCTTACCACATAGTACAGCTCATCCCTCTCGTGCGGTTCCTGTGGGTCCACTCCGGCCTCAGGAAGCACGTAAACACCGACGGTCATGGTCGAAACAGTGAGAAAAGGCAGCCAGGGCTGGCCGGCCTGTTCGTGCTGTGCCATCACATCCGGCAGCTCGAAAGCTGCCCATTCGGGATCGCGTTGTGTGCTCAATGTCGCCCTCATCGTTGCGGTTCGTCGTCGCCGGCAGGACATGTAGCGGTTTGCTCCGATTTCATCAAGGTCGGCCCCGCTTGACGCTCGGGCGCGGGAAGCGATCTTCATGCCCATGATTGAAATACTGAAGATGCAGCCGGAGCATTGGACCGACGTGCGGCGGATCCATCTCGAGGGCATCGCCACCGGCGAGGCGACGTTCGAGACGGAATCGGCCCCTGATTGGAAAGCCTGGTCCGACGAGCACTTCGATTTCGCTCGCCTGGTCGCCGTTGAGCATGACGCCGTCTTCGGCTGGGCGGCCTTGACCCCGGTCTCCGATCGCTGCGTGTACGCCGGCGTTGCCGAGGTCAGCGTCTACGTTGGTGAAGACGCTCGCGGACGTGGCGTCGGGTCCTTGCTGCTGGCCGGCCTGGTCGAGGCATCTGAGGAGAACGGGCTCTGGACGCTGCAGGCTGGAATCTTCGACGGCAACGATGCGAGCATTGCGCTACACGAGAAGCACGGGTTCCGCGTCATCGGCCGCCGCGAGCGGCTGGGCAAGCTGGGCGGACGCTGGCGCGATGTCATGCAGCTGGAGCGGCGTAGCTCGCGCGTCGGTGTGGACTGAGGCGGTCTCGAACGTGAACCGGGGCCTGATCGAATGAAAGCGAAGACCCTGTTACGCGGCATTCTCTCTGCAGTGATCCTGGCCGGTGTGGCTCATGTTGGCGCCCGGCGCGTTGGGCCGCTACCGCCTCTGGGTCAGCTGCTCGATCCGTGGAACGGCGTCTGGGCGGCCGCGGCCGTAGCCGAGCTGCCTGAGCATCAGTCGCTTTCGCTGCCGGACCTGTCTGCGCCCGTCCGGGTGATCTACGATGACCGAGGTGTGCCCCACATATTCGCGTCGACGTCAGACGATGCAGCGCGTGCACTGGGCTACGTCGTGGCCCGCGACCGGCTATTCCAGATGGAGATGCGTTGGCGCACCGCGGCGGGCCGCGTGTCGGAGATGATCGGTGAGGAAGCGCTTGGATACGACCGCTACATCCGCGAGCTCGGGCTCGCCTGGAGCGCCGATCGCGACTTCGCGCGCTTCGACGCCGCGTCCACCGCCGCGCGAAACATGGAAGCCTATGCCGACGGTGTGAACGCATGGGTCGACAACCTGGGTCGCCGTGACGTCCCGCTCGAGTATCGGCTGCTGGGAGTGACGCCGGCGCGCTGGGAGGCCGCCTACTCCCTCTACCTGCTCAAGCAGATGGGCTGGAACCTCACCTACGGGGTTGAGCCGGATCTGAGACGGCTGCGGGTGATAGCCCGTGTCGGCAGGGAAGCGGCTGATGCGCTGATGCCGGTTAATAGTCCCATTCAACAGCCCATCCAGCCGAACGGCAGCGCGGAGCCGCGTTACGATTTCGCGACGATTCCGCCCCCTGGTGCGCCCGATCAGCTGGCGGCCCGATTGGCCCGCGATATAGAGTCGTTCCTCGGTCCCCTCGCGGATGCCCGAGATCCCGATCGCGTCCTCGGCAGTAACAACTGGGCGGTGGCAGCGGAGCGAACCGCAGCGGGCTACGCGCTGCTATCCGGCGACCCCCACCTCGGTTTGACTTTGCCATCGATTTGGTACGAGGCCCACCTCGTGGTACCCGGCGAGCTGGACATCTACGGTGTGACCATTCCCAGCGTGCCGGCCATCGTCATCGGCTTCAACCGCGACGTGGCCTGGAGCTTCACAAACACCGGGGCCGATGTCATCGATTACTACGAGGAGGTCTTCGACGGCGACGAGAATCCCACTGCGTACCTGCTGGACGGGGATTGGCGTTCGCTCGAACTGCGTGTCGAAGAATATTACGGGCGGGCTGGCGCGCTGCTCGAGGTCGATACGCTCTACGTGACCCATCGAGGACCTGTCATCGACAACGACGGTCGCATGCTGTCGATGCGCTGGACCGTCCTCGAGGAGGCGGGAGCAACCGACGCTTTGCTGGCTGCTGCCCGCGCGTCCAATGTCGCCGAACACTTCGCGGCCATGGCATCGTTCACGGCTCCGGCTCAGAACGTGATCGTGGCCGACCGTGCAGGCACCATCGCCATCCGCTCCACCGGTCACTTCCCGGTTCATCCCGATGGCTTAGGAAACACCGTCCGCGACGGTACGCGCACCGCCAGTGACTGGACCGGGTATTGGCCGCCGGACAGCTATCCGCAGTCGGTCAACCCGGATCAGGGCTACCTGGCCTCAGCCAACCAACAGCCGATCGATCCACTCGACGGCGCTGCTTACTTGGGCGCCGACTGGCCGTCTCCCTGGCGCGCCATGCGCATCAACCAGCTGCTCGCCGCGAACGCGGCGGTGACGCCGGACGACATGCGGCGCTACCAGGTCGATCCCGGCAATGCCCGGGCCGACTTGTTCATCCCCTTCTTCCTCGAGGCTGTGGATCGTTTGGCGGCGCGGGGCGAAGTCGACGTGGGCGCCCGCCGGGCTGCTGAGCTCATTGCCGCGTGGGACCGTCTCTATACGAAGGACAACGAACGGGCGGTTCTCTTCCACGCCGCACTGGACGAGCTTTCCAACCGCACCTGGGACGAGCTGCTGGAGGCCCCGGATGATGAAGGGCCGCCGCGCCGCGTGTTCACGCCCTCATCGGCCGTCATCGCCAGCCTGCTCCACCAACCGGAGAGCGCCTGGTGGGACGATGCGCGCACCGACGACGTCGAAGGACGGGACCAGATTCTCGTCGCCAGTCTTGCCGCGGCGATGCAAGCCACCAAAGAACAACACGGAGAACCCGGTGACGGCGGCTGGCGCTGGGACGGTGTCCGCCACGCCAACATCTATCACTTGCTCAACATGAGGTCGCTGTCAGCTCTCGACCTGCCCATCCAGGGCGGGCCTGGCAACCTGAATCCTTCCTCCGGACGTGGCACACACGGGGCCAGCTGGCGCATGGTCGTGCAGATGGGACCCGAGGTCGAAGCGTGGAGCATCTATCCCGGTGGCCAATCGGGCAACCCGGTCAGTACTCGCTACATGGACCGCATCGAGAAATGGGTGGATGGCGAGCTCGAGCCGGTGCTCTTCCCGCGCGCCGCTTCGGAAATCGATCCGTCGCGTGTCGTTTCCGTTCTTGAGCTGAACCCGGAGCGCTGACCGATGAAGAACGCTATCGCCTGGCTGTCGCTGATCGGCTTGCTCGCCCTGGGTACGGCGCTGCTCGGCTGGTGGGCCGTACCGGCGATCGCCGCGGTCTACGGATTCATCTCTCCGGAAAGGCGACACGGCTTGAGCACGGCGCTCGCCAGCGCTCTTGCCTGGGGGCTGCTGCTTGCCGTGACGGCTTCTCAGGGCCCCGTCCTCGAGCTGGCCGCAAGGGTGGCCGCAGTATTGACCTTGCCCACCGCCGCCCTTTTCGCCGTCACTCTTGTCTTTCCGGCGCTGCTAGCCGGAAGCGCCGCCGAACTGACGGGCGCCGCACGCAAAGCGATGGTCGAAAGAAAAGATCAACCGGTCATCACCTGAGTCCCGAGCGCCACTAACCGTCCACCGTCTACCAATAAAAAGGGAACCGAAACATGAAGCTCTTGAAGATGTTTGCGATCGCCGCTGCGATGCTCGCCGTCTCCACTCACTCCCTGCGCGCCCAGGCGCCCAACGACAAATGGTTCGTAGGGCTCTCCGCCGGACCCACCCTGACCAACGTGTCCGGCGATTTCGTCCGCCAGTCGGACTGGGCCTGGGGCCTCCTGGTTGGAGGGTACGTCGAGTTCGCACCTCACAAGAACTTCGGCGTCGAACTCGGCGCCAACTTTCTGCAGAAGGGCACCGAGTTGGGTCAGACGTCCCAGGGTGACCTCGGCTCCCTCAGGCTTCGCTACATCGAACTCCCGCTGCTCGTCACCGGAAAGGTACAGTTGACCGGAGACTGGACGTTCAACGTATTCGGTGGCGGCGCTCTGGGGCTCAACCTCTCCTGCGACGTAAAGGGAATCGGCAACGTTTGGGTCAGCTGCAAGGATGGAGCGGCCGTCGGCGACGCCGAGTCCATCGAGTGGAGCGTGCCGGTCGGCGCCGGCTTCGAGTACATTTCCCCATGGGCCAACTCCGCCTTCGTCATCGACGTCCGCTACGTCGTGGGAATGTCCGATATCTTCAACACCGTCGATCTCAAGACCCGTACTTGGGAGTTCCTCGCTCGTTGGCAATTCGGCATTTAGCCGCTAACGACAGCAAGCGATAATCGCTCTCGTACTCTGCCCGCACCGCCCAATCCCGGTGGTGCGGGCAATGCATAACCACGTTACATTGGTCCCCGTTCTCAGACAGCCCGTGCGATACCCTGCAACTCCAGCAGGCCCGGAAGTAGCCGTTTCCTGGCCGCAACCGAGGAGTTTGCCCATGAGAGTCTTTACGAAGTTTGCGCTGACGTCCACACTCGCACTGGCCCTGGTGGCCAGCGCATCGGCGCAGGAAAGTGACGGGATCTTCCCGTTCGACTACCGATTGGTCGAGCTGGACAACGGCTTCAAAGCCTACCTGATCAAGGCGGGTGCGCCGGACCAGATCGCCTATGTGTCCATGGTTCGGACCGGTAGTCGGGAAGAGTGGGAGCCGGGCCGCAGCGGCTTCGCACACTTCTTCGAGCACATGATGTTCGCCGGTACCGAGAAGTACCCGCTGTTCGACGCCGTGACGACAGAGATGGGTGCGGCGCGGAACGCTTTCACCAGCATCGACCGGACGGTCTACTACCTGGTCGCCTCCAACGAGTACTTGGAGCAGATCGTCGACCTCGAATCGGACCGCTTCAGAAACCTGAGATACACCGAGCCCAACTTCCGAACCGAAGCCGGCGCGGTGCTGGGCGAGTATCAGCAGAGCGCCAACACGCCGTTCCGTTACCTGTACGAACGGTTGCAGGAAACCGCCTTCGACGAGCACACGTACCGCCACACCACCATCGGCTACGAGGCTGACGTGCGCGCGATGCCGGAGGGCTACGATTACAGCCTCTCGTTCTACCAGCGCTACTACCGGCCCGAGAACGTGGTCCTCGTCTTGGCCGGCGACTTCGAGTTTGACGTGGCCGAGCAGTTGATCAACCAGTACTACTCCGAGTGGGAGCCCGGCTACGTCGCGCCGGAGATCACGCCCGAGCCGCCGCACACGGCGCCGCGGCGACGCCTCGTCGAGTTCCCGGGCCGTACGCTACCGATTCTCACCGTCAACTACATGGGGCCTGCCTGGAGTGCTACCGAGGTACAAGCGGTGGCGACAGAGGTGCTGGGCTCCGTCGCCTTCGGTTCGAACTCGGAGCTTTACAGGAAGCTCGTCATCGACGAGCGGAAGGTACAGTTCCTGAACGGCGACTTCGGTCTGTCGCGCGATCCGAACCTTCTCAGCATCAGTGCCATGGTGATCAACCCGGCCGATGTGAGCTACATCGAGGAAGAGATCGCCAGGACGATCGAGTTGTTCAAGGAAGAGCTGGTCGATGAGAAGCTGTTTGAGGACACCAGGAGCAACATGAAATACGGGTTCCTCATGGGCCTCGAGACGGCGCAGAGCGTCGCCTTCTCGATGATGACGCCCGTGATCAACACGGGCGGCATCGAGGCCATAGACGAGTACTATCGAACCCTCGGTTCGATCACCAGGGAAGACGTGCGCGAAGCTGCACGCACCTTCCTGATCGAGAATGAGAAGACCGTGGTGACCATGGTGCAGGAGGGAAGCTGAGATGATGAGAAAGCTAGCTGCACTTCCGACATTACTCCTCGCCGTAGCGGCTTGCGAGATGGCGCCGGAAGGTACCGTCGCCATGCCCGAGTCCGAGTCGCCCTTCATCGCTTTCAACATTTGGGTCCAGACCGGCTCGCAAAATGACCCCGCCGGCAAGGAGGGCCTGGCGGACCTGACCGCCAACCTGCTGTCGGACGGCGCCACGACCGAGGACAGCTACGAATCGATCATCGAGAAGTTGTACCCGATGGCCGCTGGCTACGGGTACAACGTCGACAAAGAGATGACCGTCTTCACCGGTCGCGTCCACAAGGACAACCTGGACGCCTACTACGAGCTATTCCGCAATCACCTGCTGTCGCCCGCCTTCGACGAAGCGGACTTCGAGCGGATCAAATCGCAGACGATGAACTATCTGCAGCGGTCGCGTCGATACGGCCGCGATGAAGAGCTGTCGAAACAACTGCTCTTCAGCATGGCCTACGCCGGCACGCCGTACGAGCACCCGGTGGAAGGCTACGTCGCCTCCGTCGAGTCCATCACGCTGGACGATGTGAAGGAGTTCTACGCCAGGCACTTCGTCAGCAACAACATCGTCGTCGGCATTGGCGGCGGATATCCCAGTGGCTTTGTCGCGAAGGTGCGCGAAGACTTCAACACGTTGCCGATGGGTGAAGTGATGGCCGTGGCCGCGCCGCAGCCGCGGATGCCGGAGGGCGTCC
>JBDHHX010000109.1:0-10598 GCA_039589155.1 Gemmatimonadota bacterium | reverse complement strand
CCCGCACGTTGCCCACGCCGCGGGCGTAATATTTGAGCTGGAAGGCGCCCGGCTCCTCCTCGGCGAATTCTTCGGTTATCAACACGTCGTCGAAGGTGCCGTACGGAACGGCGGTCGTCTGGCCCATCTCGATGACCCGTGCGCGGTCCGTCCAGTAGAACGGAGCAGGCGCGAACCCCTGGGAGTAGTCGGGTGTCCCCAGCTGCGGATCCGCCTTCATCATGATTCCTGCCTTCGCGCCTTCCAGGTGGCCGACGAGCCAGGCCTGGCCGCCGACCAGCGCCTCCTCCTCCCATGTCTCGCTGTACTGACCCAAGTGCCAGACGTTTCCCTCGTTGTCCTGAGCGAAGAAGATGAGCTCCGACTCCTCGAGCAGATCATCGCTGTAGTCCCTGTCGTAGGCGACAACGGCGTTAACGCCGCCGATCACCTTGGTCAGGTCCGTGACGGTGAACACGATGCGGTGGGGGACTTCCTCCTCATCCTCGACGGTGAATCCTTCGTAGATGAACTGCGTCCCCGGTGTGAGGGGAAACCACTCGTTATCGATGATCGTGGAGCGGTCGAAGTTGTTGGGATCGAACTCGTCCGCGGTCTGGGCGTCGGAATACCCACCGCAAGCCCAGACCTGCAGAACCACGACGATCGCCGCCGGAATCATCCATCGATTGTTGTGCCGCATATTTCTCTCTCCTGATATCCGTCTGCTCCGCTACGTAGCCGTCGCTACGGCCACCGGCTCCGGCTTGCGAACCTGGCCAAACCGCAAGTATAGCGACGGCACGACGAACAGGTTTACCAAAGTCGAAGTGACCAGGCCGCCGAGAATGACCACGGCCATTGGGTGCTCGATTTCATTGCCAGGTATTTGCCCGGCGATCACCAGAGGCACGAGGGCCAACCCTGTGGTCGTAGCGGTCATCAGGATCGGCGCCAGCCGCTCCCGCGCCCCACGCAGAACGAGCTCGGGGCCGAAGGTCTCGCCTTCGTGGTCCTCGAGATGCTGGAAATGATTGATCATCAATATCCCGTTGCGGGCCGCGATCCCCAGCACGGTCAGGAACCCAACCAACGATCCGAGGGAGAGAACTCCGTCGCCGAAGTAAGCCGCCAGTATGCCGCCCACCAGTGCCGAGGGTAGCAACACGAACGACAAGGTTGCGAGGCGTGCGCTACCGAAGGACGTGTGCAGCAGCAGGAAGATCGCGACCATCGCGATCATCGCGAAGATGAACAGCTTCTTCTGCACCGCTAGTCGTTCCGTATACTCGCCAAGCAGCTCGGGATAGTACCCATGCGGGAACTCGATGCCCGCCAGGATCGCCTCGACATCGGCGTATACGGAACCGAGGTCGCGACCACGCACGTTGGCGCCCACGTCGATGCGGCGCTTGAGGTTCTCGTGCTCGATGACGTTTGGTGTCGGCGCGATGCGAACGTCGGCCACTTCCTGCAACTGCACACGGCCGCCGTCCGGCGTGTCGATGAGCAGCTCCTTGACATCAGTCAGACTGTTGCGCGCCTCGGGGACGCTCCAGACCTGTACGTCGTAGGTGCGATGCGCGATGTGTATGTCACCAGCTTCTTCGCCTGCTACCAACGTGGTTGCGGCGCGCCGGACGTCGCCGGGTTTGACTCCGTAGCGCTGCGCCCTTTCCAGGTCGACCTCTACCTCGATCTGCGGAATGTTCTCATGAAGCTCAACGTGCAGATCGATGATACCTGGTATCCCGTCGAGGGCGTCCCTGACCTCGCTAGCTTTGTGATGGAGGACGTCGAGGTCGTGACCATAGATCCGAATGACGATGGCCTCCGACGTCCCGGTCAGTACTTCGCGGATCCGCTCTTTGAGGTACGTCAACACATCGCGAAAGAGGCCGGGGTAGCCGTCAACGGTCGCCTGGATCACGTCGACTGTTTCGTCGTAGTCGACCGAGGGGTCGACGCTGATCCAGTTCTCGCCGAAGTACATCCCGACGACCTCATCCATGATCAGGGCCTGACCGATGTGGGCCCCGAAGTTGCGCACCCCTGGAATGGTCCGCAGCTCCTTGCTGGCCTGGATGGTGATTCGGTTCATCTCTGGCCAAGACGTACCGGGCTTGGTGAGCCAGTGCATCAAGAAATCCCGCTCCTTGAACGAGGGAAGCAGCGACTGCCCCAGCTGCGGGACCACCAGCACGCCGGCCAACACGATGACACCGACCGTGGCATAGGCCGGGCGCGGCGAGCGGACAACCTGCGTGAGGACGCGGTCGTAGGCGGCGTGAAGCCAGCGTATGATGGGGGATTCGCGCTTCTCCAACGGCGCGTTACGGAGGAGGATCAGGCCGAGCGCCGGCGTGACGGTAAGCGCGACCACCATCGACGCCAGAATGGCCAGCGCATAAGAGTAAGCAAGCGGCCTGAAGAATGCCCCAGATAACCCCTCCATAAAGAACACCGGCACCAGGGCCATCACCTCGATCAGCGTCGCATAGATGATGGCGCTGCGAACCTCCAGCGAGGCCTCGAGAATGATCCTTGCCGTCGACTTTCTGCTGCCTTCCTTCCGGTACTGACGTAATCGTCGGACGATGTTCTCGATGTCGATGATCGCGTCATCCACGACGGCACCGATGGCGATAACCAGCCCCGCCAGAATCATCGTGTTGATCGTTGCTCCGCGCAGTGAGAGCACGAGCGCTCCCGACATCAGGGACAGCGGGATCGCAGTGCAACTGATCAACGCCACACGCCACTCGTAGACGAAGGCAAACAAGACCAGCACAACGAGAATACTGGCGATGACTAGCGCCGTCGTGAGATTCTGGATCGACATCTCGATGAAGGTCGCCGGGCGGAAGATCTCGGAATCGATCTCGACGTTGGGGAGACCCGGCCGCATCGCATCGAGGGCAGCTTCCACTCCACGGCTCACCTCGAGTGTGTTCCCCCAAGGGAACTTCTCGACAATGAGCAACAGGCCCAGATCATCGTTGATGATGGCGTCGCCGACCATCGGTTGGTGGTCAATGACGACATCGGCCACGTCGCTGAGAACGAGTTGCCTGCCGTTCCTGACAGCCACGGGCACGTTAGCGAGGGCATCCGGCGTGACCTGGTCCGACCGGTAGACGATGGGCAGGATGTGTCGTACAGGAAGCCTCTGGTTCGGCGTATCGATCCAGCCGCCGGAGCCGACGTAGTGACCGTCAGAGAACTTGAACAGCCCAACGTCCAGGGCGTCCGCCGTGGCCTCCATGACCTCCTTGAGTGTGACGTCGTGCTCGATCAACAGCTCCGGCACGACCTGCACCTGCAGCATCTCCAGCCGCTCGCCCCAGATCGCGATATTGGCAACGCCGGGCACACGCAGCAGCCGTTGGCGGATCGTCCAGTAGGTGATCATCGAGAGGTCGATCACCGACAGCGAATCCGACGAGATGCCGATCTTCATACAACGGCTGGTGGCGGACAGGGGCGGCAACATGACAGGTGGGCTGGCCCAGCTGGGCAGCGTCGGGGTCACTGTGGCCACGCGTTCGTCCACCATCTGGCGCGCAAGCAGCAGGTCGGTCCCGGGCTCGAAGATCATCTTGACCGAGGACAACTGGGGAACCGATCTGGAGCGCATGACGTCGAGCCCCGGCACGCCGGCGAGCGCTTCCTCGAGCGGAATGGTGACGAGGCCCTCCACCTCGGCGGGTGAAAGCCCGAGGGCGGGAGTTTGGATCTCCACGATCGGCGGTGCGAACTCGGGGAAGACGTCGACCGGCACGTTGCGGAGTTGCCCGATGCCGAATAACACCATCGCCGCCGCGAGGGCGATCACCAGGTAACGGAACCTCAGGCTCGATCCAACGATCCAACGCATCATGGTTCGATACCTCTCGAGATCAGTGACCAACCTCGAACTCGGTACCGTAGAGCTCGGCCACTCCGACCGAGGCGACTACGGTACCGAGGGGCGGCCCGTCGGTGAGAACGGCAAGGTCGCCATCGATGAAATCGACGATGACTTCCTGACGAACGAAGGTCCGGGGCTCGGAGCTCGTGTAGACCCAGGTCCGGCCCTGCGGGTCATAGATGAGCGCTGAATAAGGCACGCACATTCGCATGGCGTTAGAGCGCTGGATCCACTCCTCGCGCACCTCATCGGTCTTGAGGTCGATGCGCTCGATCGCTCGCTCTGACAGCGTCACTCTGCTGAACTCCGACCCTTCGATATGATCGACGGTGGAAGCGAGCTCGATCAAATGGTCGCTACCTGACTCTTGCGTGCATGCCGCGAGCTGCAGACTGAATACGGCCAGCAGAGCCGCCAGAAATCGATAACCGTACTTCATGACCTTCCTCCTCTTGTTTCTCAGCCGCTCAAGCTGTGACCAGCTCGCGTGCTTCTTCTTCAGAGACGATGATCACCGGCAGTAGCCCGAGATCGGGCTCACGTGCGGCGCCGAGCTGCATGTAGATGGCGGGCACTGCGACCAGTGTGTACAGTGTGGACGTGACGAGCCCACCCAGAATGACGATCGCCATCGGTTGCACGATCTCGAGACCGGCGATACTGCCAAAGAGCGCCAGCGGCAGGAATAGAAGGGCCGTTGTGATGGCCGTCATCAGGATCGGCGCCGCCCGTTCCCTGGCACCCCGCTGTACCAGAGCCGCACCGAACTCGTCACCCTCCTCCTCGAGTTGTCGATAGCGGCTGATCAACGAGAGGCCGTTGCGCACGGCGATTGCGCCGACGGCGATGAAGCCAGCGATGGACCCCAGTGAGAACAGGTTGCCCGCGGCGAGGAACGCGGCCGCCGCACCCCCCAACAGGGCGATCGGTAACGTGACATAAAACGCCGTCGCCAACCTCCAGCTGCGGAAGAACGCCTGAATGAGCAGCAGGGTCAGGACGGCGGAGCCGATGGCAAACGCGAGGACGCGCCGGCGGGCGGCGAGCCGCTCTGCGTACACGCCCAGGAGCTCTGCACGGTACTCGAGAGGGAAGTCAATGCCCTGGATACCGTGCTCGACGTCCGCGGCGACGTTGGCGAAGTCTCGGCCGCTCACGGCCGCGGTGACGTCGATGCGACGCGCCGCCGCGTCTCGATTGATGACGGTGACCGACGGCACGATGCGAACGTCGGCTACGTCCTCGAGCCGCACGTGGCCGCCCGATGGTGTTTCGATCAGCAGTTCCTTGATGCTGGTGAGGCTGTGGCGGGTATTCGGCGTGCCGTATACCACGACGTCGAACACCTTCTGTTCCTCGAACAGGTTGCCGACCTCCATGCCGGACAGCAGGATGGCCGCCGGCCGTCTGACATCGCCCGGCTTGAGACCGTAGTCCCGGGCCCGCTCGAGATCAGCCTCGATCTCCACGGTGGGCCGCTCGCCGGGATACTGCACCCTGGGATCGACGACGCCGTCGATGCCAGCCAGGACCTCCCGCACCTCGTCCGCCTTGGCGCGGATCACCTCCATGTCCTCGCCGTAGACACGAACGACCAGTGATTCTCCGGTCCCCGACAGCTCCTCCCTGACTCGTGCCTCCAGATAGGTCAGCACTTCGCGTGAGAGTCCGGGATAGCCCGCCACCACGGCGGCGACCGCGTCCACGGTGGCGTTGTAGTCGGCCGCCGGGTCGATGCTAACCCTGAGCTCTCCAGCACCGACGTCCGCCCTTCGGTCAGACATCACCGCCCGTCCCACGTGAGCGCTAACGTTGCGGACCCCGGGTATCGACCTCAGTTCGCGGCTGGCCAGGCTCGTGATGCGGCTCATCGCCGGGTGGGACGCTGAGCTGCTCCCTTCCCAGCGTACGACCAGGTCGGTCTCCTTGAAGTCGGGCAACAGCGAACCCAACCGCAGCACCGGTGTGATGGCGAATGCGATCAATGCCAGGCCGCAGACAGCGCCAAAGGCCAGGCGTGGATTGCGAAGAAGCCGCGAACTCACGGCGGCATAGCCGTTCTGCAGCCAGTTGGTGAATGGAGATTGGCGCTGGTCACGCGGCGCCCTGGCCAGGAGAAGAAAGCTCATGGCCACTGTGACGGTCATGGCGACCAGCAAGGAGGCGAGGAACGCCAGTATGTAGGATGTTACCAGCGGTTGATAGAACGCACCTGTGATGCCCTTCAGGAAGTAGGCCGGCATCACTGCCATCGCTATGATCATCGTCGCGTAGATGATGGGCCTGCGTATCTCGAGCGAGGCGTCGAGAATGACGGTCGCAATCGACTTGCCGTCATCTTCTTCGCGACGTTGTCGTAAGCGACGCAGGATGTTTTCGACGTCGATAATGGCGTCGTCGATAACGATACCGAGCGCCAATATGAGCCCGGCCACTACCATCATGTTGACAACGGTTCCTCGCAGGTAGAGCACGGTCCCAGCCGCGATCATCGACAGAAGGATCGCCACTCCGCTGATCAACGTCGTGCGCCAGTTGAACAGGAAGGCGAGCAGAGCCAAGACCATGAGGACCGAACCAATGATCAAGGCGACGGACAGGTTGTTCATGGCCGACATAAGGAAGGTCGCGGGTCGGAAGAGCGTCGGGTCCATGTCCAGACCGGCGAGGCCGGGCTGTAGCGCCGCCAGCGCTTCCTCGACTTCCTCAGTGACCTCTACCGTGTTGGCCCAGGGAAACTTCTCGATAACGAGCATCAGCGCCGGCTCATCGGCAACGATGGCATCCCCGATCAGCGGCTGATGGTCTTCCACTACCGTGGCGACGTCGCCCAAGCGTTTCGAGGGATCGCCCTCCAGGGTCACCTGGGCCAGCTCCTCAGCCGTCGATATCGGCAGGATGTGCCGAACTCCCAGTCGCTGATTCGGCGTGTCGATCCAACCGCCGGTGCCCGGGGTCGAGGCCTCCAGGAAGCTCAACGGTGACGCCCACAGCGAGTTGCCGGAGGTCCTGACGACCTGCATCAGGGTGACGCCTTCATCCCGCAGCACCTCTGGATCGACCTGGACCTGCAGCTGGCGCTTCCGCTGCCCCCAGATCGAGACGTTCGCCACGCCCGGCAGTCCCATCAGCCGGGGCACCATCGTCCAGCGCGCGAGCACCGACATGTCGATCAGCGATAGCGTGTCCGAGGTCAGCCCGATCTCCATGATCCGGTTGGTCGATGACAGAGGGTTCAGCATCGTCGGCGGTTTGGACACGTTGGGGAGCGCGAAGACCTCCGTGAGGCGCTCCTGCACGACCTGACGGGCGCGCATGATGTCGGTTCCGTCCTTGAAGACGAGGACGATGGACGACAGCCCTTGAATTGACCGTGATCGAATCTCTTCGACCCATGGTGTCCCGTTGAGCATGTCCGCTTCCATCGGAGTGGTGATCATGGCCTCCACTTCCTGGGCGGATAGCCCGAGCGCTTCCGTCTGGATCTCCACATAGGGACGCGAAAACTCGGGAAGCGCGTCCACCGGCATCTCGGTCAGCTGCGTGAAGCCGAAAATGATCAGCAGCGCTGCTACGCTGACGACCACGTGCCGGTTCTTGAGACTCGATCCAATTAACCAACGCATCATGGTTAGGGCCCTCGTTTCTAGAAAACGTTCGCCGTGAAGACGAACCCGAATTCCGGCGCGATGTCCGTCGCCTTCGATGTGAGACCGACTCCGGCGTTGAGCCGGATGAACATCCACGAGGTTACATGTATCTGGAGGTCGCCGATCAGTTCGACCTCATCCTCTTGACCTTCGATCAGCGCTGTGATCCGAAAGACGCGGGACAACCTCTTCAGGTATTCGAGGGCGTACTCCCCGAACTCGACCTTGCCCTCCGCCTCGTCGTAGCCCACGGCGGTGCGCAGAGTCATCGTTCCCCAGCGGAATCCCTTGATGACGCCGGCGCCGAGCTTGAACTCCCAGTGCTGAGTGCCAATCAGGACTTCGTCACGCTGGAGCGGGAAGACGGTCTCGAAGAAGCTGAATATTTCTGGACTCTTCTCGCTCTCCGCCTTCCAGCGCCAGCGCAATTGTGCCTCGACATCGCCGAGGCCCGATTCCTCCAGGACATCCGGCTGACTGGATGGGTCATCGGGTGACTTGGTCAGCGAGGCCGAGATCACCGCTGCCTCGAATTCAAACGCCAGCCAATCGGTGAGCCCGAGTCCGAGGAAGAGCAGGAACTCGTTGGCCTCGTATTCACCGCGGAAGTCCTGGGCGAGCTCGTAACCGAACTCGGCCGGGTCGTATTCCAGGTTGCTGTCGTAGTAGTACTCGTAGAACGGGTAGACGATCAGTTCGCCTTTGCGGATGTAGGTACCGAAGAGCGAAGTAGGAACGCCCGTCCCACGATCCCTCAGGAAGTAGGGCAGATCTTCCTGCGCCGTGCCGGTGGTCGGCAGAACCGGCCACATGGCGGCCAGCAGAGCGATCAGCAGTCGACGTTTGGGTCGATCCATCGTCGTTCTCCGCCATCCCTAGAACCGCCAGGTGTAGTAGAGCTTAATCGGAAGCTCGTTGGATTTGAGCTTCCACTCATCGGTCTTCGTTCGCTTGACGTTGTGGTTGTAGACGACGAAGAGCTCGCCGTAGGGCGTGAAGGTCCAACGCAGCCTGTTGTTGGAGCCCAGCTCCCGGCTTTCCGTATCGTACTGTGTCAGTGTGGTGAACTGGATGTTGGGAGAGAAGTTCAATTCCAGGCGGAGGCCGTACAGTTCTTCTGTGTAGTCCATCTGGACCAACGCCGTGGGGTCCTCCTCGTCTTCCAGGGCCAACGCCGTGCCGACATTCCATTCACCGGTGAGCTCGAGGATGAAGAAGGCCGAGGGCCTGAGTCCCAACGCCGCCTCGACCGTGCTGAGGTCGCCGTTGTAGTAGTCGCCAAATTCAAATGTCACCTCTGCGACGACGCGACGCTTCTCCGCCGTGCGGGCTTCGATCACGTAGCGGATCCATTCGTAGGATCCGGCGGGAACGATCACCTCGTCCGAGACCTCGAAGGGCTCTGGGGGCCTATCACCCTCAGGCTGTACCGAGGCCGCGAATTGATCGCCGCTCTCGAGGAGCCAGTCGAGCGGCTTGATCGTCCCGATATAGCTCTCCCATGTACTGTTGTCCGCCTTGTTGAAGAGAGTGAATGACAGCTCGTGGAACATCTGGCGGACTAACGACCAGGATGGTCTCGGGTTGTATTCTCCGTCAAACTCCCAGATGTGGTTGTCATTCCGCTGTACGAAGCCGAGCGACGGGTCGAAGCCGTCACCGATATGAATCGAGGTCAGGCCAAAAGCGAAGAGGTCATTGGGATACTCGACGCTGAAGCCGTAGGCCGCCTTATCGCCCTCTAGGTCCTCACGATCGTTGAGCAGTCCCCAGACGCCGACGGTGAAGTTCTTGTCGCCAAGGAAATTCGAGGTCCGGTAGGTGAAGTCGGCGCCGGCGGTCCAGGCCCCGGAGCGGCCAGCCTGATCGCCGAAGGTGCCGATCACTCCCAGCGTCGACTGCTCCATGACGTTCTGGTAGACCCGCGCCGCACCCATCGTCGTATTGGGAACGTTGATCGACTCGTCGTCGCCGACCTCGAGGCTGTCGACGGCGCGTGTGTTCACGATCAGACCAACCAGGTTCGTATTGCTCACGCGGCCGTTGATTCTGCCGCCGATGTTGATGGGGATCTCCGACAGATCGTCTTCCTCAGGGCCAAGCAGGCCGATGCTGCGGCTGAAGTAGGGAAGCAGAGTCTCCTCATCGAGACCGGCGCCGAACTCGAAGATGTCCGACGCCTGCAGGAAGAACGGCCGCCGCTCGGGGAAGAAGAGCGGAAAGCGCGTGAGGTTGATCTGGCGTACGTCAACTTCGGTTTCCGCGAAATCGGTATTCACCGTCAGCGCGGACAGGAGGTTCGGCCCCAGGCGCTGAGTAAGATCCAGACTGATATCTCCGTCTGTCTCGGTTCCCTCTTCGCCTTCCGGCTGGCCGATCCTGCCAACAGCCGCCGGGCGGATGGTCAGGCCGAGGCCGAAATCGAAGTCGGGAATATCCTCCAGGAGCCCCGCGACATAAGGCTCGAGGATCTCGTAGTCGCGCTTGGCGCCGGACCAGCGGCTGGTCTCCTGAAGCCGTTGGACCCTACGCTCCACGTTGAAGCCCCACGCCTCGAGGTTCCTCCTGAATCCGATGCTGTTGATGGGAATCCAGATCTCGGCATACCAACCGCGATCGTTTACAGAGGTTCGGGTGTCCCAAACCTCATCCCACTCGGGATTCACATCTTCGCCGGCTTCGATGATTATGCCGTCGAATCGGGCCCCGGTCGGATTCACGGCGAAGACATAACCGCTGCGACCGTCGAGGAACGTGTCGAAGATGACCGTGATGTGGTCTTCCTCCTCGAGGTCGGAGTCCCGGGCTTTTGAGAACGAGACGATGCCCGACGGGTTGTCGTCATAGGACATCACGGCCACCAGGATGTTCTCCGCGTCGGCAAAGACCTTGACGACCGTCTGACCGGCAGGCTCGCCGCCTTCCTCGGGTTCAGTCGTCGTGAGGTTGACGATGGAGTCGGTTGCCAACCGCCACTTATTGACATCCCAAATCCCGTCGAAGCGGTAGTCGCTCGGTAAGGGGCTGATGCTGAGCGTCGGCTTTTCGCCCAGATCTTC
>JBDHHX010000108.1:0-10808 GCA_039589155.1 Gemmatimonadota bacterium | reverse complement strand
CACGCAGAACCAGAGGACGTGATGCAGGAGGGCGCGACGGGTCCGCCACCAGGCGCCGTACTCCTTGCTCACCATATTGCCGAAGCCAACCAGTCGGCCACGACCGGCAGCCGGCTGCAGCTGAACGCTAGCGGCCATTTCCGTTCTCCTCCACCAGGTTCATGAAGATCTCTTCAAGCTCGTAGGTCTTGCGGCTGAAGGAGCAAACGTCGAGCCGATCGTCAGACAACACCAGGCGAAGGAGCTGCGATTCTGCGGCGGCCGCGTCCGCGACGCTGACCATCCAGTGCGAGAGATCGCCGTCCGTCGCTACCTGCAGATCCGTGACCCATGGCTGGCTGGCCACACGTCGCTCTGCCTCCGTACCCACGCCACGGATATCGATGGCGAAGACGACGCCGTCACTCCCGGCGAGCAGATCTTCGATGGGTGCCTTTGCCACGAGCTGTCCGCTGTTGAGGATGGCCACGGTATCGCTGACGCGTTCGACGTCGTCCAGGATGTGCGTCGAATAGAAGACGGTCGCGCGCTCGCGGAGCCTCTCCATGATCCCCAGCACGTCGCGCCGGCCCATGGGGTCGAGTGAAGCTGCAGGCTCGTCCAGTATGAGCAAGTCGGGATCGTTGACCTGCGCCTGACCGATGCCGAGCCGTTGCCGTTCGCCGCTTGAGAAACCTCCGATCGGCCGATCCGCCTTGTCGGCCAGGCCCACCAGCTCGATCGTCTCTGCGATCCGCCTCTCGATGGCCTGACCCGGGCCTTCGTAGAAGAAACGGGCCGTGAAACGCAGAGTCTCGCGGGCCGTCATGTGCTCGTAATAACGTGGCTCCTGCGGCAGGTACCCGATTCGGCGGCGGACATCGATGGTGTCGCCGACGATATCGTGGCCGAAGACCTCGGCCGAACCGGCGGTGGGCCGGATGAGACCGAGCAGCAGCTTGATCGTCGTAGTCTTGCCCGCCCCGTTCGGCCCCAGGAAGCCGAAGATCGAGTTGCTGTAGACTTCCAGGTCGAGCGAATCGAGCGCCTGCACTTCCCCGTAGGCTTTGCTCAATTTCTCCGTTCGGATGACCGAGTCGATCTTCACGCGCTTCTCCCCGTGAGCGGTGCAGCCGGCAAGTGTTTTCTCCTCCATGCCTACGAAGCCAAAGCCACACCGGTTTCGGCGATGCCATCGCTGATTGATCCGGCCAGCGAGTTTGTCCATCTTGAGTCCCCGCATCAGAAGCGGTGATCCAACAGCTCGACCAGGGAAAGAGAGAGCGCGATGCCGGTGAGATCTGCGGCCAATGTACCAACCGAAGAGGTGAAGGCAGGAACCGCGACGGTGCGCCAGGTGTTGATCGGGGCCGATGAGGCTCCGAACTTCGCGCTGCGCCGTTTTATCATCGACGCCGGCGGCTCGATGCCCAGGCATTCGAACAGCGTCGAGCACGAACAGTACGTGCTGAGCGGGCGGGCGAAGGTCGGGATCGGTGACGATGTGCACGAGGTGAAAGAGGGCGACGTGGTCTATATCCCCGCTGGTGTGCCCCACTGGTACCAGACGCAGGGAGACGAACCGTTCGAGTTCTTGTGCGTTGTTCCCAATACACCGGATGAGATCACGATCCTGGACGACGCCGGGTAGAACAGAGGCAGGACACATGAGTAAAGGACCAGACATCACAGTCTACGGCGCCTTCTGGTGCCCCGACTGTCACCGCAGCAAGTCGTTCCTGGGCGAGCACCTAATCCCTTACAACTGGGTGGATGTAGAGGAGAGCGAGGAAGGCGAGCGCTTCGTGATCGAGAAGAACGAGGGGAAGCGAAGCATTCCGACCATCGTCTTCGGTGACGGCTCGTTCCTCACCAACCCAAGCAACGCCGAATTGGCGGATAAGCTAGGTCTGAAGACGACAGCGGAGCGCCACCACTACGATCTCATCGTCGTGGGCGGCGGTCCGGCGGGCCTCACCGCGGCCCTTTACACCGCCCGCGAAGGAATCGACACGTTGGTGATCGAGCGGGCGGCGGTAGGCGGTCAGGCGGCCTCGACCATGCACCTGGACAACGTTCCCGGCTTCCACGAGGGAATTACCGGGCCCGAGCTGGCGCAACGCCTCCGGTCGCAGGCCGAGCGTTTCGGCGTGGAACTCTTGCAGGCACAGGATGTGACGGCCATCCGCAGCCAAGATAACTACCACTGCGTGATGACCGCTGATGGCAGCGAGTACAGTGCGTTGGCGGTGCTACTCACGTCCGGAAGCCGCTACCGGCGGCTGGGTGTGCCCGGCGAGGAGGAGTACCTGGGCGCAGGTGTGCACTTCTGCGCTACCTGTGACGGTCCATTCTATAAGGAGCGATCCGTGGCAGTGGTGGGTGGCGGCAACAGCGCCACCGAGGAAAGCCTCTTTCTCACCCGTTTCGCCTCGGACGTGACGCTGCTGGTTCGCGGCGACACGCTGACGGCCAGCCACGTCATCCAGGAGAAAGTGCTCGAGCATCCGCAGATCGACGTTCGGTTCAATCACGAGGTGGAAGGGTTCGCGGGCGCCGAATCGAAGCTGCGGACGCTGAAGGTCCGCAACACCGAGACCGGCGAGCTGCGCGAGATCGAGCTTCCCGGCGCTTTCATCTTCATCGGGCTCGACCCCAACACAGGCCACTTGAAGAACGGCGCCGTGCAGCTCGATGATTACGGCTTCGTCGTGACCGGCCACGCTCTAGTCCACGATGGCCAGCGACCGCCGGGCTTCGAAAGCCGCGACCCGGCTAGTCTGGAGACGAGCGTTCCGGGGATCTTCGCGGCGGGCGACGTCCGAGCGACCAGTACCAAGCAGGTGGCCGCCGCCTCCGGCGAGGGTGCGGCGGCGGCGCTGATGATCCGTGACTATCTGAAGACCGTCTAGAGATCAGTCTACGGCGCCCGGCAATTCGGCCCGCTTCCCCACCTCCAGTTCCTGGCGGAAGCGCTCGGCCTCGACCAGCCGCTCGAGCTGCTCGGTGATCAGGCGCTGGCCCTCCTCCAACTCCAGCATGCGTGCGTCGAGCTCGGGGCCGCCCGGTTGCCGTGTGGAGCGGATCGCCTCGGATACCTCGCGCAGCATGGGCCGAAGAACGAATCGGGTGGCCAGAGCGGCCCCCGGTATCCCGATAATCATTATGGCCAACAGAATCTCAACGAATTGATCACTCACGAGGTCCCCCCTTCTCAGTGCCTCTCGAGAGTACAGTACGTAACTCGTCATCCGGAGGTTTTCCATGAGCCGCACGGAACGCTCCTCCACCTCCGCGGTATACCGTGTTGGCACCACGGTCGACCACAGGAATCGGAACCCATGATCGCCCAGCGAATTCCACTCCTCGGCACCCTCGCCGTCGCCGCCGCACTGGCCGGCTGCGAGGCGGCGTCAGAGCCCTCCGAGCCAGGGCCGCAGGAACCCGACTGCACGCTCTTCGTCTCGGAAGCGGGCTCCGACGAGGCGGCGGGCAGCGAGGCTGACCCGTTCGGCACCATCCAGGGCGGTGTCGACGCGGCCGTGGCGGGCGACGTGGTCTGCGTGGCCGCCGGGGACTACGCCGACGAGAGAATCCACGTCACCCGGTCCGGTACCGCCAGCCAACCGATCGTGATCCGCGCCGAAGGAGCGGCCCTGACCCGGGGTTTCACGATCATCGCCGACAACGTGACGGTGAGCAGCTTCGAGGTGACGAACCGCGATCTGGATGACGCCATCGACGGACACGGCATCTTCCTTCAGGGCGACGGGATCGTCGTCGTCAACAATTACGTTCACGACACGCGCGCCAATGGTATCAACTGCTGGCACCAGCAGCCTTACTGCACCAACTCGGCGATCATCGGCAATACGGTGGATCGGGCGGACGGCACGGGTATCCGTGTGTTCGGCAACGATAATCTGATAGAGTACAACGAGGTGATGTCCTCGATCCGCGAACACTCCGGCGACGCCGACGGGATCCGCTTCTTCGGAGACGGGCACACGTTCCGCTACAACTTCATCCACGACATCTACGACCGTGGCTACCAGGGCGAAGGGCCGCACACCGACTGTTTTCAGACATTCGACAACAGCAAGCCGGCCACGCGTGACGTCATCATCGAGAGCAATTGGTGTCACGATGTCGACCACCAGTGCCTGATGGCTTCGGCGGCCGAATCAGAGCAAGAGGGCCAGATCGGACGCTCCCGTCACATCATCTTCCGCAACAACATTTGCGATAACAACGGCGGCCAGGCCGTCAACGCCTACCAATTCCCCGAGATGGTGATCGTCAACAACCTGTTCGCCGAGAACATTCAGTACCGCGCGATCTACCTGAGTAACGGCTCGACCGACGCAGTAATCATGAACAACGTCTTCTACGGTGACTACATGCACTACGAGGGCCCGAACGCCGACTCGAGCTCGGGGATGGAGGCGGACCACAACCTACGTTATAGCCCGGGCGGTTCGGGTTTCGTATGGGACGAGATCAACGGGCTGTGGGAGGTGGATCCGCAGTTCGAGAACGTGGATGACTCCGACTTCTTCAGCCGCTATCGGCTGTTACCCGGCTCGCCGGCTATCGACAGCGGCTCACCCTATTACATCTCACTCTTCGATCTTGCGGGCAATCCGCGCATGCGGGATGGCAGCGGCGATGGCGTCGCCATGCCGGATATGGGGCCCTACGAGTTCTGAGCGGTCGCCTTCTCAGGCAGCGTCGATCTCCACGAGCTCGAGCTCGAAGGTCAGCGCCTTGCCGGCCAGAGGGTGGTTGGCGTCCAGCGTGATGCTTTCGTCGCTTAGCTGGGAAACCACGAGGGGAAGGACGCTCCCGTCAGGCTGCTTGAACTCGAGCAGCTGGCCGACCTCGGGCTCGATGTTCTCGGGGAGCTGGCTACGCTCGATCTCGAAGACGAGCTCGGTGCGGTGTTCGCCGTAGGCTTCGTCTACCGCGATACTGATGCTCTTTGTTTCGCCGGTCGCCATGCCGACGACGCCGTCCTCGAATCCGGGGATGACGTGCTGTTCGCCGATGGTGAACTCGAGCGGATCCTCGCCGGCCGATGAGTCGAATACGGTGCCGTCGTCCAGCTTGCCGGTGTAGTGCACCTTAACGGTGTCACCGCTCTTAGCCTTGCTCATGTATCTCAGCCCTTTTCTTGCGGGAGCCTGCGCGAGGACCGCTGGTCGGCGGTTCGCGACAGGAACGACGGCGAGAATGTCTTGTCGCTAGGAAGCGTCGACGCGCTCGACGTTCGCTGCCTTTAGCCCTTTGGGCTCTTCGACCACGTCGAATTCAACGCGTTCGCCCTCTTCCAGGGTGCGGAAGCCGCCGCCCTGGATGGCAGTGTGGTGAACGAAAACGTCGGGGCCGTCATCCTGCTTGATGAAACCGTAGCCCTTGTCCTTGGAGAACCACTTTACGGTGCCCGAGGCGCGTGTCATCGTGTTCTTCCGTGTTTTGAACAGACCGATACATATCCCCGCGCTCGGCGCGGGGTCCTGACCTACTTCGTGCGCCGGGCGGCGGTCCGGCGGCGCCCGTTACGGCGACGCGCCTCCGCCTTCTTGCGCTTCCGCGCGGCGCTGGGCTTTTCGTAGAAACGGCGCTTTTTCATGTCCTTGAAGAGGCCGGAGCGAATCATCTTGCGCCGGAACTTCTTAAGGACGACATCCAGATTGTCGCCGTCTCTGACTTCCACCTCTACCATGAATCCCCCATCCCTCAAAAAAAGAAGACACCAGGATCTGGCTCAATCACGAATCCCGATGTCAGCATTAGCTTTAGCGGGGCCCGACGACCTGAGCGTCGCCCTGAGTTTCACTTGCCGCAGTCTAACACCAAGAGGTACCCATGTCCAGTTTTGGGCGGCCCCAGGGGGCCGCCGGCGCCGGGGCGTCTCGCGCTGCCAGGCCGGGCTTCTCGACCGCAGCCGCCGGGCGGTCGGACCGGCTCGCCGGGGCCGGGCGTCGGACATATTATAGCGCTTCATGTCCCGACCCTTACGACGCATCCGACTGGTAACGCCGATCGCGGCGCTCCTGTGGCTCTTGGTGGCAGCGGAAGACAGCCCCCCTCCGTTCCGCCACTACCTGGCCTATCGATCGCCAGCGCCACTGCTGATCGATGGTCTGCTGAACGAGGCAGCGTGGCGAACCGCCCGCTGGAGCGAAGCGTTTGTCGACATAGAAGGAGCCGAACGGCCGGCGCCCGGCCAGCGCACTCGGTTCAAGCTCCTCTGGGACGATACCAACCTGTATGTGGGCGCGGAGTTGGAGGAGTCGCACGTCTGGGCGACGCTGACCCAGCGGGATGCAGTCATCTATAGAGACAACGACTTCGAGGTCTTCATCGATCCGGACGGCGACACCCACAACTACTACGAGTTGGAGATCAACGCGCTGGGAACCGTGTGGGATTTGATGCTGACGAGACCGTACCGTGACCGGGGATCCGCGGTCACGGAATGGGACATCGAGGGACTGCGTGCAGCGGTTTCAGTGGCCGGCACAGTCAACGATCCCTCCGACCAGGATGACGGGTGGCAGGTAGAACTGGCGATCCCGTGGAGCGCCCTTACAGAGCACGCACCTGGTAACCGTCCACCGATCGATGGCGATCACTGGCGCGTCAATTTCTCGCGGGTCCAATGGCGGCTGGAGATGGACGGGGGCGTGTACCGGAAGGCGATCGACCCGGCGACCGAGAAGCCATTCCCCGAGAACAACTGGGTCTGGTCGCCGCAGGGCGCCATCAACATGCACATGCCCGAGCGATGGGGCATCGTTCAATTCAGCGGCATTCTCGTCGGCGAAGGAACGGCGACGTTTTCAACGCCAGCAGACGAGCACATCAGGTGGGCACTCAGAGAACTCTACTACGCCCAGCGCGCTTTCCTGCGCGAGTATGACCGCTATGCTAGCGACCTCGCGGCACTCGGGCTCGAGGGCGTACTCGAGAACGGGACGCCGTTTCGCCCCGAGCTGATGACGACTGTGGACGGTTACGAGGCGACGGCGCCGGGCAGCGATGATACCGTTTGGCACATTCGCCAGGACGGGCGGATCTGGCGCACGAAGCCTGGAGGCTGACGCTTGAAGCGACGCGAATTCGTAGAGAGGGCCGGAAAAGCGGCCGTGGGGCTGAGCGTGCTGTCCGCATCCGGCCTCGCCGCGTGCCGCGAGGCGGAAGAGCAACCACGGCAGGATAAGAATTGGGTCTGGGTGCACGGTGGCCGGGAGCGAAGCGCGCCGGAGTGGCGCGCCGCTTTCGCGCGGGTTCGCGAGGTCGGTATCAGCGGCGTCCTCGTGGGCGGCGGCGATACGGCGGTTCTCTCGGAGGCGGCGCGCGACGCCGGCCTCGAGTTCCATCGTTGGACGTGGATTCTCAATCGTAGCGGTGACGACTGGGCGAAAGAGAACCACCCCGAATGGTACACAGTGAACCGCAACGGCGCCTCGACGCTGGACGAGCCTCCATACGTGGGATACTACCAGTGGCTCTGCCCGACACGCGAGCCGGTGCGTGAGTACTTGAGCGGCGCCGTGGCAGGGATCGCCGCTGATCCGAGGGTCGACGGAGTGCACCTCGACTACATACGGCACTCGGACGTCATCCTGCCTGTCGGATTGTGGGAGAAGTACGATCTGATTCAGGACCAGGAGTATCCCGAATTTGATTATTGCTACTGCGAAGTCTGCCGCGAGAGCTTCGGCCGCCAAACCGGAAAGGACCCGCTCGAGTTGCAGGACCCAGCCGGCGACCCGGAATGGCGCGAGTTCCGCTGGAACAGTGTGACGGGGTTGGTCAGAGATCTCGCCGAGTCCGTGCATTCCCACGGCAAGCCGATCACGGCCGCCGTCTTCCCTACACCCGCTCTCGCCCGACGGCTGGTGCGCCAGGACTGGGACCGCTGGCCGCTGGATGCCTTCTTCCCGATGATCTACCATGAGTTCTACGAAGAGGACGTGTCCTGGGTGGCCAGCGCCACGGCGGCGGGCGTTACCGCCTTGCCCAAGGATACTCCGCTCTACTCCGGCCTCTACCTGCCGAGCCTGTCGCCGACCGAGCTGGGCGAAGCCGTGCGCCTGGCCCGTGGCGCAGGCGCCGTCGGGGTCTCGCTGTTCGAGATGAGCGGCCTCAGCGATGAACACCTGGCAGCACTGAAGGTAGCGCTGGGCGCCTAGCCGGAAGCAGAGAAACTGTCGCCGGGGCGGTTACCGTCTTATCGTAGATGAAGGAGATCTTCGATGTGATGAACGGCCCCAGGGGACCGACCGTCCCGACCCGCTATTGGCACGAGCTCGCCGACGGGCGTCTGCAGTGCGACATGTGCCCCCGCTACTGCAAGCTGCGCGAGGGGCAGCGTGGCATGTGCTTCGTGCGCATGCGCCAGGACGACGGGGTCGTGCTCACCACCTACGGGCGGTCCAGCGGGTTCTGCATCGACCCGATCGAAAAGAAACCACTCAATCACTTCTTCCCCGGCACACCCGTGCTTTCCTTCGGGACTGCCGGCTGCAACCTGGCGTGCAAATTCTGTCAGAACTGGGACATCAGTAAGTCGCGCGAGATGGACCGGCTGGCCGACGCCGCATCGCCCGAAGGATTGGCGGAGGCGGCGGAGCGGCTGGGGTGCCGGAGCGTCGCATTCACGTACAACGACCCGGTGATCTTCCACGAGTACGCGATCGATGTGGCGCAGGCGTGTCGAGAGCGCGGCATCGGGACCGTTGCCGTCACCGCCGGCTACGTGTGCGACGAGCCGCGCCGCGAGTTTTACAAGCATATGGATGCGGCCAACGTCGATCTCAAGGCATTCACGGAAGACTTCTACTGGGAGCTGACGAAGGGGCACATGCAGCCGGTGCTCGACACTCTTGTTTACCTGAAACACGAGACCGACGTCTGGTTCGAGATCACTACGCTGCTCATCCCCGGTAAGAATGACTCGGATGGGGAGATCGATGAGCTGAGCGCCTGGGTGGCCGCGCGACTTGGCCCCGACGTGCCAGTCCACTTCACGGCATTCCATCCCGACTGGAAGATGATGGACTTGCCGGCCACACCGCCTGTGACGCTCCGCCGAGCGCGGGAAATCGCGCTAAGGAACGGGATCCGCTACGTCTATACCGGGAACGTCCATGACATCGAGGGCGGCAGCACGGTCTGTCATGGCTGCGGGGGGACGCTCATCGCCCGCGACTGGTACGTGCTCAAAGCCTGGAACCTCTCCGATGACGGCCGCTGCGCGGACTGCGGCACGCCCTGCGCCGGCGTGTTCGACGGACCGCCGGGCGACTGGGGATCGCGGCGGTTGCCGGTACGGATCGGTCGATGAAGCCGGGCCACACGATCAATGTCCGGAGACCCGCCGACGGGACCCCGGTGATCGCTGTGGTGGGTGCGGGCTTTGGTGGCCTGGAGTTCTGCAAGACGTTCCGCGGCCCGGCCAGCGTGATACTCATCGACAAGCAGAACCATCACCTCTTTCAGCCTCTCCTCTACCAGGTCGCTATGGCCGGTTTGTCGGGCTCGGACATCGCCTCGCCGATCCGCGGCGTGTTGTCACGCCACAAGCGTGTCGCCAGTCATATGGCGGAGGTCGAGTCGATCGACGTGACGGACCGCACCCTGACCGCCGGCAACGCGGTGATCGGTTGGGACTACCTGGTGCTGGCCGTCGGCGGCGCCACCGACTACTTCGGCAAGGACGAATGGGAGCATGATGCGCCCGGCTTGAAAACTTTGAGCGATGCTCTGCGCATGCGGCGCCGAGTTCTGACGTCGTTCGAGCTGGCCGAGAGCGAGTCCGACGAAGACGAGCTGCAGCGACTGATGACCATCGTCGTGGTTGGCGGCGGTCCGACGGGCGTCGAGTTGGCGGGGGCGATGGCGGAACTGACGCGCCGCGTATTCCGCCACGATTTCCGTCACATCGACACGGCGCAGGCCCGTGTGATAATTGTGGAGGCGGCGGACCGCATCCTCTCGACGTTCCCGCAATCGCTTTCGACCAGCGGGCAGCGGCAATTGGAGGAGCTTGGCGTCGAGGTGCGGCTGGGCGCACGGGTCACCGACATCCGACCCGACCACATCGTCCTGGCCAGCGAAGCGGGCAGCGAGAAGATCGCAACCTATAACGTGCTCTGGGGCGCCGGCCTCGCCGCGCACCCGCTGACCCAAACGCTCGGCGATGACGTCGAGCGCGATCACAGCGGCCGCGTGAGGGTGCTGCACGATCTCAGCGTGCCGGGCTACCCCGAGCTCTTTGTCATAGGCGATGCCGCCGCCGTGGAGATCGGCGGTCGGCCCGTCCCCGCGCTGGCTCCCGCCGCCATGCAGATGGGGGCACACGTAGCGAAGCTGATCGGCCGTGAGCTGAAAGTGGGTAAGCGACCGCCGGAGCAGCGGAAGGCGTTCCGCTTCTGGGACCGCGGCACCATGGCGACCATCGGGCGCCGACGCATCGCCTGGCTCATGTGGCTTTTTATCCACCTCATCTTCCTCGTCGGCTTCCGCAACAAGCTGGTCGTCATGGTCCAGTGGGCGTGGCAGTATCTCACCTACGGCCACGGCGCTCGCATCATCGCCGAGCCGCTCGATGATTTCCCGCCAGAATAGACGCCCGGCGCACAGGTGAAGCGTCTCAACACGTCCGCCGTTTCCAACTGACACGCACTCCGCCGGCTGCGCTTCGAAGAAATCGCGAGCCATGGTCAAATCTCTCGCCCGCCCGTTGGGCACCGCTCTTGCCCTGTGATCCAGACAAGCTCGTTGTAGCCGGTTTCCTCACATAGATGGACAGCCGGCCT
>JBDHHX010000107.1:0-10657 GCA_039589155.1 Gemmatimonadota bacterium | reverse complement strand
TTGTCACCAAAGCTGTAACCTTGCGGCTGCTGGCGGAGCTTTTAGCTTTCTAGCAGCCGCTCTTCTCTCCCCTGCGGATTCCCAAACAACGCAAAGACACTATGGTTTCGCGGTATTTCTTGGCCTCACTGTTGGCCGCTGCCTCGCTTGCAAGCTGTAGCGACAGCACGGAGCCGATTTCACCTCCCACCGAGATTCGCGCTGTAGACGGGGACGGACAGCTAGGAACCGTCGGCGCTCCCTTGGATGACCCTCTCGATGTTCGCGTCCTCGATTCACAGGGTCGGGCCGTCGAGGGTGTCGTCGTCGTGTTCACCGCCTCGCAGGGAAATCTCGAAGCGCAGCAGGTTGCGTCCCCGCCAGCCGCCGGCGCTAGCGAGGCAGCGCTCGCCTCAACGGCACAGGATACGACCGACGTCGACGGATTAGCGCGCGCCGTCTGGACGCTGGGCCCGACCGCAGGCCTGCAGACGGTCACCGCCAGCGTCGAGCATCTCGATCCGGTGGAGTTCTCCGCCACGGCGGACCCGGGTGCGCCGTCGGTGGTGGTGGTTTCCGGCGGCGATGGCCAGCTGGATATGCCGGGCGCGATGCTCGCTGCTCCGTTCGCCGCCCGGGTTATCGATGAGTACGGCAACGCCCTGGTGGGTTTGACTGTGAATTGGTCCGTCACTGCCGGAGGTGGCAACATCACGGCAGCGTCCGGCCTAACGGATGGTGGCGGTGCTACTACCACCACACTCACTCTGGGTGGCTCGCCGGGCTTCAACACGGTAACGGCCAGCCACGCTGAGCTCGATCCCGTCGACTTTCACGCGCTGGGAGTAGCTCAGATATGGGAGGACGCCGTCGGCGATACCTTTTCCAGTGGGACGTCGACAAGCTTCGTGTTGCCCGATCTGGTTCAGATCGGTTTCGCCTGGGATGGTGACAGTTTGCTGGTCGGTCTCGCTTTCGCCGACAGCGTGGTCACCCGTATCGATGGCGGCCCCAACACGATCAACGGCATTGTCGACTTCGATGTCGACATGAATCCGCTGACGGGCGGCCAGTCAGCGGCGGACGAGTATCGGCCGGGTCTCGGTTCAACGGGTATCGGGGTGGACGTTCTCGTTGACATGTTCGCGGACCCGTCGGGCGACTACATCATCTACAACGCCTCGCTGACGATTCTGGGATCGACGACCCCGGAGATCCGCGGCAGACTGATCGGCATATATCTTCCCACGTCGATCATCGGCGGCGGTCCGCTGGCGCTGGCCGTAACGGCCGGAACGCCGGCCGACCCGACCGACATTGCGCCCAACGACAGTTGCTACGTCGTCGATGCAGCCTCCGGGCTGTGAAAGTGCGTCTCTTGGTGCCTACGGTGTGGTGTCGTCGTCGGCCAACAGGTCGGTCGCGTTCTTTGTGATCTCGGCGTCGGTAAGAACCGCGTTGTACGCCGCGTAGTAGAATACCGTGCCGAGCATTGGCCGGTACTGCCTCTTGGCACGATTCGCCACCTGCAGTTCCATTCCAGTGTCCGACAGTTTGAGCGTCTCGCCCAGGGCCGGGAAGCTGCCGGACAGTATAAGAGCGTTCCCCTGATCAACGCCGTTCACGTATAGCCGGATTCGCTCCTCGGCTACCGCTTGGTTTGAATCGTAGATGAGATGCAAGACGCGCCGCGTGTTATCGCCCAGGGCCACGGGCCAGACCACCGAGAGGTTGTTTTGCATGTCAGTGGTGAACGTCGCTTGCGGACGCCCGGCCACGTCCGAGGCCAGAAGTGCCGTCCGGCGGTTGTCGCTGGCCGTCAGGAACCCGGCGATCGGTGCCACGTGCGGCGCGTCGGTCCATGCGGCCACTGTTACGAACGTTCCTTGTGTAGAGCCGGTCAGCCCGGTGTCGTACTTAGTGCCGACGACGGCTCCGCGGGCGATGCCGGCGTGGTTCGTTCCCGTAGACTGCAGACCAATGTGACCGCCGACGGTGGCCCAGGAGAAATCGAATGTGTAGGTAATGGCCAGGTCGACGGGGTTCGCCTGGTCGTCGAGCACGTGAGTCGGGCCCTGGCCCGAGCCGGCCTCGTTGAACCAGTAGCGGCCCAGCAGTGTGTACAGCGTCCTGGGTAGCGCCGCCAATCCGGCGATCTGCGTGACCGCCGCACCGTAGGGTCCGATTCGCGTGATGTCTCCGGTCGTCGTGTCGATCGTCGCCAGCACGCTCTCCCACGGCAGCGAGGCGTAGAGTACGCCATCGCTTCCGAATGCCAGGTCCGAGATCGTGAGCGAGTCCGTCATCACTGGGTCGTTGAGGTAGAGCGTGCCCGTTACAGCGCCGGTGGCGGGATCAACCTTGTTGATCTGGGGCGCCGTAGTGCTGTAGCCGCGCGAAGCCCAGAGCGTGCCGTTCGCATCGAAGGCGAGTCCGTTGTAGTGGATTCGACGACCCTTCCAATCGTCGTAGCCGACCGGCGTCGGGTGGACCTCAAGGACGGCGCCGTTTGTCTTGTCCACCTTCATCAACTTGCCCTGGGGCGTGCCGCCGTACCAGCCACTCGCGTACAGGTTGCCGTCTGCATCGAAGGCGATGGCGGCCGAGCCGCTAGCGCATGTCGTGACGCCAGGCGTTCCATCGAACCAGCCGCCCATCAGCGTGTCGACCAGCGTGCCAGCGCCCGTCGCAGGGTCCAGGGTCAGTAGTATGGCACCGTAGCACGGGCCTCCCTTGATCCCGTACAAGACCTCGGTGACCGGGTCGAAGTCGATGGCGGCGATTCGATCGTGACCGGTAGGAAAGCCGTGGTGGCCCACCAGCGTCGCCGCTCCGCTGACCTCGTCTATGGTGAAGATGCTTCCAGGGTTGGTGGGACTGGCAGAAGAAGAGCCCCACAACATAGAGCTGGCGCCTGGCGGCACCCGGTGCGGGGCCTGCAGAGCGTCGCCGTCTACTGGCGGCGATGTGGCCTCCTCGCAGGCGCTGAGTGCCAGGACGGCCATCGAGAGCAGTAGTGAAGAGTATACCCTAGCGTTCATAATAATCGTTAGTGACTGCATCGGCCGGGTTGGCGGCGACCATATGCTGAAAACCAGATATCTCTAGGGATTAGCGGACACCGGGAGGGTGTGACGTACTACACGGCGAATTCGCGTTTGTTCGGCTTGCTAACCGCCCACATTTCCGGTACTCTTTGCTGCCCCATTCCCAGAGACAGATGGCACAGGCTAGACCCGGAACAGCATCTGGAATGGTCTATTCCAGAACCGGAGGGACGCTGCATGCTTGTCGATAGACTCGACTCAGGCGCTAGCCGCCGAGTCGCTAGATGGGTCGGAGTCGTGATCCTGCTTCTACTCGTCTCGCCCGGCGTTGCGCACAGTCAAACGGAACTCCCGTCGCACTGGGAGTCGTTCCGCTACTTCTCCGGTCTGTGGGACGGTAGGGAAACGGGCGCATCGGGAGTTGGAACGGGGGACAGGGTCTACGCGTTCATTATGGACGAAACGTACTTGATGGCCCTAAATACGTCGTACTTCGAGCCCCAGGAGGGGAACCCTGCTGGCGAAGTCCATGAGGATTACTCGATCTTCAGCTACGACACTATTCGTGATAAGATTGTGCTCAGAGAGTTTCACAGCGAGGGCTTCGTCAATCAGTACGTACTCGCTTCGTTGGAAGGAGATAACGTGTCCTATATCTTCGAGTCGGAGAGCATCGAGAACTTGTCGCCGGGCTGGAGGGCGCGTCTGACGTTGACGATCCTCGGCCCGGGCGAGTTCGAGGAGGTGTTCGAATTGGCGGAGCCGGGCGGAGACTACCGGGAACTGTTGCGGAACCATTGGACCCGCAGGTAGAACGACTCTAGAAGAGAAACCAGAGGAACGTCGATGAGTTCTATGTTAGAGCATGTGAGCGCTGCTGCAACTCGCGCATCACTGTTCGCACAGATTGGCCTTCTCAGCTGTGTCCTACTGGCGGCGTGCTCGCCCGGGGATGCTGGAAAGGAAGTCCTCGCCAGGGTCGACGGCGAGCCCGTCACCATGGCCGACGTGGATTCGCTGGTCGGCGACCGCCTGGCTGTGATGGAATTGGAGTACCGCCAGAACCGATACAATCTGGTCGAGCTGGCACTGCAGCGCTCGATCCGAGATCGCGTGCTGGAGAAGGAGGCGGCGGCTCGCGGACTGACGCGAGAGGAGTTCGTGGCGCAACTGACCCAGGGCAGAGTGGAAGTGACCGAGGAGGAGGTGGTCAACTTCTACCGCCGCAATATGGGTGCGTTCGGCGGACGTCGACTCGAGGACATGTACGATCAGATCGTTGAGTACCTCGAGGAACGGGGCTACGAAGAGGTTCTCGACGAGGCGATGACCGAGCTGTCCGAAGCGCACGAGGTCGTGATCCTGCTCGAGCCCGTGCGGGTCGAGATCGACAACGAGGGCTCGCCTGCCATCGGGCCGAGAAATGCTCCGGTTACTCTGACCGAGTTCTCCGACTTCGAATGTCCGTATTGCGGCAGGTTCTTCGACACGCTGAACCAGTTGAAATCGGAGTACGGCGACCAGCTCCGCATCGTCTTCCGCCAGTATCCGCTAGAAACCCATCCCAACGCGTTCAAAGCGGCGGAAGCCTCGCTGTGCGCCGACGAGCAGGACATGTTTTGGCCGTTGCACGATTTGCTCTTCCAAGAGCAGGACTCGCTGGGAGTTGAAGCAATTAAGGAGAAAGCGGGACGTTTGGGCCTCGATGCAGTCGCGTTTGCCGCCTGTCTCGACTCTGGAAAGCACGCCGAGCGCATCGAGCGCGATATGCGTGAAGCCGACCGGCTAGGCCTCAACGGCACGCCGTTTGTCTTCATCAACGGGGTGCAGGTCCCCGGCGGAGCTGCTCCGTACGACGTAATCGCGACGATGATAGACCAGGAACTCGAACGGCGCAGGAGATAGTGTGCGGATCGCGATCATAGGGACGGGAAACATCGGGGCGATGCTCGGGAAGCTATGGGCCGCCCTGGGTCACGAGATCACATTTGGAGTCCGGGACCCGTCCGCTGAAAAGGTCGGTGCCCTGATCGATGAGCTCGGCGGCAACGCAGCCGCCTCGACTCTATTGGGAGCTGTCGCGTCCGCTGAGATGGTGGTGCTTGCCGTTCCGTGGAATGCGGCCGAAGAGGTTGTGCGCGCTATAGGGGAACTGGATAACAAGGTTCTCGTCGACGCGACCAATCCCATCGCTCCGGGTTTCGAGTTGGCGGTGGGCCACACGACGTCGGCTGCGGAGCAGATCGCCGGCTGGGCCAGCGGCGGCCGCGTCGTCAAAGCGTTCAACACCCTGGGCTACGAGCATCTCGCCAATCCCACTTTCGGCGGGCACTCCCTCAACATGTTCATCTGCGGCGACGACGACGATGCGAAGAGCACGGTCGCCGGGCTGGCGGAGGAGCTTGGCTTCGAGGTCGTGGATGCGGGCGCGATTCGCAACGCGGGCCTTCTCGAATCTCTGGCTCTTTTGTGGATCCGGCTGGCACTGGTGGAGGGAGAGGGAAGAGACATCGCCTTCAAGCTGATCAGCCGCTAACGGCCGAGCCGCCATGGCGCCCCGCAAGATCGCCACTATCGACTTCCACGTCACTTCAGAGTGCAGCCAGGAGTGTCCGTACTGTTGGGGCCCCCAGGAGTACGAGAACCCGGTCGATACCGGCAACGCTCTCAGAATCATCACCAGGGTCAAGGAAGTCGGCGCGCGACGAATCGTCTTCACCGGCGGTGATCCGCTGAAGCGTGTCGATATCGCGCTCCTCATCCGCCATGCCAGAGAGACGGGATTAGAGGTCGCGCTATCTACCACCGGCGATCAGTTGACGCCCGAGTTTCTGGCTAAGATCGTCGACTGCGTCGACCTGATCTCGCTGCCGCTGGACGGGTCGGTCGAGGAGATCAACGCTCGTACGAAGGAGCCCGGCCACCATGCGGCGATCGTGAATGCGCTGGAGTGGCTCCGAGGTCATCCGGAGATCGACGTCAAGGTCTGCACGCCTGTGACGCGGCGCAACATAGAGGACGCGCCGAATATCGTCCGGCTCGTTGATGAATACTCTGAGACGACAGAAGCGCGCGTCTTCTACAACATCTTCCAGGCGTTCCCCCGCGCCATGCAGGATGTCGATTGGGACGAGTTACTGGTGTCAGCCGAGGAGTTCGCGGACTTGGAGCGGCGTGTCACCGCAGTTGCCGGCGTACGCGTCAACTTTCTTAGCCACGAGACTCTGGACCGTCTCTACGTGATGATCTTTCCCGACGGAAGCATGGTCGTCCCGTGCGGCTCGGCGTTCGCGGGCTACGGGCCGTTCATGGAGATCCCCGACCTCGACTCTATACTGGATGAGAGCCGCTTCGACTCGGCCAAGCACCTGCGGCACTCGCGCGGCTGGGAGAAAGAGCGAGAGCCCAACGGAGGGCAAACATGAGATCGCTAATCGCAGGCCTGACTGCGGTTCTCTTGGCCGCCTGCACGGGCGAAGACACACGTGAGCCGGTGCAGCCGCTCGTCGATGCGGGATGGCTGAATGCGAACCAGGAATCAGTAGCCGTTTTGGACATCCGCTATGGCGCTCAGGAGGGCGCGGACCGCGAGACATATGAGGCCGGGCACGTGCCTGGCGCCATCTACGCCAACTACACCGGGCACCCGTGGCGCGCCGCCCGCGATAGCGTGCCGGGCATGCTGCCGCCGCTGGATGAGCTGCAGAGTCTGATCGGCGGTTTCGGGGTGTCCCGCGATGACCACGTGGTGATCGTCGCCGGGGGCATATCGGCTGCCGAGATGGGAGCGGCCACCCGGATCTTCTGGGGGTTCAAGGTTCTCGGTCACGAGAGGGTCTCGATCCTGGACGGCGGGTACGCCTCTTGGGTTAGCGGCGCCTATCCTGTGGAGACGGGATGGAACGAGCCGGCGCCCGAAGCCTACGAGGGAGTCTACCAGGCGCAGCTTGTCGCCACTACAGAAGACGTGGTGGCCGCCAGAGAGCGTGGCACGCCGCTGATCGATGCCCGCTCGGAGGCTTATTATCGTGGCGAGAAGAAGAGCGGCGTCGCCGCGCGCTACGGGACCATCAGCGGGGCGCGAAGCGTTCCGCCGCAGATGTACACGGTAGACGAAGAGGGCGTGTTCATCGACGCCGCCAGCGCAGCCCAGGTGTGGCAGGCGGCTGGCCTACCCGTCAAAGGCGAACAGATCACCTTCTGCAATACCGGGCACCTGGCTTCCCTGGCCTGGTTCACGGCCTATGCGATCCTCGACAACAGGGAGGCCCGTCTCTACGACGGCTCCCTCGCGGAATGGGCGGCCGATTCCAGGCTGCCCATGGAGACTCCGTCGACCGAGCCCTAGCGTATTCTGCCACCCGAGTATTGCCAATCCTGGAACCGCCCCTTAATTGCAGAGGTTTCCAGGCTGCGTAGGGGTGCGTCCGAGCTTTGCGCGGTGGCACCACCTGACCTGTGGTCTGCCGCTAACATGAGGTTTCGACATGTCTGACCGAACCGTCGCCGATGCCCGGGCCCGCGCCGTGGCCGGGCTCTACCGCGACTTCGCCAGCGACCCCGAGTCCGTCGAGGCGGCGTGGAAGGAGCTGTTCGGCCTGCTCGATGATGAGGCCCGCGGCTGGCTCGATTCGCTGAACGGTATCGGCGCGGCGGCGCCCGCCGAGGTGCCGGCATCCGACGACGCGAGAGTGGCGGCACTCGACTCGGTTCGCGCGCTCATGCTGATCCGTGCTTACCGCGTCCGTGGTCACCTGGAAGCCGATCTCGACCCGCTGGGACTCGCGCCCAAGGACCCACACCCGGAGCTCGACCCGGCGAGCTACGGCTTTACAGCGGCCGACATGGACCGCCCGATCTACCTGCACGGGGTTCTGGGCCTCGACTCCGCGAACCTCAGGGAGATAGTCGACGTGCTGCGCCGCGACTACTGCGGTACTATCGGCCTCGAGTTCATGCATCTGCAGGACCCGCTTCAGAAAGCCTGGATCCAGATGCGGATGGAAGGCGTGATGCACCGCACCCGGATCAAGGACGAGGCGCGCGTCGAGATCCTCGAGCGCCTGACCGCCGCGGAGACCTTCGAGAAATTCCTCGACCGTAAGTACACGGGCACCAAGCGCTTCGGACTGGAGGGTGCCGAAGCGACGATAACGGCGTTGGAGACGATCCTGCAGCGCGGCGTCGAGCTCGACCTCCGAGAAGTCGTGATCGGCATGGCCCACCGCGGAAGGCTGAACGTGCTTGCCAACGTGATGAAGAAGCCCCTGCGGGCCATCTTCCACGAGTTCCGGGGCGGCGCATCGACGCCGGAGGAGATCGGTGGCTCGGGCGACGTGAAATACCACCTGGGCACGTCTACTGATCGTGACATCCGCGGTTCCCAGCTGCACCTGTCACTCGTGCCCAATCCCTCGCACCTCGAGGCCGTTGATCCGGTGGTGGCAGGCAAAGTCCGCTCCAGCCAGGATCAGCGCCAGGATGTAAACCGCTGCCACGTGATGGGCCTGCTGCTCCACGGCGATGCCGCCTTTGCCGCACAAGGCGTGGTGGCCGAGACACTTCAGTTGGGTGAGCTGGAGGGTTACACGACCGGTGGCACGATCCACTTCATCATCAACAACCAGATCGGCTTCACCACCAACCCGATGGCGGCACGGTCGAGCCCCTACCCATCCGACCTGGCGAAAGCGATCCAGGCGCCCATCGTTCACGTGAACGGTGATGACCCGGAGGCCGTGGTGCAGGCGGCGCTCTGCGCGATCGAGTTCCGGCAGGTGTTCAAGCGCGATGTGGTCGTCGACATGTTCTGCTACCGGCGACACGGCCACAACGAGGGTGACGAGCCGGCCTTCACTCAGCCGCTCATGTACAAGAAGATAAAGGCGCATCGCACGGCGCGTGAGATCTATGCGCGCCGGCTGGTCGACGAGGGTGTCCTGAGCCAGGCGGACGTCGACGCCATCGTCGCTGGGCAAGAGAAGCTGCTCGAGTCGGAGATGGAAGCGTCCAGCAACTACGGGCCCGACAAGGCGGATTGGCTCGAGGGCGACTGGACGGGCATCGAACCGGCCGGCGGTGCCGACCATAGCCCGTGCCGAACCGCTGCCGAGCCGGACCTGCTTCATCAAGTCGGTCGAGCCCTCACTTCGGTACCGGAAGGATTCGACATCAACCGGAAGATCGTTCGGCAACTGAAGGCGAAGCGCACGATGTTCGAGAGCGGCGCGGGCATCGACTGGGCCACTGGTGAGGCCCTCGCCTTGGGTGCCCTGCTGGTCGAAGGCCACCCCGTGCGACTCTCCGGCGAAGACTCGAACCGCGGCACTTTCTCCCAGCGTCACGCATCCTGGATCGACCAGGAAAACGAGGCGCGCTACATCCCGCTCAATCACATAAGCGACGGTCAAGCTTCGTTCGAGCTCATCGACAGCCCGCTGAGTGAGTTTGGCGTGCTGGGCTTCGAGTACGGCTATGCGATGGATGAGCCGGGCGCGTTGGTCTTGTGGGAAGGTCAGTTCGGCGACTTCGCCAACGGGGCGCAGGTCATCATCGACCAGTTCATCGCGGCCGGCGAGGCCAAGTGGTTGCGAATGTGCGGACTGGTGATGCTTTTGCCGCACGGCTACGAGGGCCAGGGACCGGAGCATTCGTCGGCGCGGCCCGAACGATTCCTCCAGCTCAGCGCCGAACAGAACATCCAGGTCGTCAACTGCACGACGCCGGCCAACTACTTCCATGTGCTGCGTCGACAAATAAACCGCGAGTTCCGCAAACCGCTGATCGTGATGACGCCCAAGTCGCTACTCAGGAACAAGCGCGCCGTCTCGCGACTGGCGGAGTTCGGTCCGGGCAGCTGTTTCGAGCCCGTGAAAGCGTGCGACCTGCTGCCGGGCGATCCGAAGGATGCGAAGCAGGTGGTTCTTTGCAGCGGAAAGATCTACTACGACCTGCTCGAGGAACGTGAAAAGCGAGGGGTCACCGACATCCACATCTTGCGACTGGAGCAGTTGTACCCGTTCCCCGAAGCCGAGTTGGCGGCGGCTCTGGCCAGCTACAAGCACTGCCGGCTCGTCTGGTGCCAGGAAGAGCCACACAACATGGGCGGCTGGACATTCGTCGCCTACCGACTGCTCCGCGTCGCGCAGGGTATCGGCGTCAGCGAGCCGGCGCCTCGTTATGCCGGCCGATCCGCCGCGTCCGCGCCGGCGACCGGCATCAACAGCCGCCACGTGGAGGAGCACGCCCGGTTGCTGAACGAGGCGCTGACGGTCGCGGAAGAAACGCCGCGCAACAAGACGGGCGATATCAAGAAGGAGTATGTCACCTAGATGGCTATTGACGTCGTAGTGCCGAACCTCGGCGAATCTATCACGGAGGCGACGGTCGCGACCTGGCTCAAGAAGCCGGGCGATCCCGTGGCCGCCGATGAGACCCTGCTCGAGCTCGAGACCGACAAAGCGACGCTAGAGGTGCCGGCGCCGGCCGCCGGCGTGCTCTCCGAGATTCTCGTTGCCGAAGGCGTTGACGTTGAGATCGGCGCCGTGCTCGGCCGCATCGAGGAGGGTGAGACGCCGGCGGCCACGGCACAGCCGTCGGCCGCGCAAGAAGCGAGTCCCCGGCCTGCCACT
>JBDHHX010000106.1:0-10703 GCA_039589155.1 Gemmatimonadota bacterium | reverse complement strand
GGTTAACGGCATCTCGTTATCCCTGATTCTCAGTTATGCTGGCCGAAGCTCCCTCGTCCATCAGCTCAACTGCACTCCGATGACCGCCTCGCAACCAGCCAGGTTGATTTCCCGCAGGTGCTCGTAGCCGTCGCCCTTTGGCACCTCCCGGCTGATCTGGACCTCCACCGCCAGGACCTCGGTGGCGATGTATTCCCGGTGCTTTTCCGCTGCCGAGGCCACTTCGGGCGCCCCAAAGATACCCAAACGGATCCGATCGTCCAGTTCGAGCCCGGCGTCCCGGCGCAGCCTCTGGATCCGGTTCACCAGTTCCCGGGCGGTGCCCTCGAGCCGTAGCTCGTCGTCCAGCACGATATCGAGGCCCACGATAACGCCGCCCTCTGAGTTGACCACCAGCCCGTCCGGCGCTTGCTCGACCAGGGTTACGGCTTCGGCCGGGACTTCCAGTCTCTGGCCGGACACCTCGACGGCCAGGTCGCCTTGCCGGTCTTGCCAGGTCGCCAGCTCATCGCTGCCCAGCCCGCGGATGGCTTCGGCGACCGCCTGCGCCCGACCACCAAACTGGGGGCCAATCACGGCGAAGTTCGGCTCCGCCCGGTAGCTCACCAGACCAGCGGATTCGGAAACGAACTCGATCTGCCGAACGTTGAGCTCGTCGCGGACGATCTCCAGCAGCTCCTTGCCCATTCCAGCCGGCTGGCCGCCGGGGGCGCTGACGTACAATCTGCGCAGCGGCTGGCGAACCCTGATGGCCGCCGTTTCGCGGGCGGCGCGACCGAGGCCGGCGAGTCGACGCGCCATCTGCATCGCTTCATCGAGGGACTCGTCCGCACGCCCAGTGGTCTCCGGATAGGGCTGCAGATGAACCGACTTGCCGCCGTCGAGCGACCGGTGAATCCAGTCGGCAGCGAACGGCGTCATCGGCGCCAGCAGACGACAGACGGTGATCATCGCCTCACACAGCGTGCTGAAGGCGGCGTCCATCGTCTCGCGGGTTGCCGCCTTCGTCCCCCAGAAACGCGCACGGGATCGCCTCACGTACCAGTTGGACAGGTCATCGACGACGAAGTCGCTCAAGCGGCGAATCGCATGCGTCACATTGTAGCCGTCCAGGTCGCTCCGGCACGCATCGATTGTCGCATCGAGACGCGAAAGCAGCCAGCGGTCCATTAGCGGCCGCTTCTCGACCGGCGGCGTGCGTTCAGGCGTCCAACCCTCGAGGTTGGCGTAGATCTCGAAGAAGCGATAGGTGGCCAGCAGTGTGCTGAAGAACTTACGACGCACCTCGCCGATCGCCTTCGGGTCGTACCTCTTGGGCAGCCACGGGTTGCTGACCGCCAGCAGATAGTAGCGTATCGCGTCGGCACCGAACTGGTCGATCGCATCCCACGGATCGATGACGTTGCCACGGGACTTCGACATCTTCACGCCGTCGGCATCGAGAACGAGATCGTTGACCACGACGTTCCTGTACGGTGCGCTCTCGAACAGCACGGTGGAGATGGCGAGCAACGAATAGAACCAGCCGCGTGTCTGATCCACGCCTTCGGCGATGAAGTCGGCCGGAAAGTGAGTACGGAACTCGTCCTGGTTCTCCATCGGGTAGTGCCACTGACTGAACGGCATCGCGCCGGAGTCGAACCACGTGTCGATCACCTCGGGCGTGCGCCGCATCGTACCCTCACACTGCGAGCAGCCCCAGCTTACAGTGTCGATAAAAGGCTTGTGAGGATCGAAGTCAGCGCCAATATCGAGACCAGAAAGCTCGGCCAGCCGGGCGTAGTCGCCGACCACTTCGATGTGAGCATCGTCTTGATCGCATATCCAGACCGGAAGCGGTGTGCCCCAGTAGCGCTCACGTGACAAAGCCCAGTCGACATTGTTCTCCAGCCACTCCGCCATCCGACCACGGCCGATCTCGGGCGGATGCCAGTTGATGGCGGCGTTATTGGCCAGCAAGCCGTCCTTGACCGCTGTCGTCCGCAGGTACCAGGAGTCGCGGGCGTAGTAGAGTAGCGGCGTATCACAGCGCCAACAGAACGGATAGGTATGGGTGTTGTCTTCGACCTTCAGCAGGCGACCCGACTCACGCAACGCCTCGATGATCTTCGGATCGGCATCCTTCACAAAGACGCCGGCCCACGGCGTGACGTCGCTGGTGAAGCAGCCTTCCTCGTCTACCAGGTGATGCATCGGCAAGCCAAGCTCGACGCCGAGGTCGTAGTCGTCCTGGCCGTACATCACCGCCGTGTGGACCAGTCCGGTCCCCTCCTCGGCGGTCACGAAGTCCGCCAGCGCGACGATCCAGCCGTTCTCCGCTCCTACCGCGCCGGCCAGGAAAGGAAACGGTGGCTCGTACCTCATTCCTGCCAGCTGGCCGCCCGGCATCGTCTCGAGGATCTCGACGTCCGCGCCGAGCACGTCTTCGACGAGGCGCTCGGCCAGGTAGTAGACCTCGTCGCCGACGCGCGCTTTCACGTAGGCGACCATCGGGCTCACAGCCAGCGCTATGTTACCGGGCAGCGTCCAGGGAGTCGTTGTCCAGGCCAGCAGGAACTCGCCCGGTCTACCTTCGACCGGAAAGCGAACGGTGACCGCTGGCTCGGTTACATCTCGATAGCCGAGCGCCACCTCATGGCTCGACAGCCCGGTCCCACATCGCGGGCAGAAGGGCACGACCTTGTGTCCGCGATAGAGCAGGCCCTTCTGGTGGAACTGTGACAACGCCCACCAAACGCTTTCGACGTACTCGGGCGCGAAGGTGATGTATGGGCGAGAATAGTCGAGCCAGAAGCCGATGCGAAGCGACAGCTTCTCCCAGTCTTCCTTGTAGGTGAAGATGTGGTCGCGGGCCACTTGTGTGAACTTCTCGACACCGATCTTCTCGATCTCGGGCTTGCCCGAGATACCCAGCGCCTTCTCCGCTTCAACCTCGACGGGCAGCCCGTGCGTGTCCCAACCGGCGATACGGGTCACCGAGCGCCCCTGCATGGTCCGATAGCGGCAGAAGGTGTCCTTGATCGTCCGGGAGATGATGTGGTGAATCCCGGGCCGGCCGTTGGCCGTAGGCGGCCCTTCGTAGAAGACAAACGGCTGCCCGTCTTTGGTCAACTCGAGGGAGCGCACGAACGTATCCTCGCTCTCCCAGGTCTCGAGGACGTTCTGCTCTAACTCGTTGGGTTTCTCGGGGATCTCGCGGTAAAGCTTATCGCTCATGTCGGTGAGTCAGCCCATGCGGGCCACCACGCTCTTGATCAGAGAGGTGAGTTTCGGTTCCGCTTCACCGGCCACACGGATGATCTCTTCGACACTCGCGGGCTTCAGCGCGTCCGGTAGGCAAGAATCTGTTACGATGGAGATGCCCAGCACTCTCATTCCGCCGTGTACTGCTACGATCACTTCCGGAACCGTGGACATGCCCACCACATCCGCGCCGATCAGGCGCAGAAAACGGTACTCGGCCCGCGTTTCGAGATTGGGACCGGGAACCGCCACGTAAACGCCGCGTCGCAGCGTGATCTTCTCTTCCCTGGCGACGTCGAGCGCCAGACGCTGCAGGCCGACATCGTAGGGCTCCGACATGTCCGGAAAGCGCGGTCCCAGTTCGTCCAGGTTGGGGCCGATCAATGGATTGTCGCCGAGCAGGTTGATGTGGTCGGCAATCAGCATCAGGTCGCCGATGTCCCACATCGGATTCATGCCGCCGCAGGCGTTCGACACGATCAAGCTCTCGGCACCGAGATCGCGCATCACGCGGACGGGAAAAGTCACCTGCTGGAAGCTGTAGCCCTCGTAACGGTGAAACCGTCCTTGCATCGCCACCACCGGCTGACCGGCAAGGTGGCCCAGCAGCAGTCGCCCGCTGTGGCTCTCGACGGTCGGGACCGGGAAATCAGGAATCTCCTCATACGGCACAACGGCCTCGGCCTCGATCTCTTTCGCCAACGCTCCCAAGCCCGTACCCAGAATGATCGCGATTCGCGGTTCGGTCTTGCTGCGGGCGCGGATCGCGTCAGCCGCGGTCCTGATCCGAACGAGGGAGTCGCCTGTTTGATTCAAGACTCCTTCTCCTCCGTCTCGCCCTCGCTGACCAGGGACGACAGCCATTCCCTCTCGGTGACCGAGCCGGGCTCGGATTCATCGACCGTCTCATCGCTGTCGGCGGCGGCTTCGGGATTGTCCGGTTCCGGCGCCGGTTTTGCGGGCTGCGGCGGTAGAGGCGCCCTCATGGATACCGCATCGCTCCCCAGCTCGGTGAGCCGCGCCTCTTCGACCTCCAGCTCGGAGACATAGCGCTCGAGCAAGGTGCGGAAGGAGCGGACAAACTGGCGCCGTCGCGTGTGCAGTCCCTCGATCTCGCGCTGCAACTCGCGAACGGAGCGCTGCCCCTCATCGAGGATGCGCTCTGCCTGACTGTGAGCCTCACGGCGAACGAGCTCCGCTTCCCTGTCGGCCTGGGCCTGTGCCTCCGCGCGCAGCTGTTGCGCGGTGACCAGCGCTTCGTTGAGCGCCTTCTCACGATCGCGATACGAGGCGACCTGTTCCTGGAGGTGCTCCGAGCGCTCCGTGAGGGCAACGTTCTGCTTGACGAGCTCCTCCAGTCGTTCGGCCACCATGTCGAGAAAGTCATCGACCAGCTCGGTATCGTAGCCACGAACGGCACGCCGGAAGTCGCCCTTCTTTTTGCGAACATCTAGTGGTGTCAGGTCAATCATGTCGACCTACCTCTCCCCAAACAGCACCGTGCCCAACCGCACCATGTTGGCACCCTCTTCAATGGCGATCTCGAAGTCGTTCGTCATACCCATGGAAAGGTGCCTCGCTTCGAATCTCTCGACTTCTTCACTGCATTTCTCGTAAAGCTCGACCGTCCGCCTGAACGTGCTTCGCAGCGTCTCTTCGTCACCAGTGAAGGGTGCCATGGTCATGAGACCCTGCACCCTGAGGTGCGGCAGCTGGCAGATTTCGCCAATCGCCGATGACCCTTCCTCCACCGGAAAGCCCTGCTTGCTGCCTTCGCCCGATGCGTTCACCTGAACCAGGACCGCGGCTTTGACGCCCAGCTTCTCCGCCTCCCGGTCGATCGCCCGGGCCAGCCTCAGCGAGTCCAGCGAATGAATCAGCGTGAAAGTCCGCAGTGCCACGCCGGCCTTGTTGCGCTGCAAGTGGCCTATCAGGTGCCAATCGAGACCCAGGTCGCCGGTCTGCTCGTGCTTGGAACGGCCTTCCTGCACCCGGTTCTCGCCGATCGCGCGGAGGCCAGCGTCGCGTGCGGCGAACAACGCCTCGAGCGAGTGGCCCTTGGTGACGGCCACGAGGGTGACGGCATCTGGATCCGAGCGACCGGCACGCTCGACGGCTCGCTCGATGCGCCGTTTGACGTCGGGCAGAGCGCGCTGGAGTCGCTCAAGATACATAATCAAGCAAAGTTACGCGGACGGATCAGGCATTTCAAGGCAAGAAGAAGGGCCCGACACGCTGCAAAGCGCGCGCCGGGCCCGGAAAGAGCCAGGTTGCTGCCCGTTACCCCACGCCGAAGGTGATCGGAATCGAGATCCAGACGGGTACCGTCTTGTCCCTGTTGAGGGCAGGCGTGAAGGTGATCTCGCGGGCCGCCGCCAGCGCGGCATCGTCCAATGTCCTATTCCCCGAGCTCTTGTTCACCGTCGCGTTTTGCACCTTGCCGTTGACGTCGATGAAGACGTAGACCTCAACGGTACCACCGATCCCGGCGTCCTTCAGCAGCCTCGGGTAATGCGACAACACGATCCGTTCTGCGTTGCGCCGATTCTTTACCCCGGGCCGCACGGTGAACGGTGTAAACACCGGCTGGTCGCCCAAGCGGCTGGCGTCGGATGGCGGAGGCGGCAGGTTTTCGACCGGGTTTTCCTCGAACGTGGTCGGCGCGATGGTGATATCCTCTTCCAACTCGGCGGCGGCCACGACAGGCACAGCGGGCCGCGAGATCTGCTCGGGTGGAGGCGGAATATCGACTTCCGGCGGCAGTTCAATCGCCTCGAATTCGTTCACGCCGAAGCTGACATCGGAGGCGGTCAGCTCGGGGAAGAACTTGAAGAGGCTGAAGTGGAACACGGTGGCTACGATGATGCCGCCGTACAACCACTGGCCCGCCGACCTCTTGAACCGGTCGTTGGCGGTGAGATTGTAAATGTGCCGTTCGGCGCCCGTCTGTTCTGTCATGGCAGTCTACCTCCTCGCCCGCCCAACGCGACTTTCCTTTTCTGTATGAAAGAAAACCCGCACGGCGTTTGCTTCTCGAAGCTGCTCCGTTACCGCGTTCACGTACTGGTACGGCACGTCGCGATCACCACGGATGGACACCAGCAGTCGGCGATCGCTATCCCGGTAGAGGGGGATGACCACGTCGGCCACCATGTCCATCGGAATGAAGGCATCGTTTATATACACCCCGCCGTCTGGTTCGATCCAGAGGTGCAGGATGTTCTTGCGCCTCTCGTCGATCGTTTGAGTTGCCCCGGCCTTGGGGAAGATGAGGTGGCGATCCTGCTCGCGCCTGAACGTGGTCGAGACCATAAAGAAGATCAGAAGCAGGAAAGCGATGTCCGCCATCGAAGCGGTGGGGATTTCGCTCGCTACCTTCGACTTGCGCTCGAACGGGCCGCCCTTCGCCGCCATAGTGCTACCTCTCCCAGATCTGTAGAGAAATCCGCTGCGCCGTGGCCTTCTGCAACTCGTCCAGCACGCTGACCATGTGACGGTAGGGCGCGTCGGGCGCCGTCTTCACCGCGGCGATGATCTCGGGGTTACCGGCGATCTCCTGCCTCATGATCCCCTCGATCTCGCTGGAGGCAACGATCTGCTCCGCCTGGCTCTCGCCGCGACGGATGATCACCGATCCATCCTCGTTGATGAGGAAGTGAATGATGTTGCTCTGCGAGACCTCGACCTGCTCGGCGGCCGCTTCGGGCAGCACGATGGGCAAGCCTTTCTCTTCCTCGAAGACCGTGGTGGTCAGGAAGAAGATGAGGAGCAGGAACGCGATATCCGCCATGGAGGCGGTAGGGATCTCGTCGCTTACCCTGCTCTTTCTGTTCAGTAGCGCCATGGCGTTAGGTCCTCGCTCGACTATTTGACACCGGGACCCGACATGTCCAGCACGATGTCGGCTCCACGGTCCATGTCGATAATCAACCGGTCGATGCGCGTAACGAAGAAGTTGTAGGCGATGTTCACGGGAATCGCGATGGTCAGGCCGGTGGCGGTAGTGATCAGCGCCACCTTGATGCCGCCGGCGACGAGGGAGGCCTCGATCTGACCGGCCTCGGCCACGGCGCCGAACGCCGTGATCATCCCGGCGACTGTCCCAAGGAACCCCAGCATCGGGGCGACGTTGGCGATGGTAGCCAGCACCACCATCCCGCGCTCGAGGAAGCCGAGCTCGATCGCGCCGGTGGTCTGGACCGCCTTCTCGATGTCCTTGTCGCTTCCGGACGCGTCCCGGACGCGGCGAAGGCCGGACGACAGTATGGCCGCCACCGGCCCCTGGGTCTCGTCGGCCAGCGCGATGACCGAGTTCAGGGCCTCCGGTATTTTGCCTTTCACCGCCACCTCTTCCAGCAGAGCCTTGCTGTCGCGGTGGGCGACCCAGAGCAGGTAGAACTTGGCGATCATGACGCCCAGTGCCAGCAAGGAGCAGAGCACCAGGAAGTACATGAAGATGCCGCCATCCCTAAAGAGCTCAAGGAGAGCGTACTGGGCTTCCGTCTGCAAGAGGGACCTCGCTGTTCCTCGTGTTTACCCTGAAATATGTGGTATTCTTGAGGAAAAGACTAAGATGCTGGAGTGCTCCTGTCAACGAGACTGAGCTCGCCTGAGGTGGCTGGCTGGGCGGCCCCGGAGGCGGAGGCCAGTTGGGTCCGGCCCGGCGGTTTGGCGCCCAGGGCCTCGCGAAGCCGTTCGCCGGAGACATTTCGCTCCAGCCGGCCGCGCTGGGCCAGCGAGATGGAGCCGGTCTCCTCGGAAACGACAATGACCAGGGCATCGGTCTCCTCGGAGAGGCCGATGGCGGCCCGGTGTCGCGTCCCGAGGCTCCGGTCGGTGACCGGAAACTGCGTGAGGGGCAAAATGCAGCGCGCGGCCAGGATGTTCGCGCCACGAATGATGGCCGCACCATCGTGCAGCGGACCGTAGCGGGTGAAGATGGCCTCGAGCAGCTCGGGCGAGGCCGGCGAGTTCACCGGTGCACCTTTGCGGGCGTATTCCTCGAGACCGACATCGCGCTCGACGGCGAAGATGGCGCCGATTCGCTTGCGGGCTAGCGTCTCGACGGCCTGAGCCAGACCCTCGAGGGTCTCCGACCGCTGCTCCGGCCGCGAGAAGTAGCGCCAGAACCGGTTCTGGCCCAGCCGGGTGAGCGCGGCTCGCAACTCGGGCTGAAAGATGATGATCGCCGCCAGGACACCGTAAGTGAAGACGAAGCCCAGCAGGTAGCGCAGCAGCTCGAGCTGCAGGATCTCGGCGAGCGCGTAGGCGGCGAAGACCAGGATGAGGCCAGCCAGCATCTGCAGCGCACGGGTACCGGCCCAGAGCAGCAGCAGGCGGTAGAACAAGAACGCCACCACCGCGATCTGGAACAGGTCCCAAACGTCGGGCCTGAGAAAACTGATCCGCTCAATCAAGCTCTGCACAGCTCTACCTGATTATCGCCTCCGCCATGTCCAGCGCGCGCCGCGCCGCCGCCACATCGTGGACCCGAAAGATGCGGGCCCCTCTCATCAGCGCTATGACGCACGCTGCCAGTGTCGCCTCCAGCCGATCGTCGACGTCGAGCCCCAGAGTCTTCCCGATAAAAGACTTGCGTGAAGGCCCGACAAGGATCGGGAAACCCAGCTCCCGGAACCGGTCCAGCCGGTCGATCAACACCAGGTTCTGCTCCGCCGTCTTACCGAACCCGATCCCGGGATCAATCGCGATCCGCTCTCGCTCACAGCCTGCCGCGAGCGCGCGGTCCACCGATTCCTTGAGCTCCGCCGCGATCTCTCCCAACAGGTCATCGTAGTGAATGTCCTGTTGCATGGTCCGCGGCCGGCCACGGATGTGCATGAGGACCAGACCGGCGCCTGACCTGGCGGCCAACGAAGCGAGCTCGGTATCGAAACGCAGGCCCGAGATATCGTTGATGACCTCAGCACCGGCGTCGAGTGCGACCCGCGCCACTTCCGCCTTGGTCGTATCGACCGAGACCGGCAAATCGAATCTCTCGACCGCGGCCTCGACGGCTGGCATCACCCGGCGCAACTCCTCATCCGCGGTGACGGACTCGGAGCCTGGCCGGGTTGACTCGCCACCTATGTCGACCACGTCGGCGCCCTGGCGCTGGAGCTCGTCGATCCGTCGCAACGCGGAATCTGGCTCGTAGAAGCGACCGCCGTCGGAAAAAGAATCCGGCGTGATGTTCAGGACGCCCATCAACACCGGATTCTCGAGGCTGATCGTGCGGCGCGATGTGCGCCACGCTCCGTCGCCTCTGGCCTCGCGAGCGATGGCGTCAATCCGGCCCGCCATCTGCTCGGCGCTCATCGCGATGTCCTGGGCTTCGTCGCTTCTCCCTTCGAGCGCTCCGCCGGCGCTACCGGCTCGAGCGCCTTCTCGGCGTCGTCGCCTTCCGCAGGCGGTCCGCTCACCGGGCTGCCGTTGCCGACCTTCCCGGTTTCCTTACCATCCTTCGATCTCTCATCGGGAAGCGGGGGCAATTCCTTCCCGTCGAAGAGGCTCTGGATCTCTTCTGAGTCGAGGGTCTCGCGCTCCAACAAAGCGTTGGCGAGCACGTGCAGCTTGTCGACGTTGTCCTTGATGACACGAGAGGCTGACTCATAGGCATCGTCGAGGAATACACGGACTTCGGTATCCACCACCTGAGACATCAACTCGCTGACGTCGCGGCGCTCGATGATCTCGCGGCCCAGGAATATCTCGTCTCCCCTGTCCCCGATGTTCATCGGTCCAACCTTCTCGGACATGCCCCATTCGGTGATCATTCGCCGCGCCAGGGCCGTGGCTCGTTCGATGTCGTTTCCGGCTCCGGTGGTGATCTTCTCCGCCCCGAAGACCAACTCCTCAGCGACGCGGCCACCGAAGGCATACACAAGTTGCGCCTTCAGGTATTGCATCGAGTAGTTGTGCCGGTCGTCCTCCGGCATGGAGAAGGTCAGACCAAGAGCCCGACCGCGGGGCACGATGGTGACCTTGTGTAGTGGATCGCAATCCGGCGTGTTGTAGGCGGCCACCGCGTGACCCGCCTCGTGGTAGGCGGTCAGCCGGCGCTCCTCATCACTGATCACCATGCTACGTCGTTCGGCACCCAGCAGGACCCTGTCCTTCGCCTCTTCCAAGTCGGTCATCTCGACCCGGTCCTTGTCCCGGCGGGCGGCCAGCAACGCCGCCTCATTGACCATGTTGGCCAGATCGGCGCCGCTCATCCCCGGTGTCGCCTTGGCCAGCTTCTTCAGGTCGACATCGTCGGCCAGCGGGATCTTTCGAGTGTGGACTTTGAGAATCCCCTCGCGTCCCTTCACGTCAGGCGCGTCGACCACGATCTGGCGGTCGAAGCGGCCGGGCCGCAGCAGTGCCGGGTCCAGAACGTCCGGCCGGTTGGTGGCGGCGATGAGGATGACGCCTTCGTTCGACTCGAAGCCATCCATCTCGACGAGCAGCTGGTTGAG
>JBDHHX010000105.1:0-10775 GCA_039589155.1 Gemmatimonadota bacterium | reverse complement strand
GCCGCTGGAATTGGGACAGATCTCCGGCTTCACTACCCGCTTCCAGCTCTATACAGTGCCCGGCCAGGTCTACTACAACGCCACCCGCAAACTCGTCCTCCAGGGCGCCGACGGCGTCGTCTTCGTCGCCGACAGTCAGAAGTCACAGATCGACGCCTCGCTCGAGTCGTACCGCAACTTGCACGAGAACCTGCTCGAGCACGGCATCGACATACGCGACATCCCGGTCGTGATTCAGTACAACAAGCGAGACCTCCCCAACGTGTTCAGTATCGAGGAGCTGGAGGAGGAGATCAATTTCCGCAACGTGTCGAGCTACGCCGCGTCGGCCCTGCTCGGCGAGGGTGTGTTCGATACGTTGAGATCAGCAAGCGAAGGCGTGCTCAAGAAATTGGCCGGCAAGCTTGAAATCCCGGCGGAGATGCCTGACTCGCAGGAGGCCAAGCGTGACAGTCTCCGTTGATCCCAAGCTGACGTTCGACAGTTTCGTCGTCGGACCGGAGAACCGGTTGGCCTGGGAAGCGGCGCGCACGTCGGCTGAGTCGCCGGGATCCACCTACAACCCGCTCTTTATCTATGGCGATACCGGACTGGGCAAGACTCACCTGCTCGTCGCCATCGCCAACAGAGCCGGCGAGATGAGTGACGGCGTTGACGTCATCTATACGCCGTTGGAGCAACTCGTTCGGCAGCTGAAGGCCGACGACGACACAGATGAGAAGTTGAAGGGCACCGACATCTTGCTCATCGACGACCTGCAGTTCCTCGGGCCGAAGAGCGAGAGCCATCAGGTCCTCTTCCACTTGTTGGATCAACTGCTCATGGACGGAAAGCAGGTGGTGTTGGCTTGCGACCGTCCGCCTCTCGAATTGGGTGAGCTGGACGATCGCCTGTTGTCGCGTTTCAGCGGTGGCCTCGTAGTCGACGTTGGCAAACCGAACCTGGAGACCAGACGATCGATCCTCGAGCTGCGCCTCGCCGCGCTCGATGCGTCACTGCGGGCGGAGGTCGTGGATGCCGTCGCCCGCCTGGCTATCGAAAATGTTCGCCAGCTCAAGGGCGCTCTGAACCGCGTGCTCGCCGCGCAGAGGGCCGAGAAACGGGACATCACCGCCGATGAAGTCGACCGCTTGCTGACCGACGTCGTTGCCGACCCCGATCTCCCTTGGCTCAGCGAGGAAGCCAATCGCACCGGCGCCGAGTTCGAGGACTTCTTGAGCGACGTATCGGTTGCCGTAGAGGAGGCGTTGGGTGCGCCGAAGTGGAGAGAAGACCTGGCCAGGGCGATCCTCAAATGGGAGTCGGATGGCTATGTCACCAAGAGGCTCGAGTCTTTTCTCGACCGTGAAGAAGCGGTCGATGCCGAGCAAGTCGTGGCTGCGTACGAGCGCGACGTGGCGACTCTCAAGGCAATCGAGGAGGAACTAACGCGACTCGGCGAAGAGTCGCCGGGCGACGGCGGCCTCAACGACCCTGACCGGCTGGAGGAGTTCAAGAGCTTGCTCTCCGATGTGCGCCGCACAAATCTCGCCGTCGACGACTTCTTCAACGACCGTGAGAAGGTGATCTGGGACTGGCCGGTGACCGAAGAGCAACTGATCGAGGGTTGGGACGATGGCAATTAAGGGTAGCCTTAAAGAGGCCAGCCTCCCTGACGTCCTTCAGTTGCTGACCATGGGAGGCAAAACGGGTTGCCTGTCGGTCACCGATCGCCAGAGCTTCGGCTACATCTACTTCGAAGAGGGCCGCATCACCTACGCCTCGTTGCTGAACCGGCGGGACAGGCTCGGCGACATCTTCGTGCGCGAGAACGTAATCACCCACGAACAGCTTGAAGCGGCAATCGAGGAACAGAGCCAGACGCGCGACGGGCGCCGCTTGGGAGAGATCTTGCGGGACAGCGGCGCCATCGACGAGGCGATACTCAAGAAGTACGTCCGCCATCAGATCGAGGAGGCCGTCTATCACCTGTTCACCTGGAATCAGGGGACGTTCTACTTCGAGCCGGGTCAGCGTCCGGAGCGAGAGGAGATCGTCGTCTCCATCGACCCCGAGAGCCTTCTTCTCGAAGGCGCCCGGCGGGTGGACGAGTGGAGCCAGATCGAGAAGAAGATCCAGTCGCTGGAGATCATCTTCTCGCTCGACCCCGAGAAGTCAGCCACTATCTCTTCGCTGAACCTGACGACCGAGCAGGAGAAGATCCTGCCGTACCTCGATGGCAAGCACTCGGCGTGGGAGATCATCGAGGATTCGGCGCTCGGGGAATTCGAGGTCGGCAAAGCGCTCTACGGGCTGGCGACCGCGGGCTTGGTACGAAGGAGCGGGCGACGCGAGCGACAGAGCCCGCGTGCCGAGGCGCGAGCGCGGGTCGATGAGCACCGCAACCTGGGTGTCGCCTTTTACAAGACGTCGATGTTCGAGGAGGCTGTTCGCGAGCTCAAGCAGGTCCAGGAGCTCGAGCCGCACGCCCTGGACGCTGAGTTCTACCTCGGCCTCATCGCATTTCGCCGCGGTGACATGGCTGCTGCGGAGTCCAAGTTCAGGGAGGTGCTCGACAAGGGGGGTACACAAGCGGCTGTCTTCAACAACCTGGCACACGTGCTGGCCGGCCAGGACAAGGCGATGGAAGCGCTCGCGCTCCTCGACGAAGGTTTGCAGAAGTCGAGAGGCAACCCGAAGCTACACCTCTCGAAGGCCTTGCTCCAGCTAAAACTCGGCGACCCGGCCGCAGCGAAGACGACGCTCGACGAGTATGGCGAACAGGTCGGCGACAAGCGGACGCCGCTCTACTTCTCGACGCGGGCTTTGGCGGAAGCGATGTCGGCGGATCTCGAGGCAGCGGCGCGTTTCGTGGAGGAGGGGCTGGAGCAGCACCCCGGTTCGGCGGCGTTGACCAACAACGCCGGCGTGATAATGGAGCGCAAAGGCGAAGGTGATCGAGCGCGGGCGCTGTACGAGAAATCGTTCGAGCACGATCCCAACATCCCGCAAGCCTCGAAGAACCTCGGCGACCTGCTGTATCGCGACGGTCTTTACGATGAGGCAGCGGAGGCGTACGAGCGGGCGCTGCGAGTGAACCCCGACCTTGGTGACGATATCTACGCGAAGCTGGGAAACGTGTACTACAAAAGCCGCGACCGCGAGAAGGCGGTGGACATGTGGATGCGGGCGCTGGAGCTCAATCCGAGCAACGAGGTTGTGCGAACCAACTTGGAATTCGTGAGGGACGCAAACGGTGAGCAGTGACGACGCGGCCTTCGCGGCCCTGTTCTCGAGGCTCGAGCGCGAGCGCGGCTTCCAGGGAAGCTACTATCGCCAGAGATGCTTGCGGCGTCGCGTCGCCGTCCGCATGCGGGCTCGCGATGTCACCGACGTCGAAGCTTATTCCGCGCTGCTGGAGGAAGATTCCGCCGAGTACGACCGGCTTCTGCGTGTCCTTACCATCAATGTCAGCAAGTTCTTCCGCAACCCGGAGACCTGGCAGGTCATCCGCGATGAGGTCCTTCCCGAGCTGCTGCAACGCGAAGGCCCGTTGCTCATGTGGAGCGCCGGCGCGGCGGCCGGAGAAGAAGCCTATAGCCTGGCGATTCTGACGTGGGAGCGGATGTCTCGTACCATGGGCAGCGACTGGAATGGAATCCAGATCGTGGGTACGGACATCGACGAGCAGAGCCTCGAGACAGCGCGGGCCGCCGAGTATCCCGTCGCGGCGCTAGACGATACTCCTGAGGACGTCAAGCGTCGTTGGTTCGAGGTTGAGGAGGTGTGTCGTCTTAAGGACCCGATCCCGCGGCTGGTTGAATTCCGCCAACGGGACATACTGGCCGGGCCGCCGGACTTCGAGGCCGACCTGATCCTCTGCCGCAACCTTCTCATCTACCTGGACCGCGACGCGCAGAAGCGGGTGTTCAACACGTTTGTCGATTCGCTGCGACCCGACGGCTATCTGGTGCTGGGTCGCGTCGAGATGCTGTCAACTGACGTGCGACAGAATTTCGACGTCGTCAATGCCCGCGAACGGGTTTACCGCAAGAAATGAAGTACTTCGTCGCCGCTGGCGAACGCCGGGTCGGAAAAGCGGAGGGAATGTTCGCCGTCCTCGGCATCGGTTCCTGCGTCATCGTCGTCCTCTACGACGGTGGCGCCCAGGTTGGAGGGATGGCGCACATTCTGCTCCCCGACCCCTCGTACAACGAGCACTCGGCGCGGCGCTGGCGATACGCGACGACGGCGATCCCCGGGCTGGTCGAGGAAGTCGTTGCGGCTGGTGCACTCCGGGGAAGGCTGACGGCGCGCATCGTCGGCGGCGCCAGCATGTTTCAGGAGCTGCTGCCCAAGAACGAGCCGAACATAGGGGAGCGCAACATCTCGGCTGTCCGCACGGTCTTGGCAAGCGGCGGCATACCCGTAGTGGGTGAGGACGTCGGCGGCGACTATGGTCGCTCGGTCTTCTTCAAACTGAGCGACGGGCGGGTCCGAGTGACGGCACATGGAAGAGAGCATGTCGAGATCTGATTCGGCTGGGGGCCCAACGTGTTCCGTGCTCGTGGTCGACGACAGCGTGTTCATGAGACGGATGATCTCGGACATGATCGGGCGGTTCCCGGGCTACGAGGTGATCGCGACCGCAGCCGATGGCGAGGAAGCGCTTCGCATGATCGAAGCGCACGACCCCGACGTCGTCACGCTCGACATCGAGATGCCACGCCTTGATGGCTTCGGCGTCCTCGAGCGCGTGACGGCATCCCGACCACGGCCGATCGTGGTACTATCGGCTTACACAAGCGTCGGCACCGAAGCCGCTCTGCGCGCCCTCGAGTTGGGAGCTGTCGAGTTCGTCGCCAAGCCTTCGGGACCGATCTCGTTCGACGTCGCTAGAGTGGAGGGCCGCTTATTCGAGGCCCTGGAGGCGGCCGTTGCCGCCGACCTCGAGGCGCTGCTGCGCGAGAGACGCGACCTCGTGATCAGGCCGGTGGAGCCGGCCGCGGAGGCCGAGGGCACCGTCGTCGCCATCGCCGCCTCCACCGGCGGTCCCAGGGCACTCTCCTATATCTGTGGCGCGCTGCCAGCCAAGCTGGGGGCCACCGTACTGGTGGTTCAGCACATGCCACCCGGGTTTACGTCGACGCTGGCAGCTCGACTGGATGAGATCTGCGCAATGACCGTCAGGGAGGCCAGCGGTGGCGAGCCGGTGACTCCGAACCGGATCTGGCTGGCGCCGGGCGACTTCCACATGCGGGTCCGGCGTGTCGAGGGAGAAGTGAGGCTCGCTCTGGATCAGCGCGAGTTGATTTGCGGCACGCGGCCCGCAGCCGATGCGCTCTTCCCAACGGTAGCGGCCGTCTTCGGCAAGCGTTGCGTTGGCGTAGTGTTGACCGGCATGGGCCGTGACGGGGCCGATGGCTTGGCCGCCATCCGCGCCGCCAGTGGCCGCACGATGGCCCAGGACCAGGCGAGTAGCGTCGTCTACGGTATGCCGGCCAAAGCAGTGGAGCAGGGTGGGGTGGAACAGGTCGTACCGCTGGAGGAGATCCCGGACGCCATCGTCGAGTCGCTGAACGCCATCGTTTCCACGTCGCGGAGATCGAGTGGATAACCTGGTCACGTTCCGGGTCGGGGAATCATTGTACGCGCTGCCCGCGGACATGGTGGCGGAAGTGATCGAGATCGGGCCGATCGCGCACGAGGTGCTCGCAGACGAGGGCAGGGGACCGGGCCTCACCAGGGTGCGCGGGCGCTGGGTCCCGGTGATCGAGCTGGCCGGCACGCTGCCTGGCGCGGGGGCGGTGGCCGCCGACGCGGAGAGCTCGGTACTGCTTGTACTGGGCCGGGGCCGCGGCCGGCTCGGGCTTCGGGTACAGGAACTGGGCGGAGTCGTTTCCGCCGACGCGGGGCGCGCGCGGGACGGAGCGGGCTCTGAGAAGCTATTGGAGTTGAACGGAGAGCTGGTCCGCTATCTCGATCCGGCTCTCTTGCTCGGCTCGGAGGCGAATCTGCTGGGCGACGAAGGGGGAGCAATGGAGGAGCATCAGGCAGCACCCGCCTCGAGACAGGTGGTGGCGTTTCGGGTGTGCGATGACGAGTTCGCCATCGACGTTATGAAGGTGTTCGAAGTTCTCAAGTCGACCGACGTGCGTTCGGTGCCCAAAGCGCCAGACTTCGTCGAAGGCATCGTCGGTATCAGGGACGCGGTGATCCCGGTCATCGATATGCGCAAGCGATTCAGCCTCCCGGAGCGCGCCAGCGGCGATGTTGGGAGATTGCTGATAGTGGCGACCGATGACCAGAAAGTCGCGCTGGTCGTCGACGATGTGCCCGGCGTCGTAGAGTTGCCGCTGGATTCGATAAGTGCCGCTCCCGAATTCTTCAGGGGGCTCGCCGGCCGATACTTAGAAGGGATCGCACAGGACGACCAACGACTAATAATCCTGCTGAACCTGGATGAGATCCTCTCTTCGAAGGAGAAGATTGCCCTCGAGAAGATGATCAAGGGGGCGAACGGGTCGGGCAAGAAGAAGACCGCTCCCAAGTCGAAAAAGAAGAAGAGTACGACGCGTCGCTCGAAGAAAGACGGAAATTGAGAAAGACGGATCTTCTGGCACGGCAGTTGGCCCGCTATCGCGAGCTGAACGAGGCGCTCAAGTGCGCTGATACGGCTGTTCAGAGAGCCCAGCTCGGAGCGGCCGTGGCCCGTCTCTACCAGCAGGTCGAAGTCGCCGGCGCGCAGCTCGCGGAGCTGCAAGAAGGACTACGAGGACTGGTAGACAGATACGGTCTCGACCTCGAAACGTCGGCTGCCGCTTCCGAAGGACTTGCGCCGACGCCACCGACGCAGAGGACCGGCGAGCTGAGTGAGCTAATCCATAAGGGCTGGACTTACATCGAGGATGGCGATTATGACAGCGCTAAGGACATGCTGCAGAGAGCGCTCAGTCTGGCGCCGAGCGACGCCGAAGCCCTATCCTCACTGGGATGGGCGCAAACCGTATCCCAGGATTACGACGACGCGCTGGCTACCTACCAGCAACTCCAGGTAGTGAACCCGGGCGATATCTTGACCCGGGTCAATCTGGGATACATCTGTCTGAAGAAGGGGATCTACGGCGAAGCGATCGAGCATCTGTCGAAGGTCATCCACGGCGAATCCGATCCAGGAGCCGTGCTCTACGGGAACTACTACCTGGGGCTGGTCTACATGGCTCGCGAGATGTACGCCGATGCCGAGACGTTCTTCCAGAGCACGGTCACACTCAATCCCCGCATGAGCGAGGCCTTCTTCCAGCTCGGTCGTACGCGGTACTTGCTGCAGCGCAAGGCGGACGCAATCTCTGCCTGGAAAGATGGGGCAGTCGCCAATCAGGGCGACTTTTGGGCTACCCGCTGCAACGAGGCCGCCCGAGCGGCGGAATCCGGGGGGCAGCCTCTGCTCGACTGACTGCCGCCGTACTTCTACTCCTTATCTCAATCAGCCTGGGGTCGTCCACCGCCCTCTCACAGGAGGTCCGCGCCGGCCCCTTCGTCTTTCGCCACTGGCCGGGCCAGCAGCGGTTGGCCGAAACACTCGCCACCACCGTACAGCCCGTGCCCGCCATGCCCGGTCTACCCGCCGATGTGTTGACCGCCGGAGAGATCGAAGTCTTCCTGCCGCCGGATCGCGACACTTTCGAGTCGCTGGCACCGGGCGCGCCAGACTGGAGCGCCGGCCTGGCTTTTCCTGAAGGCGACCGCATCGTGCTCCCTGCCTTCGACTATCGGTCCGGCGCCCAGCTGGTCACCGTGCTGAGACACGAGATCGCACACGTTGCGCTGGGACGCTACCTCGGTCCCGTCGCGCCCCGTTGGTTCCACGAGGGGTACGCGCAGTTCGCCGCAGGCAGCTGGCGGGCCGAGAACGCCTGGTCCCTCAGAGTCGCCATCCTGTTCGGTCGCTTCCCATCGCTGCAATCGCTCAGTCTCGACTTCCCGCGCAACCGGCTGAACGCCGAGCATGCCTATCTCCTGTCATATACAGTCGTCGAATACCTGCACCGCCTCGGTGGTCCGGATGGTTTCGCTGCCCTGCTCGAGCGCTGGCGCGTTGACGGCGACCTGGACCGGGCACTCCGCAATACCTACGGCATCACTCTCGGCCAATTCGAGCGCCTCTGGCGCCAGGATGTCTCCAGCCGTTTCGGCTGGCTGCTGGTCCTCGGCCAGACCGCCATGTACTGGACCCTGCTGACGATCCTTTTGCTCGTTATGGGGTATTGGAAGAAAAGGCGAAACCGAATCAAGCTGGCGGCCATGGAAGAGGCAGCCCGGACCGCTGAGCAGCAGGCGGACCCACCACTGGAATACGGTGAGGGGGATCACAATCATGGCGTGATTGACGCCGAAGAACGATCGGGATAGCTTTGTAGCCGTTCATGCCAAAGCATATCCCAATATTTCGATGTCAGCGTGGGCCGAGCGGCCCGCTGGGCACATAGGGGCAGAGGGACATCAGTGTTAGCAGATAACGAGCCCAGAGCGCTCCAGTTCACTCAGTTGAACTGGGTACTGCTGGGAACGGCTGCGATCTTGATCGTCGTCGGCTACGTAGCCCTGGCGACGGACTCACCGTTCCTCTCCACGGTCTTGGCGCCGGTACTGCTGGTGGCGGCCTACGCGGTGCTGATTCCGCTGGGCTTGATCCTCTGACTCGGCGGTTGACTACCTTGGAGACGGTGCTTAAGCTGCGCCCTCTCAGGGTTTTCTAGGGGGCGCGTAGCTCAGTTGGCAAGAGCGCTGCCCTTACAAGGCAGAGGCCCCTGGTTCGAGTCCAGGCGCGCCCATTTGCGGGTCCCGTTGGGACTCACAACTGGTCGAAAACTAGCGCGGGCAAGCGCCCGTTTATGGTAGCACCCTAAGCTGTGAGAGAAGGCCCATGAAGTATGGGATCGCTGTAACCGGAAAGGCGGCCATGCGTGCGCTCGCGGTGTTGACTGCCCTGATAATCCTGTCCGTGTCTATGGACTCCCAGGCGCTGTCCGCGACCGCACTGCAACAGGAGCCAGGCGGCCGTTTCCGCGTCCTGGTCGTGCCGCTCGAGTCGAGCGTGCTGGACAAGAGATTCGGTGAGAAGGTATCGAGAGCGTTGAGCGAACGTCTCGAAGACTTCCCGACGCACGCCCCGATCGCCGAGCGGGAGTACAAGAACGCGCTCAAGCGCTACGAGGTCAAACAGGAGGACCTGACCAAGATCAAGGCGCGTCAGCTCGGTAACCTGATGGGCGCTCAGGTTGTCTACTACGGTACTATCTCCGCGGCCGGTGCCGCCTTTGATGTAGAAGCGAGCTTCATCGATGTGGCCACGGGCGACGAAGTCGCCGTGCCCCCGTTGATGATTCGGGACAAGAGCGACGATTCGGTGGATCAGATCGCCGATGCTTCGGTGTCCGCGTTCGAGGAGGCGGTTCGTTTCGTTCGCGCCCGCGCCTTCTGTGCCGAGTACGTCGGCAGCCAGCAGCCCGAGAACGCCTTGCGCAACTGCAACGAGGCTCTCGATATCAACCCGGTGAGCATACCGGCTCTGTACAACAAGGGAATGGCCTTCCGCCAGCTGTACGAGTCCGAGACGGAATCGGGCATGACGGGCACCAACGGCTGGGCGGATTCCGCCGTCTCCTATTTCGAAGGCGTGCTCGAGAACTCGCCCGGTCATCGTGACGCCATGCAGAACGCGGCGTACATCTACTCGCAGATGGGCCAGGCGGGTAAGGCGAGTGACCTTTATACCCAGTACCTGGAGCTCGATCCGGCCAACGTGCCGATTCGGCTCAAGGTCGCCGACGACCTGGCTCGTGCCGATCTGATGAGCGAGGCTATCGTGATCATCCAGGCCGGCCTCGAGTTCACGCCAAACGACGTCGACCTGCTCCAGTTCCTCGGCGACTACTCGCTCAGGTATTCTTCAGTGGATTCCAGCTACGTCGACATCGCTGTCGAATCCTATGGCCAGATCCTCGAGATCAAGGGCGAGGAGACCGACCTGCGGATCATCGAGAACACGATCGCCGCGCTCACACTCGCCGGTCGCACAGATGACGCCCTGGAGTTCGCCGACCGCGCCCTTGGCTCACACGCGGATAGCCCGCGCCTCTGGTCGCTCTACGCCGATGCCCTCGGACGCGCCGAGCGCTACGACGAAGCTGTCGCCGCCGTCGACCAGGTCATCGCCCTCGATGCATCCTACCCGCGCGCTTACCTGAAACGAGGCCAGCTCAAGCTCGAGGCCGGTGATGCCGAAGGCGCACTCGCCGACTTCAATACCGCCATTCAGAGCGGCAGCTCCTCGCAGGACGAGGTGTTCCGCTTCTTCTGGAGCCGCGCCATTACGGCACGGCAGGCGGGTGAGCTCAGCGGATCTCTCTCAGACTTCCAGTACGCCGCCCAGTTCGCGCCCGCCGCCAACCGGCAGGAGGTCGAGTTCTTCTGGGGATATACGCTCTACCAGATCGGTGAGCGCCAGGCGACTCCCGAAGATGCCGGCATCAGTCAGTTGCAGCGCGCTCAGCGGAACTTCAACGCGGCAAAGGATCACTTCCAGCGAGCCGGCTCCGTCAGGCCCGAGGTTCCTCAGCTTGTCGACGCCTGCGACCGCTGGTTGCTGAACGTCGACGCCAGAATCCGGCAGATCCAGCGCGGCAACTGACGACTTCTGGGAATCCACCAGCAAAAGGCCCGGGCAAGCAACGCCCGGGCCTTTTTGCTGGTGGGAAGTTCGAAGTTGGACTTCGGAATCGCAATTGGAGTTC